>CALMEE010000001.1 GCA_937862885.1 uncultured Planctomycetaceae bacterium
ATAACTCAAATATGTACCCGAACTAACTGCTGACACAGAAATATTTACAGGCCCGCGATGCCGATGGCATACGGCTCGAGCACATCGCGGAAATGTTTCGCCTGAAGGGCGGCGATATCTCCGGCGACATACAGCCGCGCTCTTCATCACGCCTCGCCATCTTGCCCGACGCGACCCACGTCACGCTGATGCAGCGCATGTCTGTGATCGTCCCGATGATCAATGACTTTCTCGACGCTCAGCAATAGCGTAGAACTGAGAAAATCCAAAAAGGACATGCACTTTGCAATTTATGGCAATTCGCGATCGGCACCAAATAGAATTTTATGATGTTGTCGCTGCCGCAATGCAAATGCGCATGTCCTTGATATTGAACTTCAAATTTCTCTTTTTTGTGTTGCCCAATAGTCTTGACTATTGCCTCGTTGGCTAATCTATGAGTTCAATCTTTGAGTTCCTGAATTGCCGGGTGTTTCAACAGATAGTTGCGGCGTTTCTCAAAAAATGAAGACAGCGAATTCGAACCGCGATTCTCAGGTCGCGCTTCAGCCGATTCTGCGGCCGATTCGCTTGCGATTGACCTGCGAAAGTCTTCAAGCGAAGTCAGCTTTTTCGTATCTTCAGCGAGGATTGGTTCGATCATATTCGCAAACGCCTTGACGCGCGGCTCAAGTTGCGGCCAGCTCAAATCGTCCTCCGCGATCTTCTTGACGTTTCGCAGATACTTCTCTCGGTATTCGGGTACTGCCAACAAGCGACTGCGCAACGGCTTGGTTGGATCGTCCAATCCGACCAGCGGGTCGAGTTCAAAGCCGCCTGGTCCTCCAGGTCCAAAGCCTCTCCCAGGCATTCCCCCTGGACCTGGAAAGCCGCCTTCCGGTGGAATTCTCTCTGCGAATCCGCCACCCGGAGGACCGAGCGGGCGCACGCCATCTCGTTGCCCAGGCGGACCACCACCGGGCAAGCGATCGGGAGGAGCACCTGCTCGTCGTGGTTCTTCGCGATCAAGTCCTTGTCCGCGCTCCCCGCGGCGCATCCCGCCTGGACCATCCCCCGGCGGGCCGCCGCGCCCTGGTCCGAATGGGGCCGCCATACCAGGGCCCTGCATCCCCGCACTCAACGTCTCATTCACATCATGCGGCACTAAATAGAATTTGCCAGAGGGATCCATATAGAGATTGTAATCACTCGCGCGAATCCAATACCCATCGGAATTAACTAGTGCAACGTCGAGGGCGAGGAACCAGAGTACGCTTTCTACGTCGAGCTTCCCTTCTATAGCCGTCGGCAGTTGTTCGATTGGTGTCTCATTCAAGGTTTTGCACAAATTGATGAGCTTGCGCCAACTTTCATCTTTATCGCCAGACTTGATTTCATAATGGTTCCGATAGTCATCGATTCTCTCACCGATGTAGTCCAAGCCACCTCGTCCACCGGGGCTGCCGGGCACTTTCCAGCGAGCACCCTTGTCGGACGGAAAATGTTCGGCAATAAATTCCTTGTTAAATTGCTGGGCATTGACGAACAGGCCCCAGTCTTCGCCGTTGATCACAACACGCACAAAATTTGCTTGCGGGACGGGAATGTATTTTCTTGCGATTTCGGTAAACAATACGCCTCGCATGAATGTTGGATCGCCATTGCAATTGAGCAGATTCAGCGTTTTATATCCCAATAATCGCTGATCAGAATCCACGAGGTCAAACGAAAGATTCAGCGACCGTTTGTATCCTCTGGAAACCGAGAAATAAGAGGAAGCACCTCGAAAGTGAACACCAACATTAGGGTAAGTTACACCATCCACGATCAATGTTGCCGGAACGTCCACATCCGTCTTGTAGAAAGCCTCGAGTTCTTCTTCCCAGTCCTTGTTGGGGAACTGCAAGAATAACGTGCGCACCTCATCCAAGGTGTACAGCGAACCTGAAACTGCGGTCACGTCATCCGGGCTAATCGTCTTCCCAGCAGAAGGGGGCGGAAGCTGACGACCGCCACCTGGCCCACCCGGACCGCCCGGCCCACCTGGCCCACCTGGACCGCGCATACGTCGAGTATCGCCGTCATTCGTGATCGATTCACGAGCACGTTGACGCTCGGTGTCGTTTAACCAACCATCATTGTTTGCATCAAACTGCTCAAGCAATTTCCGTTCTTGGCTCATCGGTCCGCCAAATACTATTGGACCAGGAGGACCACCAAAGCCGCCGAACCCACCTCGTGGCGGTCGTCCATCCTGAGCTACGGCAGTGCCACAGCAGAAAGCAAACGAGACGAGTATCAGTAACCATTTCATAGCAAATTCCTTTCAAGGTTATATCCCTTCCGCTCAAATCTGCGGAAAGCATGCATTGTGATTCTTTGTTTTATGTCTTGCTCTTGATCTCAAAACCATTGATCCCGTCAAGTTGCGCAATCTGCCGTGCGATCTCGGGTAGGCTGTCGCGCGAGTGGACGTGAACTTGATAAATGTACTCCACCAAGGTTCCTTGTTTGACGGTGCTGGCCGCCTGGAGATGCGATCGTTCAAAGTAGCTAAAGAATGAGTTCCGCAAGACTTCGTCTGGGTTGCAACTCAGCGGCAAACGTATGGTCAACTCGAAAGTCTGGTCGCGAGTCCCCCATCCCTTAAAACTGTTTTGGAGTGCGATTGCCGTTCCACCGATCGTCGCAATGCCAATCGCTGGTAACGCAAAGAAACCTGAACCAACGGCCATGCCGACGATGACTGAAAAAATTACAAAAGCAGTATCGCGCGTATCTTCGACGACCGTACGAAAACGAACGATTGAAAGAGCACCGACAAGACTGAAGGCTTTTGCTACGCTACCACCAATTACCATGGTAACCATGGCAATCAAGGCGCAAAGCAATACCAACGTCGCATACAGCGATCGGGCTTCACCATTTTCGCGGCCGTGAGAGCAGCGGTAAATCATGGCAACCAGCGCTCCCATGAATATGCCAACAACAATCCTACCGCCGCTATCCAATGTGGATAATTGCTCTTGTGGAATCGGAGTAGAAGTAAGCCATTCAAACATTTAGCGTTTCGTTTCCAAATATCGCGAGTGTTGATCCAGTCAAATCGGGCAGTTTGTGTGAGGGTTAAACCAGTTTGATCTCCAATTCGCGGCAACCTTCAACTGCCGCATCCCTCTCATGCGAACTTTGTCGGCCCGATTACTTCGGTGCGCTCCTGTTATGGTCACGGTATTGATTCGAAGCCGCCGCGAATTCTGTGAAAAACTCGAAAAGATAGTGGCGCGAAGTGATAGCGACGATACTTTGACGGTTTCCACGTGTTTAAAAGCCAAGTAGTCCGCAATACCCAACGGTCATTTAGGAGGAATCGAAAGAAACCTGGGTTGCTACTGCTGATCGTGAGACGGTTGCAAAATGCACCCTTTGAACCCGGAAACATAAGGTTTGAATAATGCCCGCGTTCAAACAGTTCTGGCTTCCCAACGCGACGGAAAGCGGTTCCAGGAAACAAATCGCGTGACTCGTACGGGTGGCACGCCAGAAATGCGTTAAGCGGTGGCAAAAGTTGTGGACACCCCCAACGCGTTTGCGCTGGCGATGTGACCTTAAAGTATTTACATAAAATTTAGTGCCAGAACTCAAAAATTCCGGCGGTGTCTTTCTAGTTTTTGTGACTTGTAACTGGAATGATTGCGAACACGGTTTTCACATCTGCTAGAATTAGAGCTGCGATCGAATCGTTGCCGCAATGTGTGCAGGTCCATGGAAATAACAGTCCGGTGATCGTGTTACTGTAACGAGAATTTTGACGAAGCCGTCGTGAATGCGACGGCGTCTCAGATGGGACATTGGGTCAGCGGGTTGGGCCGTGGTGAATTCGGGTAGACTTCAGACCACTGGCGCGAAAGTGATTCATGATTCCACATGATTGGTGTTGAGGATGGTCGACCGGCAATTTTGGTACTCTGACACGATATCCATGATGCTCAAACTCGATTTAGGTTTCCAGATGGCAAAAGATATCAATGGATGATCAAGGATTGTTAAATCGAGCGAGGATTGGCGACGCTGTGGCGCTGGGCCAATTGCTGGAATCACACCGCGGTTATTTGCGGCTGTTGGCTCGACAGGAGATTGGGCGGCAGTTTCGCGGAAAAGTTGGAGCGAGTGACATTGTCCAAGACGTGTTTTTCAGTGTCTACCGCCAGTTCCCCAATTTTCAAGGGACTGAAATGCCTCAATTTGAGAAGTGGCTGCAGACGATTTTGGCCGGCACCTTGGCGAACATGGTACGGCACTATCGTGGAACTCAGGCCCGGGACCTGAATTTGGAACGTGCGATGGTTGCACGGTTCGATCAGTCGACATGTGGCCTGCATCAATTGGCCATCGATCCGCGAAGTTCACCCAGCCAACATGCTGCTGGCAGAGAAATGACACGCTTGGTCGCCGAAGCGTTGACGCTCTTGCCTGATGACTATCAAGAGGTATTGACGTTGCGTCATTTGGAAGGATTGACGTTCCCACAAATTGCCGAGCAGTTGGGGCGTTCCGTCGACAGCGTTGAGAAATTGTGGCTGAGGGGAATAGCCAAGCTTCGCAAACAGTTTGTTGAGGAGCAATTATGAGCGATAAACACGATATGGTCGACGATGATCCGCGAATGCTCGAATTGGCGCGAGAATTTCTATCCCAGTTGGAAGCAGGTGAAAGCCCAAACCGTTCGGAGCTAATCAATCGTTACCCCCAAATGGCCACGCAATTAAACGAGTATTTTGATGGAATCGAACTCGCTCATTCGCTGAAGCCTCAAAATGCCAGCGGATGTGATGCCGAGACGGTTCAGCCGCAACTCCCTCTCGGTGATTTCAAGATTGTTCGTCAAATTGCACGGGGCGGTATGGGTGTTGTTTATGAAGCGATTCAGTTATCGTTGGGAAGACGCGTGGCTCTTAAAGTTCTACCGTTTGCGGCAGCGTTGGATGAACGGCAGCTGCAACGATTTAAGATCGAGTCACAGGCGGCGGCTCAGCTACATCACACTAATATTTTGCCAATCTATGCGGTCGGTTGTGAGCGTGGAGTGCACTTCTATGCAATGCAGTTTATCGAAGGGCGCAGCTTGGCAGAATTACTGGATGAGTGGCGCTCGGAAGCACGTCCATCACAACCAAGCGATCCAAGGCAGCAACGATTGCCAAGCCACTCAGATACCGTGGCAGTTACCCGCACCCAGACCTTGAACTCGCGGAAGGAGCGGTGGCGTACGGCTGCCAAAATTATGGCTGAAGTTGCGGACGCGGTCGACTTTGCCCATGCCGCTGGAGTAGTGCATCGCGACGTCAAGCCGGCAAATATACTGCTGAATGACAAAGGGAGAGTTTGGGTTACGGACTTCGGTCTAGCTCAAATAGCTTCAGATGTTTCGCTCACCCGCTCAGGTGAGTTGCTCGGCACACTACGCTACATGAGTCCTGAGCAAGCGATTGGGCAGCGAGGCCAAGTGGACCATCGGGCCGACATTTATTCGCTGGGAGTGACTTTGTACGAAATGTTAACGCTGCAACCGATGTTTTCGGGTGATGCTCATGCCGCGTTGCTGTACCAAATATTGCATCAGGAACCGAAATACGTTCGGAATATTGATCGTTCGATTCCGGTGGAATTGGAAACGATCGTGTTGAAGGCGATCGCCAAAGCGCCAGAGGAACGGTATGTAACTGCGGCAGAGTTCGCTGAGGACTTGCGCCGTTTTTTGACGGAACGACCGATTTTGGCTCGGCGGCCCACGATGGTCGAACGGCTACGGAAATGGACGCGCCGGCATCCCGGGTATTTGATCGCCGCGGGATTGATGTGCTTAGTTTCGGCAATTGTCATGGGGATTGCAACTGGACGAGTGTGGCAGGAGCAGCAGCGAACCAAATTAGCGTTGCAAGGTGAGCAACAACGAACGATTCAAGCTGAATCGCGGTTGGCTCTGGCTCAACGCGCGGCTGATGAAATGATCCAAATAGCCGAAGATGAATCTTTGGACAATCCTTTCCAAGAAGGTCTGCGGGCTCGTTTGCTTGAAACGGTATTGCAGTATTACCAAGAGTTCATCGATGAAAGTAGCGACCGCCCTGGAGACCAAGCAATACTCGAAGCGACGCGTGACCGGGTCGAAAAAATCTTGGACGATCTGGAGTTATTGAGGGCGGACCGACAATTCTTTCTCCTACGTGATCCCCAAGTGCTGGCGGATATTCAAACCACTTCCGAGCAGCGTGAGTCGTTGAAAGAGGTCTTGGGAGAATTTCCCCAGATTCCTATTCCAAGTGTTGGGCCTGGACCATTGCCGCCCGTCCGAACAGATCTAGCGGGTCCTGGGCCGAATGGAAAAGTGAATTCCTTTAAATCACCGATAAGAAATAGCGGCCCGTCCCATTTCGTCGAACATTCTCGTGAACAGGCAATCGCAATCGCGCGGCGGCACAATGAAAAATTGTCGGCAATTTTATCCGAAGAACAGTTGCTCCGCTTGAATCAAATTGCCATACAACTCCAAGGAGTCTCAGCGTTCCGCGATTATGATGTTGTTAAACGTTTGGAGCTTACGAAAGAGCAGCAAGAGAATATAAAGAACTTGATGGGCAGACGCCCTCCATTCGGTCGCGATTCAAGGCGAGGACCTGGAAACGGTTTTGCGCCAATTCAAGATGGTGAACTGCTCGAACAGATCCTGGACACGTTGACACCGGCACAGCTAACGGACTGGAAATTCATGGTCGGCGAACCACTTGGACTGCGTGCAGACCAACTGAGCGAACGCGAGTCACACCAGGATTAGTGGACCGCCGCGAAGTTGCCAAGCTCGACCATTCGATCGAGTCAGTGAGATCAGCGAGACGATGCCGAGAGTTTTCGTTCGCAGAGTGACTCGATCCGATCGGCAGTCCGCCAATCGTTCCAATGCAAACGACATAAGAGCGCAACGCTCAAGATAGCGGCCGTTGGATCAGCAATACCCTTGCCAGCGATATCCGGCGCAGACCCATGAACGGGTTCGGCCAGCGCGATACCCTCTCCCCAATTCAAACTGGGAGCCCTCCCCATCCCACCGCACCAATAAGCTGCCAAGTCGGACAGAATATCGCCGAACATGTTGGTTGTTACCAGGACTTCAAATTGTTTCGGTTGAGCCACCAAACGATAGGCCACAATGTCAACCAAGCCTTCGCTGATCTCGAACGAGCGATGATTTTCGGTCATGTATTCCTCAATCGCTTCTCTGGCAGCATCTCGGAAAAGCCCGTCCGTTTTTGGCAAGACATTTGCCTTGTGGACGATGTGAATTTGCGATTTCCGAAAGCGTGTTGCAACTTCGCAAGCAGTTCGTGCAATACGCTTCGACGCGTTTCTCGAAATGACGCGCCGCGCGACAGCGATCTCTCCATCGCTCGTCTCTTGACCGACATATAGATCTTCGGTGTTTTCGCGAACGATCACCAACCGTACGTTGTCCATTGCAGTCTCGCTCCAGCGAGCATCAATGGGGCGGATATTCGCATGCAGGTTTAACTCTTGTCGCATGGTCAAAATCGCACTCTTATATCCGGGCACGAATTGAGACGGTGACGAAACCGCTCCGAACAGGCCAGCACCGCAAGATCTCAATGCTTCCAACGTTGCCGGTGGAACAGCAGAACCAGTTCGCCTGAAAACTTCCCAGCCCGCCTCGGCGTAAATTATTTGCACGTCGCGCATCACTGCACGTAACACCGCAACAGCTTCTTCAGTTACTTCCGGTCCGATACCGTCCCCTGGAATGACACAGAGTTTTCTAATTTCGGGTTGATGTTTGTTTGCTGCCATTGGATCTACAAAACCTCAGTTGCGGATTTCAAGGGAAATATGTTCGGCACGTTTGTACATCTGTCGCTTTGGCAAAAGTGCCCTGTGTCGCAGAGTCCGTTCGGTGTGAATATCGATGATCTCGGCCACGATCTTGCAGCTCAATTTCCGACGCAATCTGGAAACGATGCGTTGGACTTCATATTTCAATATTCCATATTATTGGGGGACTGCCATCCTGGATTTTTCACCGGGAAACGAACCATGCTCGCGAACGTAATTGACGATCCCGCCCGCGCTGATGATCGATTGAGCGAACTCGGGTAATTGCGGCAGCTCAAAACGAGAGCCGTCCACGGTGAGAGTCGCTGCGGCGACATCCAGGTCGGCCTCGACGCCATCGTCGACTTGATCATATAGCCCCGGCACGACGAACAACGGGATTCCGAGATTGATGGCATTGCGATAAAAGATGCGTGCGAAGCTCGTCGCCAGAATCGCCTTAATTTGGCGGCGTTTAAGAGCCAAAGGAGCATATTCGCGTGAGGATCCGCAACCGAAATTGTTGTTGGCCAAAATCAAATCACCCGGTTTGGCTTGGCGATTGAACTCGGGATGTGCTTCGATGAACGCAGCCGTACCCACGTCTTCATTAGGGCGCATGTAAGGAGCGTAACGCCCTGGCACAATTTGATCCGTATCAACGTCGCTGCCAAATTTCCAAATCCTAGACATACTCGTTCTCCACTTCAAATGGTTGATCAATTTGATTTCCTGAAACTCCAACCAACCGCGGATCGCTAATTACACCGGTCAACGCGGTAGCCGCAGCAACTGCCGGCGATGCCAAATAAATCTTGGATTCAGGTGATCCCATCCGTCCTCGAAAATTTCGATTGCCTGTGGATAGACACCGTTCATTGTCGGCTAACGTCCCTTGATGACGGCCCATGCATGGCCCGCATCCAGGCGTGGTGATTGTGGCACCTGCGGACAAGAGTGTTTGCAGAGTACCATCGGCCAGTGAACGTTGGAGTTCGCGGCTGGAGGCAGGTGAAACAATCATGCGCGTTTTCAGTTGTCGACCTTGAATTATGTTTGCCGCCTTGGCAATATCCTCAGCCCGACCGTTCGTGCAGGTTCCCAAAAACACGACGTCGATTGGTTCGCCCGCGACTGCCGACAAATCGACGACATCATCAACCGAATGTGGGATGGCGACCTGCGGTTCAAGTTGATTAAGCTCGACGGTGAACGTCCGCGCGTATTTTGCGTCATGATCAATTTTCAACAATCCTGGACCGGGCGCGCCAACATAGGAAGGTGTTGGGAATAAACCGGCTTTTGCGCCCAGTTCAATTGCCATGCTGCAGAGCGTTTGTCGTTCATACAGTGGCAAATTGTCTAGGCCGTGATATTCAATCGCCTGATAATTGGCTCCATCGATTGTCAATTGCCGGCACAACCAGAGTGCCAAATCTTTGGCGTCGACCCCGATGTTGAACGATCCGCTCACCTCGATGCGCAGTGATTGGGGAACTCGAAACCAAGTTTTGCCCGTTCCCCAGCACAGGGCAATGTCGGTGGATCCCATGCCACATCCAAACGCCGATACGGCTCCGTAGCTTGTTGAGTGTGAGTCGGAACCGATGACAATTTTCCCTGGTGCAGCGATGCCTTCTTCGACCAGAACTTGATGGCAAATTCCCCGACCGATATCGAATAGGCGAATGCCCTGCTCTTTTGCGAATTCCCGGATATAGGCTTGAGCGTTGGCGGTTCCAACCGTCGAGGCAGGCGCTACATGGTCCATGACCAAGACAATCTGTTCGGGATATGCAACGCGCGATATCCCCAGTTCTTCGCGCATGATCTTAATGATGCCGGGTGTCAGCGAATCATGCCCCATGGCGACATCTGGCTCGACTACGACAAGCTCGCCTGCCGCCACTGGACGTCCCAATTTGCGAGAAAAAATCTGTTCGGATAAAGTTTGGCCGTGACGTGGCTCGTTCATTGACGCTCCTCCAGAGCAACTGGTTGATGATCAGTAATTTCAGGACACGACGCGAGATGATTCTCGAAATGTTCAATTGATTCGTTCGATTGGGCATGCCTCGAATGCGCATAGATCACCGCGTCAACATCGTCTAACGTCAGCTTGCCGGAATCAGCCATCTGTTTAATTTGCGACGTAATCGCCTTGACTTGTTCGTCGCTTAACGTGAGCTTTAATTGATCGACCCGGCTGCGAATCGCGTTCCAACCCGTTAGCCGATGCGCAACATGAATGTAGCGGGTTAAACCAAAGTCGGACGGATCGAGAATTTCGTAGGTAGAAGGATTATTCAAAACGGCTTTGGCATGAATCCCGGCTTTGTGAGTGAACGCTGCGAAGCCGGTGATGTAGTTGTTGAAGGGAACATCGACTCCAACCATTTCGGCCACCAAGTGATCAATTTCGTGAAGAAGGTCCAGCCGATATTTTCTCACTAGGTCAGCTGAATGTGCATAGAGTCGCGCGATCAAACCTCCTAAAGGAGTAATGCCGTTTCTTTCGCCGATGCCTAACACACTTGTGTCAATGTAGCGAGCCCCTGCTAATAGCGCTGCATACGCGTTTGCAATCGCACAGCCCGTATCGTTGTGGCCATGAAACTCGATATCAGCCGATACATTTGCCGCGACCGCGCGCACCAATTCCCCGATTTGATGTGGCGAGCCAATACCGACCGTGTCGGCAATTCCAACGCGATCAACGCCCAGACGATCGACGGCCTGATAAACAGCGATCAGGTCATCTAGTTCGCTGCGCAGCGAGTCTTCCGTGCTAAACCGCACTTCAATCTTCTGTTGGCGCAACCAGGAAATAACCTCAACGGCTAGGTCAATGATTTGTGCCGTCGATTTTCCATGACCAAACTCGCGCAGTAAGCTGGAAGTTCCGATCACCACATCGACGCCATCGACGCCAGTAGCCACGGCTCGTCGTGCATCATCCAAATTACATCGGATGTGGGTCAAAATCTTCGATTTCAAACCAAGACCAGCGATGGCCCGACAATCGTGTTCGCTTTGCGGTGACGCACAGGGCGAGGTCAACTCAAGATATTCGACGCCAAAAGCATCAAGTATGGTGGCGATTTCGATTTTGTCGTCGGTGGAGAAAAAGGCGTTGGCGAACTGCTCCCCTTCGCGCAATGTGGAGTCGATTATCCCAAAACGCCTCAACCTATCTTCATTGGATTGAATGATAGAATCGTCTGTAGCCCCGTCCAACTTCTGAATTTGATGCATAAACTGTGCTCCATGCAATTTGAAAAACATAGGTGCGTTTGCTGAAAGGCGAAACCATAACAAAAAAAGCCCGCGAGTCTTCCCGCAGGCTTTGATGAGATTCGATTCTTGCAACTCAACTAGGCCAACGGGTTTCCGCGGCTTTTCTTAAACTTCTTCTTCAAAAAGTTGGGACGCTGAGTCATGGCTTATTGTTGCAGTAAACGCTGTTACTTGCCTTTTAGTATGCGAATAATAACGGAGTCGTCAACCGCAATCTGCCAATTCAGAAAAAAATTGCAATCTTCCGCCGACGTTTCTTTAGCAGAAACCAGCTGCCATCATCCAAGGCCGAACTCGAATGGGTTGGTAAGTGTTGCAACATCAGAAACAGTCGCCATTGCATTGCTTAGCGACGCGATAACTGATTTTGTTGTTGGTGGGCAGTGTGCGTTCGACGGATTTTCGCTGACTGGCGCATGACATCGAACAGTGCCCGATAAACGTGACGAACGTCCTGGAAATGTGATAACCAATTGCTCGAATGCTTGGGCGTTCTGAAGAGAATAATTCCTGGACGTGACGAGAGGAGCGCGACGGTTAGCGGATGTAGCGTGGCGATTCTTGCCTTGCCGTCGATTAATCGCCGTAGGCGGTATAGGTATTTTCCGGCGCAGGATTCAAATTGTGGTTGTTTATGAAGCGCGCGCAAGTGTTCCAACGAAGAATTGCATCGTCATGACTTTGATTATTGAGAGTGGCGGCAACTTCGAAATGATACATTGCCTGAGTCAAGCGATCATATGCGGCTACCAGACTCTCCGGTGTATTCAGTGTAATGTAGGACTTGCCTACGCGTTCCAAAATTAGGCCGGTGAAGTAATGTTTGTCGAATTCCGACTGAAGTTTTTCAGCGTAGCCGCGGGCTTCTTGAACTTTTCGCGATCCCCCGACGAATTGATCAGCGATAGCGAGGATCAAGGTCTTGATGGCATCCTGGTTTTCGGGTTCTACTGCCAAAACATCCAAACAAGCACTCTCAGCGGAAAATGGTTCATTCAAGTACCGATAATGCTTGGCCCTTTCAATGGCGGCTGGTATCGAATCTCGACGCAATGGTTTGAGTTCCATAGCTTTATTCCTGTTGCTTTTTGGGAATGAAGATGTTGAACAGTCGCTTCAATGGATCGTAGAATCGATCGACGACTCGCTCCTTCAAAGGAATAATGGCGTTGTCGGTTATGGTGATATGTTCCGGGCAGACCTTAGTGCAACACTTGGTGATATTGCAATAGCCGATACCTTGAGCTTGTTTGAGATCCGCCAGGCGGTCTTCCGTGTCGAGCGGATGCATTTCCAAAGCCGCGTTGTAGACAAAATAACGTGGACCGATGAAAGAATCATGCTTGTGATGGTCGCGCAGAACGTGGCAAACATCTTGGCACAAGAAACACTCAATGCACTTACGAAATTCTTGGACGCGCTCGACGTCCTGTTGCTGCATCTGCCAAGATCCGTCAGGAAAGTCAGGTTTCCGCGGTTTGAAAGGTTTGATTTTTTGCTTGACACGGAAATTCCAAGAGACGTCCGTGACCAAATCCTTCATGATTGGGAACGCACGCATGGGTTCGATAGTAATTTCGGAACCGGGTTCGAAATCATTTAAACGCGTCATGCACATGAGTCGCGGCTTGCCGTTAATTTCGGCTGAACATGAGCCGCATTTGCCGGCCTTGCAATTCCAGCGGACGGCCAAGTCGCTTGCACCTTCCGCCTGGATCTGATGGACGGCGTCCAACACCACCATGCCTTCGCTGACATCGGTTTGGTAATCCTTGAATTCCCCTTGTTCCTTGTTGCCTCGCCAAATCTTGAACGTCGTCTTTGCCATCACATGTGCTCCTCGATGATTTGGGCCAGCTCCTGCGGAATCGCCGGGATCGGATCTTGAATTACCTGCATCTTCCCGTCGGCACCCATTCGCAAAACGGTGTTGACTTTGCCTAGTGCTTCGTCTTTTTCCTGATAATCTTCACGGGCATGGCCGCCACGACTTTCCTTGCGGATAATGGCCGAACGTGTCACGGCTTCAGAGACGAGCAACAAATTTGCTAAATCCAACGCGGTATGCCAGCCAGGATTGTATTGGCGGTTACCAGCGGTTCCGACCGACCCAGCGCGAGTTTTCAATGATTCAATCCCCTCTAACGCATTTAACATGTCGGCTTCGTTTCGGATTATACCGACTTTGTCTTGCATTAGCTCTTGGAGTTCGTGTTGGATTTGGTAAGGACCACCTGCATCACCAGAGCGATTTTCATCGAGCGGAGCAAGTGCCTCGCGCAAAGCATCTTGCACATTCGCTTGCGGCACTGCGGCCGA
This sequence comes from uncultured Planctomycetaceae bacterium, assembly GCA_937862885.1. GTDB lineage: Bacteria > Planctomycetota > Planctomycetia > Pirellulales > Pirellulaceae > CALMEE01. The sequence goes on from CALMEE010000001.1 coordinate 13,477, forward strand.
ACCATGTTCCTTGGCAAAATTGGCCGCATGTTCTCCAGCCAGCTTTCCGAACACGATCAAATCGGACAGAGAATTTCCACCTAGGCGATTTGCTCCGTGCAGTCCCGCGGCACACTCACCCGCTGCGAATAGTCCAGGCACAGTCGACATCTGGGTATCTCCGTTGACCCGAATCCCTCCCATGACATAGTGGGTCGTCGGACCAACTTCCATCGGCTCTTTGGTAATATCGATCCCGGCAAGCTCTTTAAACTGATGATACATGCTCGGCAATTTCTTTTTGATATGATTTTCGGCATCCGGAATCCTATCTTTTATCCAAGCGATATCCAAAAATACGCCGCCATGCGGGCTGCCACGTCCCTCTCGCACCTCGCGAACGATGCATCTGGCCACGTGGTCGCGCGTCAATAATTCGGGTGGCCGTCTTGCGGAACGATCTGTTTTCGTCACGTACTTCCAGGCTTCATCGGGATTGTCGGAAGTCGAACTTCGATAATTTTCGGGGATGTCATTGAACATGAAACGTTCCCCTTTGTTGTTTTTCAATACACCACCTTCACCACGGACCCCTTCCGTGACCAAAATGCCACGAACGCTGGGGGGCCAGACCATCCCGGTCGGATGAAATTGGACAAACTCCATGTCGATTAGGTCGGCTCCCGCGAAATATGCCAGCGCATGTCCGTCACCGGTGTACTCCCAAGAGTTACTGGTAATCTTATACGCGCGCCCAATTCCGCCAGTGGCCAAGACGATTGCCTTTGCCTTGAATAGCTTGAATTTTCCCAACTCTCGTTCATAACCAAAGGCCGCAGATACGCGAGGGCCATCCTTGATCAATTTGGTCACCGTGCATTCCATGTGCACATCGATGCCCTGATGGATGCCATGATCTTGCAGCGTGCGAATCATTTCCAGGCCAGTGCGATCGCCGACATGAGCCAACCGTGGATGTTTGTGTCCACCAAAATTGCGTTGCATGATGCGGCCATCTTGCGTTCGATCGAACACAGCTCCCCATGCTTCCAATTCGCGAACTCGTTCCGGAGCTTGCTGCGCATGCAACTGCGCCATTCGCCAGTTGTTGAGGTAGTAACCGCCGCGCATCGTATCGGCAAAATGTGTTCGCCAACTGTCTCGTTCGTCGACATTGGCCAGTGCGGCCGCCATTCCCCCCTCTGCCATCACGGTATGCGCTTTCCCCAAGAGCGACTTGCATACCAGACCCACCGATACTTTATGAGCCGACGCTTCGATGGCCGCCCGCAATCCGGCACCACCGGCTCCAATTACCAGAACATCGTATTCCAGCGTTTCAAACTCAACCATTCAACTTCCCAAGTTTGCTAACAGCCACCAGGAACCTGCCGACAAGGACCGGTCCACTACGTGAACGTGAAATGAAAATCAGTCAAAATACCCATCGAGCATAGGCGAATATAGATGTCGGAAAATGCGACCCACACCAAGCTGCACCATGCCCAGACCATATGTTGCCGGTTGAGGCAACTGACGCAGTTGTAGCAAGTGGCCCTCGCGGGAGCGTGCGAAAACTTATCCATCCAACCACCGACCAAATGTCGCAGCGAATGGCAGCCCAAGGTATAGCCCCCCAGCAAGAACACGTTGACGCACAACACAATGCTGCCCACTCCGATACCGAAATTGGTGAACTTTCCGTCTCCGTCATTATCAAAAAAGAAACCGCAGAAGGCGTCGTAACTCAAAAAACACAGAAACAACAACGCGAAATATAAGAAATAGCGGTGGATATTCTGTAGCACTAACGGCAGATACCGTTCACCCAAATAGTTATTTCTGGGTTCGCCAACTGAACATGAAGGTGGATCTGCCCAAAACGCTTTGTAATACGCCCCGCGATAGTAATAGCACGTCAATCTAAAACCGGCGGGGAAAGGCAGGATCAATAAAGCCGGCGAAAATAACAACCATCCCGGCCAAAATCCTGGCCGCTCACCTGCAAACCAAGCGTGGTGCGATTCCCCCCATAACACAGGGGAATAGAAAGGTGAAAGATAATTCTTGTGTTCATAATGAGCATTTTGAAATGCAGCCCATGTTGCGTAAACAATGAATCCGCTCAACATGGTGAACACGATCAATGGTTCAACCCACCATTTGTCCCGACGCAAAGTTTCGCCCCATCGCCTGCGTTTTAGGCTGGATAGCTCCTGTGACATCATCTGGTCCTTCACAATGTGTGTCGATTCTTCGAAACGCGCAAAACTGCGTGAAACTGCCACGATTTTGAACGACCATCGCATGCCTGTCAATCACAGTCCATTCACAACCGAGCAAAAACGGCTGCGGACATGCGAAACCAAGCGTCGATTATCGTACTTAACGCATTGGAACAACTTGTCTCGTGCTGCGGACTTGCGCTTCGTGCGTTGAGCTAGGCGAGTGGTGGGCGTTGTATGGCGTTTGATGCCTAGAGTCAATAGAATTTGAAAGTGGAACCGAGAATATTGTCGTTTGCACCGCAAAGGAAACTTTAATCGCCAGTTCATTTGGGGGAGCGAACGGCGTTGATTGACTCCCGGCCTAGCAGTCAACCTCGTGCGGATTTTGGACTGGGTAAGTTTTGTTGGCCGTTTTTATTACGCAGTTCCAATTACATGATCTGGTGGGTCAACTCAAATGTTGATGGAAATGCCTCAGATGATTGCCTTGGATTCAACTACATGAGCGGTTCCCCAGAAAGCCATGTTACGTGTTGATTGGCTGGAACGAACATACTCTGCAAACTTGCGGAAAAATTGGGACGGTTCCCGGGATGCTGCTGAGTCTTACATGGAACTAGAGCACTAAGTGTTTATGTTGTACTGTTTTTGAACAGGAATGTAGCGTTTAGCCCAGTTTGACGGAATTTTTCGGTTAGGACGTCAATTCAGACGCTGGTCTAAAACACTCGGCTTACCAATATTGTCGTTGATTTTGCCCAAAACACCCGAGTTTTTCACAGTTTCGAAGTAATTTGTTGACCTGGGAATTTTCTCGTAGAGAATGGAACTTCATTTGCTTTTCAGTACGCTGATTGGCGTAAACGCTCGGATTGCCTCAAGTTTTTGTGACTTATTCGCAATCAAATTGTTGAAGTTGCCATCCGCCGAAGATATCATTGAAGTAGAAGCTGTTCTGCCTCAATTTGAATTCGTGATTGGCAACGCCAGCTTGCAATCCAGTATTTGCAACTTATTACCTATGGGTCTTCCTTGGGCAAAGCAAGACCAGATAACTATTAGAAGAGGATTTGAGATGACTTTTCGTATCCGCTACACAGGAGTTTCGAGTGTGGTCCTGGCGATTGGTTTTGCGGTTTTCGCCGTGACAAATTTCGCAACGGTTTCGGCACAGGAGGGACAAGCCTCCTCTGATGGACAAGTCATCCTTGATACGGATCAGGATCAAGAGGCCGATGCTGGGTCCATAAAGCCAGGAAAATCGAAAGCGAAGAAAAAGTTAACCCGTGGCAAGATCACTTACGAAGTGAACAAGGGTTACGAACAAGTTGAATTGTTTCAAGCGATTGAGAACGGCGATATCACTGTGCGTCTTATTCCCAAAGACTCTACAGTCTGCACAGTGATCGTGGAAAACAACAGCGACAAACCTCTCTCCGTGCAAATGCCTGAAGTTTTTGCTGGTGTACCGGTGCTTGCCCAAGCCGGTAATATTGGCGGCGGCGGCGGTGGCTTCGGCGGCGGTGGCCAGGGCGGCTTCGGCGGCGGCCAAGGTGGCTTCGGCGGCGGCGGAATGGGCGGCGGCCAAGGTTTCGGCGGCGGCTTCGGCGGCGGTATGGGAGGCGGGATGGGCGGTGGTATGGGCGGTGGTATGGGCGGTGGCGGCTTTGGCGGCGGTGGCATGGGTGGCGGAATGTTTAACGTTCCAGCCAACGAACAGAAAAGCGTAAAAATTACGACAATCTGTTTGGACTACGAAAAGCGCGATCCCAAGCCGACCGATGAATATGTAATTAAGCCACTCGACAGTTACGTTTCGGATCCTGCAGTCGCCGAGATCTGCAAATTACTGGCTCACGATCGTGTTGCTCAACAAGTTGCTCAAGCAGCCACTTGGAACATGGCTAATGGAATCACCTGGGAAGAGCTGTTGGTAAAAAATCGGCGAACCTACATGACTGGCCATTTCGAACGATTGTTCACGCCAAATCAACTCGCGGTCGCCCATCAATTGGCTACCGAAGTTCGCCAATACGTTGAGCAAGCCAGCGTGGCGAAAGACGCGGGCGAAATGAAAACCGACTTTACGCCTGTCCGTTCCGAAAAAGAATAAGACGCACTGCGTAATTTTCCAAAGACATCTACATCTTGGCCAATTGAGACTTCTTGTGGCCAATTCGGGATTTTGTCGTTTTCAACTCGGTCAGAAGGCGGAAACTTTAGTTCGAAGGGTTTTCGTACGACGAACACTTTGAGTCAGTTTATACTTTGGTCAGTGCTGCTTCCTGATTCAGAACTGGGGTAGTAGGGTTGCAAAACCTCATCAACGTCAATGAACTTCACAAATTTCTCGACCGCCAACTTTTGGTCCTAGCTGTGAGATAGCGCTAGGCAGAAGTTCGCATTCTGAGCAATCATGGCTTGTTCGCTATTTCCGCTTCTACGAGTGATGGCCGCAGTGTTCGTGGCCGGCTCAACGCGAGAATCCATTTCATTATTTCAAGGATCCCGAAATCAGCAATCGTCACAACTTTGCCAGGGGTTCAGTTCTGAACATGCGGAACAAGTGTGCTGCGTCGATTCGAAAATAAAGGCTCATCGACGAAACGTACCCTTGTATCATCGGTGCATTGCAACGAAAATACAAGGAATACCTTAGATCAAACGGTTTAAGGTAAATTGGGCCAAACTGGCAGAAACTTCATTTCCCGGATTCAGGATTTCGAAATGCGTATTGAGCCTTTGGGCGACAAAATTGTGGTGAAGCGAGTGGAAGCTGATGAGAAGACCGCTGGCGGGATCCTATTGCCAGATTCAACTCGGGAAAAACCACAATTAGGTAAAGTACTCTCCGTCGGACACGGCAGCCTCAGGCCTGATGGCTCCAGACGAATACTTCAGGTTCGCGAGGGCGACCGCATCGTATTTACAGCGTATGCGGGGACTGAATTGGAAATCAACGGTGACAAAGTCTTGATTATGAGCGAAAGCGACGTCCTAGCTATCGTCGGGTAATTAAGGGGACATTCTACTTTTATTGTTTCTTTGGTCTGCGTCGAGGTCGCAATGAGGATTCAAGACCGAGTATTGCAGCAGCTTTTTTCTGGCAATGAGTATCACCGATTGGAGTGCCGCGAGCAAGGCTGTGTCTCAGGGCCTGGAGTTCGGCTTCTGTTTCCGCTCCGTTGACATGGCGAGTCCGCTGAGCAGGCTTCAGGATCGGTCCGTCGCACAACAACCCTTCCGGGCCGCTTCGAACCGTCGGTTTCAGGCTGGACCACTCCCAGTCCTGACTTCGCTCGACCATGTTCGCCCGCAGCGGATTCCGCTCC
>CALMEE010000002.1 GCA_937862885.1 uncultured Planctomycetaceae bacterium
CCAAATAGGCCCGTTTGACCGTAATCACGCTGACCGCCAGTTCCGCCGCCAATTGGGGACGATCGACCGCGCTAATCGCTTTATGGAAAGATTGCAGAACCAACATTCGTTCGGCTTCATGGCGGTCAGTTTGGGCTACTTTGAAACGCTGATGAGCTGTTCCGGAAGTTCGACATCGAGCGAGTTGACGGAAGATGAACAACGAGTCGCCGGGATCTCGCCAGGGCTGGTGCGTATTAGCGTTGGCTTAACCGGCAGTATTGAACAGCGCTGGGAACAATTAAGCGACACGCTGGCCTACATCGATACGTAGTGGTTGCCGGTGCAAATCGCGCTTACTTGTCGTTTGCAAATTATCGATGTCGCAAACTTGCTTTGATCATTGTTGATTTCAGCGCATTGCAGCCACGAGATATTGACGAATTCGAGGTTGCCACGACGAGGGGGACATTTTTCAGCGGATGCTCCTCGTTCAAGGAAAAGTTCGCCTGCCGTTGAGCATCCAACCGATGGGGGTGTAACGCACAAAGACCAAATAAGTGGCTACGCAGAACAACCAAGCCCCGATCGTCACCACACACAGTTTTCCCCATACGACCCAGGGAACGGGTATCAAAAGGGTCTGCAAAAAGAGCACGACTGGCAGGTGGATCAAGTACACCCAATATGACGAATCCGCACAGAACTTAAGCCAAGCATTCGAGCGCGCAAGAAAACGCTGACCGATTAGCAAGGAAGTGATCGTTAATAAAACGGCAAGATAGGCAGTGAGCACACATTCCACCAAATACGATCCAGCGGACAGTTGAGATTGGCCGGTCAAAATTATCTTAATGTCCAGCACAGGTAGCAGCCAATAATACGGTACAAATAACAGAGTACTTGCCAGCGCCATCCACCAACAATAAGGCTGTAACTGGTCTAAGAAATCTTCATGGCCGAACAGCAGCCATCCCCCTAAATAAAACAAGCCATAGAACAAAAACGGCCACCACGTGGGGACGAACGATTCGGGGGCTGCAACTGGAAGGCCTCCTCCGAAGATTCCGGGAACTAATGCCAGTGGCGCAGATGCCAATAGCCATTTTCTGTTTAGTAGCTGTCCAAGCCTCAAGAAAATTCGACGAGTGAAACGACTGAAGGCGACGGCAATCGCTGAAAACATCAGCAAATAGTACAAGAACCACAAGTGCATTGTGCTCCAAGTTGGCGTGGCTTGAACGGCTTCAGGATTTTGACCAGCCGCGATAATGTACTGCAACAAACCTTCTGGCTGCTCGACATATGATACAGCAAATGCCAACACAATCATCATCCCCACCCACAATGGCGGGTAGAACAACAAGAAAGGCAAAGCGAGGCGAATCCCGCGATTCCAAATAAACGCTCTATGCCCGCGTCGCTCAATCAAAAGTTTAGCAAAGTAACCTGAGAGCAAGAAAAATAAGCTCATCCGAAACAGGTGAATCCACCAAATCGACGCGTCGATCGCCATGCTTCCGCGCCGATCAGTCGCCAACCACACGGAACGAGAAGGCTCGGCGTATGCCAAGGCACCATGTAGATACACGCCCAGCAACATCGCCAGCGCCCGCAGGTTGTCCAGGTAATGAACGCGCTGCGATTCGGTCGGTGGGCTGGACATTAGACCAAGTCTCGGCTTCGGCACTGCCAGATTAAGGCGAACGCCAGCGAGGCCAAAATGACGCCGCCTTGTATGCACACAATTTGAATGACGATCGGGGGCCACGTTAGCGCGTCACTTTTGACTACCTCAGAAATCACTGGATGTTGGAAGATCGATTTAAGGAACAGGTTAAACAATACGTTGCCCAATACCACCATGACAATCGTCCAGCCGACCGATTCCGTTAGCACGGCCGTCACAATCTGCACACAGAAGCTGGCCAACAAAAACAAGAACATCGGCACCAAGGCAACGAGCACACCGGGTTTGGCATCGGGTACGATGTAGATCAACACCGTCAGACAGGCCAACATGCCGATCCACGGAATTAAGAATGAAGCCAGCACTACAGAAATCTTGGCGATGGAGTAGTCTAGCAAACTGACCGGCAGGCTCATGATAAAGGTCCGTGTCATATCGATCGGCTCAGCCAATAACAAGACACCGATCAGATGAATCCCGGCCGCTATTGTTACCGTTACCATCAAGATGAAGCCGATGAATCCCATCATCTCGCCAGGTATACAAGTGATCGCGGCACTGACCAGCCCTCCGACCAAGTAGCCAAATAGATACCGTCGACTAAGAAACAAATCTTTTAAAAACAAAAGTTGGACCGCTTGCGGGTTCATACACAAATTTCCTCTCGACCGCGTTTGACGGCGGTAACAAAAATCTCTTCCAACGACATTGCCTCGGAGGCTTCCAGTGTTGCGCCAGACAACTTCAGTTGTCCTTCAATGGCGGGTTGATAACCATCCAACGTCATCACGCGCAGGTTGCCAAGAGTCGACTCCAATCGCAGGCCGTCGATTGCTGGCGGCTGCCACCCTTGTGGTACATGTAACTTGAAGCGTCGCCACCGGTCCAAAAAGTCATCTCGGTTGTTGGTGGCAAGCAAACGGCCCCGATCGATAAAGGTGACCGTGTCGCTGATTTGCTCGACGTCTTGCGTATGATGTGACGAATACAAAATTGTTCGTGTTTCGTCATTGACGATCTGCATTAACTCGGTGAGGACTTCTTGCTTGGCAACCGGATCGAGCCCGTTTGTCGGCTCGTCGAGAATTAGCAGTTGAGGCCGCCGCGCGAGGATCAACAATAACATGGCTTTAACCCGCTGTCCGTGTGAAAGTCCTTTGACCTTTTGTTCCGCACTCAGCCCAAAACGATTGATAAGTTGTCGAGCATATTCGTTATCCCAAGTAGAGTAGAACGATCGGACGAACTGCATATGCCACCCCAGCGTTTCCGATTTGTACAGCCGCATGTCTTCCGAGAAGTAGCCAAGGTCTCGTTTGACTCTCGCTTGCCGTGAAGAAATCGGCTGACCCAAGATCGAAACGGATCCTCGGTCGGGCCTCACTAATCCCACCATGATGCGCATGGTGGTGGATTTTCCAGCTCCGTTTGGTCCGATCAAGCCGTTGACCTTGCCGGGTTCGATTTCCAAATCGATGTTTTCCAATCGAAAGTGTTGGTACGTTTTGGAGATGCCGCGCAGCGAAATCGCTGCGGTGAATTGCCTGAAAGCGGCAAGAGTTTTACTCATTGATTTTCCTTTTGAATCCTCTCATGGGCGCTGCCAAGCCGCCGCAGTAATTCAGTTTTGGTCAAGCCCAACAATATTCCTAACTCGGCCGCTTGATCCAAGTGTTCTTGCAACTCATGCTGGGCAATCGATGTTGTTAACCCAGGCTGGTCGGAAACCACGGATCCTTTGCCGTGCCGAGTTGTGATTGTGCCTGCTCGTTCCAGTTCCAAATAGGCCCGTTTGACCGTAATCACGCTGACCGCCAGTTCCGCCGCCAATTGTCTAATCGACGGCAGTTCTGTTCCTGGTGCTAAATCCCCCACGGCCACACGGCGTTGAATTTGCTCGAAGATCTGCAGATACAATGGCCGCGAGTCAACCTGCGAGACGGTGAGCCAACTGTGCTTGTTCATATACACAGTATACACACAGTGCATTTCGCCGGTCAAGTGGGAATCTTGGCCGAAATTGTGGCTCGGAGAAGTGATGCGTGGAAAATTTGTGAAACGCTTGAGAAAGTGTTGCCAATAGACGAGTTCACTTGATCGAATCCAGCAACTCTAGAAACTCGGGCAATTCTTGCAGTGACTTGAGGTCGGGGTCATTACGCAAGCGCTGTACGTCGTCTAAGCCCATTTCTACCAGCGTCTTTAAAATTTCGATCGAGCGCTGGGAATGAGACTCGTCCAAAGTATTGCCGAATGCGACCGCGTGAATCCTGGCACGGGCGAACAGCGTTGGGGCTTCAAGGACGGCAGCCAATGAGTCAGCAATTTCAATGGCGCGTTCCGTTTCTCCAGCTCTGACCAAACTTTGTGCAGTCTTGCTTCGATAAACGGTATTTTCGCCGAGAGGATAGAGACTGGCCAAGGTGTCCCAGTCTTTGGCGGCAAGGGCATGGCTGTTGGAGGCATCGAGGCTTTCGGCCCGACGCTGGAGGGCGTTCTGCAAGTATGCCAGCAAAGTTCTATTATTAGGCTGCTGTTCGCGGGCGGAAACCAATCCATCGATGGCCTGATCAAGCAGTTCAATCGCCGCTGCATAAGTTTTGGAAGCAATTTGCGATTGGCTGCGATTGACCAGATTTCCGCACCACGATGTTTGAACCAAGAGATTTTCGGGAAACATCTTGCTGAGAGGCTCGAGAACGGCGGTTGCGGCCTGCAAGTTGCGGGTGGCAGCGTCATCGTCACGTATCTTCGTATGCAGAATCCACAAATTGGTGTGCGCACCCGCTAGATCAAGCGGCCCCGATGGATTCTTCGGTGCGACTGCCGCCAGCTTTTCAAGTTCGGGGAGGACCTCTTCGTAAGCCTTTGCCGCAGCCTGAAAATCATACAACTGCTCGTGAGCTAAGCCTACAAACATTCCCAAGCGGCAGTAGCGGTTCGCTTGGGCATGAAGCTCTGGGTGTTGCTGAATGACTTCCCGCTGATGAGCAAACGCCGTTTGGTAAACAGTGAGGGCTGCTTGTGAATCACCTCCGTTGAGCAACATTTCGGCGAGGCTCCAGTAACAGTCGACGCGCCGTGCCTGGTGGCTCAATTCATCTGGCTGTCGGATGATTACGTGATCGATCAACTGGGCGGCGCGTTGGTATAAGTCTCGAACGGTTTTGAAGTCGCGCTCGCGTTGGGCAGCGCTTGCGCTGTTCTCGAGGCACCGCGCCAATCCGAGCAGATTATTTATGTCGTCAGGGTATTTTTGCACGAGCGGGTCGGCAATGGCAATCGCACCGTCCAACTCTTGTTTCGCCAGCTCCAAATCATTTGATTCTGCGAGTGCACGACCGAGGGAACTTCGGCGCAGGGCGTAGTCCAGCTGAAAACTGTTTGAGTCGGGAAAGTCGCTGGCCATTTTTCCGATCAACTCAGCGGCCTGGCGGAGTTGCTGAATCCGCTCGCTGTGTTTGCCCAGATGTTCAAGACAAACAGCCAAGTTGGCACAAAGGTCGGCCAAGCGCAGCCTGTATTCAGGGATCAAAGGAAACTCGCCATGGAGTTTCTGGACGATATCACGAGCTGCCGAGTAATGCTGCAACGCCTGGGCAAAGTTGTTCTGTCGTTCATAGAGGTCACCCAATCCGTAGTGGCTGTGCGACAAATCGAGTCGAAAATCGGGATCAAGCGGATATCGTTTGACAAGATCTTCGCGCAAACTGAGCCCGCGCTTGTAGAGCTGTTCAGCGGATTCCGATTCACCAAGGGCCAAATAGAAATTACCTTGATTATTCAGATTGGCCGCAAGCGATTGGCTGAACTCAGAGTTGTCCGGGTGCAATTGAACCAGTTCCGATTGCAACTCGCTGGCTCGACTGTAAGCCTGCTGCGCGAGTTTCGTTTCTCCTTTGGAGCGCCACACCACGCCCAGTGCATTCCAAAGATTCGCCTCGGCTTGCTGTAAACCGGAATCAGCTGGCGATTTCTTCCGGGCAGCAGCGATTTCGCCCCTCGCTAGTTCCAGTTGCTCGACAGCTTCGTTGAACTGACCGTCCACTCTTAATCGGACGGCCAGCCCCGTGCGGGCATCGGTCAATGAACGAATTAGAGAAGCAGGGGCGGAATCTAAGTCCAATCCCTCGGCGAGCAAGTCAACTGAACGTTGGTAACCCAGTTTTGCTTCACCAACTTCACCCAGTCTTTCGCGTAATTTCGCCACTCGGAATTGTCCTTCAGCGCGAGTCAGACGAGCCTGTTCGCTGTCACCCTGGGCCGTTGCAAATACTTCCCATTGCCGTAAAGCCTTTTGGAGTATCGCGCGATCATTGGGGGAGAGGATGGTTCGAGTACTGAACTGCTGCTCGACGAATTCATCGGTAAATGATTGCAGCGCCAACAGAGCCTGCTGAGTCGCGGCTTCGGCGTGGCGGCGCTGTTCGCGTTCGGCCAAACGCGCTTTGTTGGCGTTATTGCGCTCCGTGAGGGCTTGCCACATTCCCATGCTGGTGCCGCCGATTCCAGCCAACAGCGACAAAACGACGACTGCGGCGGCAGCGACGGGTCCACGATGCTTTTTCAAAAACTTCTGCAGACGGTAGCGTCGACTGGGGGGTGCGGCCAATACCGGCTCGCCGACCAAAAATCGCCGGATATCAGCGGCAAATCCGCTGGCCGAATCGTACCGTCTCGTCCGATCCTTTTCCAGCGACTTCATCACAATCCAGTCCAACTCACCCCGCACCAGCTTCGTCAACCGGCCCGGATCCGACTGGCGTTTAGCGCTAATTGCGGGCAAGCCTTCGTCGGTACTCAGTTTGCTGCTGGGTGTAGAAGGGTCGACCTCGCGGATAATCCGCAGCACTTCATAGATGGCAGCTTTACCTAACTGATTCCTGTCGAATGGCAAACTGCCCGTCAACAGTTCGTACAGCACGACCCCAAGCGAATAAATATCGGTGCGCGTGTCGATATCCATTTGTTCAGTGTTCGCTTGCTCCGGTGACATGTAGATTGGTGTGCCGACAATGGCGCCGAAAGCTGTATTCAGAGACTTATCGGTCAACGCCTGACCCGTTGCTTTTGCCACTCCAAAATCGATCACTTTGGGAATGGCGCGCCCATCGATGACACCCACCAATATATTAGAAGGCTTGATATCCCGATGGATGATGCCTTTTTGATGGGCGTGCTGGATGGCCTCGCAAACAGAAAGGAACAGTTCTAGTCGCTGGCGAACCGACAGCCGATTTTGGTCACAATACGCGGTGATCGGAACGCCGCGGACCAGTTCCATGACGAAGAATGGCAACCCGAAGGGTAATGCGGTACCACCGTCCAGAATTCGTGCGATGTTGGGATGATCCATCACGGCGAGAGCCTGGCGTTCTGCTTCAAAGCGGGCGACCACGAGCTTCGAATCGGCACCAGAACGAATCAGCTTCACCGCCACCTTGCGTCGTACAGGCTCAGTTTGATCGGCCATCCAGACCGTCCCCATTCCACCTTCGCCGATCATTTGGATCAGTTTGTACCGTCCCGCGATGACCATTCCCGCCTCAACCGCTGCGGTCGGAGAAGCCTGAACAGGCGCGTCGGAAAAAGACAGGCCATCGCCATCGTCGTGTATTGGGTAATCGGACGTACCTGCCAAGGAATCATTCTTGCTATGCGTAGGTTCATCGACCCCCTGCTGCCGAGATTGCAGGTTCAACTCCCTCTCGACTGCCCGTAACAATTCAACATCTCCTCCACAGAGTCGCTCAAGTTGCCCTGCTCGCTGCGCAAGGGGCAGTGCCGCTAGTAACTGAATGATCTCTTGGATTCGACTGGATTCGGCCATGTTCGAAAACTCTAGGTGGCAGGGACTGGTGCAGTGTGCCTTCACCGAAACGTTGAGTTTACGCATGCCTGCACAAATTCGCCGCGCAAGTCCCACACTGATTTTAGTTGTCGGCAGTTGGAATCACAACTATCGAGCGGCATTAACCAAGGCCTACTATTTACAGAAACCATGAAGAGCAGGCGCTTACCGGAGTCGTCGGAAATAACGAATCTCAGGACACTTCTCGCGGATCGCCGCCGAGGCTCGCCGCAAAATCGTTTCGTACTCAATGAAATGGTACTCGTGCTCGCAAACCCACGCGGTTTCGAAAAGGAGTACGAGTACCGCACGAGCTGAGTACGAAAATCCAGTTGTTTTTGGCGATGGGCATAACTAGGTAATGGCGATCAGCGAGAATTGTCAATTGCAGCTGACCTTTTGGAGGGTCAAAATAAATTCTCCCGCCAATCCAACAATGGGAACATGAAGGCAAACAAGTCTAGAGCGTGCTCAGGGGTCTGGCGTCTTGCATGCGGCCTTAAAGATTGTTCAAAGGAGTCTTCAATAGCCGTATGCGATAACTCGAAGCGGGTATGCAGAAAGTTCGTCTGCCAACGCTGTATGTGCGTCCGTGCAGAGGTTTGATTTGGGGCATGACGTAACCGTTCACGACGGAAGGTCATGAACGGTTACGCTGCGGTCAACGACAGTAAATGCGCTATCGGGGCCAACGGTCTGAGGTCTATGCAAGGTGCTCCGCTCAGGAAACGTTACGTCGCTGGCGGCGTCGAGCCAAAGCGCAAACGCTGCCGATCAGTAGCATTCCCACACAAGACGGTTCAGGAATCGGATTGAAATTGCCGAGGGTGACTGAGTTGTTGGAGTATGTTACTTCGAAAAACCCGCCGCCTACGACATTAACTGTAGTTGATGCGTTGCTAAACACGCCACTCAAAGAGTTGGCGCTCAATATCACAAATAAGTCGGTAGAGTCAGGAACAAAACCATTCCACAAACTGACGACTAAATTACCGTCGAGGGTGGCGCTGCCACCGACAAGCAAGTGATCGTAGCTGATGCCTTGATTCAAGCCACCGACCTCAATCAACAGACTGCCGCCACCGGCCTGTACATAACTGCCGACAATTTCCAGTTCACCTGGCGACAGTCCCGGAGCGAATGTTGCCGATGTATTCGAGACATTGCCATTGATCGTGCCGTTACCGAATACTAGGCCGCCCGTGAAATCGTTCATGGCTCCGGTCAAGTTGACCGTAGCTCCGTCGAACAAACCGAGCGAACCACCCGACTGCGTGTAGTCGCCATTGACCGTCAAACTCGTCAGGGCACCATCCAAGATCATGTTACCTGCGTTGGCTAATCCGCCGGTGAGGTTCATTGTGCGTCCGTCTCGCAAAATGAGCGATCCAGCGATAGTGTCCAAAGTCGAATCGATCGAGATGTTCGCGGCTCGCACAGTGAAGTTCGAGTTGGCTCCGCTCAACTCGATGGCAGCGGTGGCCCCGATGGTGTTGATCAGACTCGTGGTGTTGTTCTGCACGCGAACGTTGGCACCGGCACCACCGTCGATGGCTCGCCAAGTTCCCTCGACTAACGTTCCAGCCGAAATGCTCTGAGTGATGGCACTGCCGTCAAACAACAAATTGCCGCCATTGAGTGCCTCGTAAACACCCCCGCCTTTGAATTCACCGCCTCCACTACCGGTCAAGGTCAATGTTCCACCCGCCGCGCGAACCGTGCCCGTGTTATCAAAGGTTGCTACGCCAGCGCCAGCATTTCGCGGGTCGATGACGAGATTCTCCCCAGTTCCGGACAGGATTGTCCCCTGATTGATGATCTCCAACACATTGTTGCCGACGTTGCCGTTGCCGGAGATGATGTTATCAACGTTCGTCAAGGTTCCAGTGCCAGTGATTCGAGTCAAGTTCGTCGAAGTCAGTCGAATCGTCCCACCACCATCCAAAGTCGTGGTACCCGAATTAGAAATGGACGTGACATTTCCCACCGTGGTTAAAAGAATGTCTCCCGAGTTAGTCAAACTGTTTTGGAGAAACAAGCTGGTGTTATTGTTCAGAACCATGTTGCCGTTGAGGGTCACACCGTCAAAAGTTCCTGTGCTGCTGTTCTGCAGTCGAATTTCTCCGCTGCCTGAGGTCGCAAAGGTCGTATTGCGAGCGATCAAGCCCGAGACCAGATCGATTCGCGAACCGCCCTCAGCTCGGTAAGTTCCGCTGCCGCCGAATTCGCCCCCGGCGTTTCCGGTTAGCACGACCACACCGCCATCAAAGGCGCGCACCAGGTTCTGGTTGTCGAAGGCGATATTTCCTCCTCCCAAATTGGCCGGATCGATCGTCAGGACCTCGCCTGCCCCAGCTTGAAAAGTCCCCTGGTTAACGATTCTCAGCAAGTTGTTGCCAATCATGCCGTTACCGGAGATTGTATTGTCAACGTTCGTCAGAAAGCCGGAGCCGGCGATTCTCGCAACATTCCCGCCCGCCAGTCGAACCGTACCGCCGCCGTCCAGCGTCGTCGTACCGGAATTTGACAGCGTAGTGGCGTTTCCAATTGAGTCTATTAAAATGTCCCCCGAGTTGGTCAGGCTCGTCGCAATCGTCATCGTCGAGTTGTTGCGTAGGACCATGTTGCCGTTGAGGGTCACATCATCAAAAGTTCCTGCGTTGCTATTCTGCAACCGAATTTCTCCACTGCCTGAGGTCGCAAAGGTCGTATTGCGAGCGATAATCCCCGAGACCAGATCGATCCTGGAGCCCGCTTCAGCCTGATAGGTTCCAATGCCGCCGAATTCGCCTCCAGCGTTTCCGTCAAGTACGACCACACCGCCATCAAAGGCCCGCACCAAGTTCTGGTTGTCGAAGGCGATATTTCCTCCTCCCAAATTGGCCGGATCGATCGTCAGGACCTCGCCTGCCCCAGCTTGAAAAGTCCCCTGGTTAACGATTCTCAGCAAGTTGTTGCCAATCATGCCGTTACCGGAGATTGTATTGTCAACGTTCGTCAGAAAGCCGGAGCCGGCGATTCTCGCAACATTCCCGCCCGCCAGTCGAACCGTACCGCCGCCGTCCAGCGTCGTCGTACCGGAATTTGACAGCGTAGTGGCGTTTCCAATTGAGTCTATTAAAATGTCCCCCGAGTTGGTCAGGCTCGTCGCAATCGTCATCGTCGAGTTGTTGCGCAGGACCAAGTTTCCGTTGAGTGTCACACCGTCAAAGGACGCCGTATTGCTATTCTGCAGTCGAATTTCTCCGCTGCCTGAGGTCGCAAAGGTCGTATTGCGAGCGATAATCCCCGAGATCAAATCGATTCTGGAGTCCGCTTCAGCCTGATAAGTTCCGCTGCCACCGAATTCGCCTGCTCCATTTCCTGTCAGCACCACAATCCCGCCGTCGAACGCGCGAACCAACCCACTATTGTTGAATGAGGCATTTTCGGTACCAATGTTGCTGGGGTCGATCAACAGGGATTGTCCACTCCCCGCCTGGACGGTCCCCAGGTTGTTAATTGACAGCAAGTTGTTTCCCAAATTTCCTGAGCCCTGAATGGTGTGATTGGCACCGTGAGTTAAAGTTCCCGATCCCGAAATAAAGGCGGTATTTGAAGCGCCGTTGAAATTAATCGTACCGCTGCCATTGATTGCGGTAGTGCCCAAAAAACTCAGGAATGTCGTATTGCCAATCGAATTGATGTTGAGCGTTCCGTCATTGTTCAAAATTCCTGCACCGGCTTGGCCTGTGTTACTGATAGAGAGCGTTCGATTGTTGAGGATATTGAGCCCATCTCCCGCGTCGATGTTGAGCTGGTTGATCGTGGACGTCAAATCCATGTTCACCGTCGAGTTGCCAGCATCGCCATTATCGATGAAGACATTCCAGTTCGTTCCTCCATTCCCGTTGTTAGGGACGAAGCCACCGCTCCAGTTACCCACAGAATTCCAAATGCCGGAACCCCCACCGATCCAGTTGGTATTGGTTTGTGCTGACAGCGAACCGGCATAGAATGCCAAAGTACAAGTAGTCGCGGCAAATAGAAGTGGCTTACATATTGCCAAGTTTAGTTTTGTTCGAGCGTGTAAACGGCAACTCATTCTTATTCCCCTAATGCTGACTCAATGTTGTTGATGACGCTGTCGGCTGGCAGTCAAGAGCTGGCCCCATGAAACGTGTTGCCAACAAATCTCCAACCTTTAATGCACTCCAGCCCAAAATGCCGCCATGAAATTTCGTCCATACAACTTGCGTTTTCATTCGTAATTCGAACGTCCATCCGCACACTAACTTACGACCATCCCTGATGCTCTCTTCCATTTAGCCCAATGAAGGACTTCACTTGGAATGGCAATCTAGGCAAGATAAACTTCTAGGCGAAATCGGTTAGCAAGAAGTTGAAGGGAATTTTCCAAGAAGTCTTAAAAATCGCAAGAAAGCAAGATTTGGCCGATTCAACATTGAAAAACGTCGACTTTTGCAGCGGGAGGCGATTTTGTCGTGCGATAGAATACAATCAGTAAGCGCGACAATTGGAAAATGTCGCGTGTTCAGCAACTGTTGAGCAAAAACAGGAATTTTCGCAGAGTGTAGTGACTCGTTTATTTGCGAATGGACTTCACGGCCTGTGCAATCTTGTCGCTGTAGTCTGGCCAGAGCGCTTTGGTTGATCGAGGTAGACTCAACACGTAGGTGTGACCTAGTGCAGTCTCGCCCAGGTAATCAACATTGGCCTGGGCAAACACCTTGTCTTCCCCTGGTACTGGCAAACCGAGACTAAAGTCATCAGGGAGTTTGTCGGTGGCATAACGCACGGTTACCGATGTAATGTCTTGCTTTAAATTTGTCGGGGCGTGCATTAAATAGAATTCGCTAACGCCGACTGAGAGTGTCCAATCCTCAGGCTTGACCGACAACAGGGCCGCGATCAATTCTTGTCTGGGGGGCAGTGTCCCTGTCTCGAGTGTGACGCGTAAGCGATTCGAATCACGATGAATGGTTTGCGTGGCCCATTTCCCTCCGGATGCGAAGATCTCGTACTCGCGTGCTTCCGACAGCAAAAACAATTCGCCCACATCCACATCTTCCCACAAGAGACGCACTTCACCCGGTTCAAGCGTGACTTTCTGGCCTGAAGTTTGACGCTGTAAGCCAATAAATGCTGGTGGCTCTACGGCATGGGGCCGCTCCGCTCTTAAAACACGAAAAGGCACGTAATTCTGCGGATCGAATTGCGTAGGCTTGTCACCGGCATTCCGCAGTTCTAACTTGACCTTCAGAGGTTGACCGACCTGCGGCCGTGCGGTTTGTAGGGTCAAACGAGATTGCAAGCCGGAGAGTTCGGCGATCATTCCCCAATCGTCGTCAGATCCAGTTTGTTCCGTATCATCAATTGGTCCCAAGTTTTCGTGTTTATCCGCTGCAGGAATGAGCGCGTTGTTTCGCATCACATTCTCAGATAACCTCGACGTAGCTGCCACAGGCAAGAGCGTATTTGGTAGGGTCGGAACCCTTGCCGCCGACGATGAAATCCACAACCCCCCTGCTGTTAGCAGAGCCGTCGATAGAACGAGCAGTCCTGCCTGCCATTTCGTGGCTGGGTGAATGTCTTGGGGGAGCGCAATACGGCGAATGCGATCGACGAGTGCACCGCCGGATGACGATACCGCAAGAGCAGCCGAGCAACGAGTCTCCTCCAAGCGTGCCAGAGCCTTGGCCAGCGCTAGCCGATCGCCACAGACCGTTAACGCCAGATCATCACAACAGTTTTCTCGTTCTAGGCGAATCACTCGCGAAGTCCACCAGGCCGCTGGATGATAGAACAACAATGTTTCGACCAATGTCTGAACCAAGTTCATTAGCCAGTCGTGTCGTCGAATATGGGCCAGTTCATGTGCCAAGATCGATTCGACCTCATTCGTCGTCATTGCCGAAATTACGCTGAGGGGGACGATCACCACTGGTCGCCAGAACCCAACAACGCAAGGCACCGATATTTCAACGGATTGCAACAGTCCTACGCGACTCCGCATTCCAAGCCGACGTGAGAGTTGTTCGATCAATTGGATCAGCTTAGAGTCCACCACAGGTTGGCCGCGGCGTCGCAAGCGAGTGACGTGCCACAATGCGCCCAACAACCTAACCGAAAAGACGATAACACCAACGATCCAAAATGCCGAGAGTAGGGGCATCCACCGTGCGAGGCCGAGTCCATTGGTATGCCCCGCGATGAATTGCAGCATCCAGTTATCTCGGATACCTGTGTTGACTCTACCATCCGCGTGATCTGAGTCACCAAGGACGGATAACGCAACATCGCTGTCAGGCGTCGACGAGGCTGGGTTTCGTTTAATCGCGTCCGATGACTCGCTTGTTATCGCGGAACCCGAGAGGGCAACTGTTTGTTCACCGCGCCATCGCCCATGATCGATGTTGGCTAACAAATAGAGTAGTGTAGCGACTGGCAACAGGGCCATCATCGCCAAACACGCGCAGGAAAGTGCATATCGTGTGGTCGCAGAATTGCGACGCAACAGCCGGAGGCCGCAGTACAAGAGAAAGGCCACGGCAGCTCCTTGCCAAAGCGAATGAACGAGCGTCCAGCCGAGCACTTCGGCAATAGGGTGTTGAACAAATGTATTCCAAATCGAGTTCATGGTTTACCCTTTTCCAATTCATCAATCAATTTGCGAATTTCAGCCAACTCAGCCGGGGTCGACTTGCGGGCTGTTAAGGCCTGTACTACTAACTGTTGAGCGGAGCCAGCAAAAACCTGTTCCAGTAACTCCTTCACGATTCGCCGCTGAGTCTTTTGGCGACTGATGGCGGGAGAGTAAATATGCGAGCGGCTGGATGCATCGCGCGTGAGCAAGCCTTTGTCAAACATGATTTGCATTAGCTTGAGCGTTGTCGTGTATCCGGTCCCGCGTTCCGGCTCCAGAGCGTCCTGAACCTGCCGCACGGTCGACGGCCCGCGTTCCCACAAAACGTGCAAGATCGCCATTTCTGCCTCGGTCGGCTTGGACGTGGAACGTTTGTTCATGCGGTATTTACTCCTGACTTTGAATCCGATTGACATCCTGCGACTGGCTCGCGTACCCAGCTACGATTCACCGTCGGAAATGACATTCTACGAAATAGTTCGTATGTTGTCAACGAAGATTTTCGTAATTTTAGCAAAAAAATGAAGATTTGAACTTTAGCTTCGAACGCACCAATTCTAAGTCGATGTTTTCCGCGGGTGATTGCAGGTGCAGCGAGTTTGGCGCGAGATCCTACCTTCAGCCAGCGGGCAGGATTTTTCTAGCTGAGAGAATCTGCTGGTTTGATCACTTGGGACGAAGAAATTTTTGCTTTCGTTTGTGACCGTGGGTGAGCCTTTTCGTAGACTGAGCGGAGGTTGGCTGTGCTGAGGTGCGTATAGATTTGCGTCGTAACCAAGCTCTTGTGTCCGAGCAATTCTTGTACGCTACGAATATCGGCGCCTCGATCAAGCAAATGCGTGGCGAAGCTGTGGCGTAATGTATGCGGCGAAGTACGCAAATCCAAACCGCTTAGTTTCAAATACTTTTCTAGCATGCGTCCGATACTTCGTGTCGTGATGCGGTCACCATATTTGTTGACGAACACCGGTGACAACCCGCGCTTTCCAGACTTCCTGGAAAGTCGGCGCACATTTAACCAACGTTTTAGCGCGCGGCAGGCGTAGGTGCCCAATGGTGCCAGCCTCTCCTTTTTACCTTTGCCGCGTACGCGCAGTAATCCTTGTTTAAAATCGACGTCTTCGTCATTCATGCCAACGAGTTCGCTGACCCGCAGTCCTGCCGAGTACATCGTTTCTAAGATGGCGCGGTCCCGCAAGCCGAACGCTTCGTTGGCCGGTGGGGTATTCAACAATGTGCCGATTTGTTGCGTTGTTAGAAAGTGGGGTAGTTTGCGACGCTTGCGCGGGTTGCGTAAGGGTTTGGCTGGGTTATCGCGTACCAGCTTATTTCGTTGAGCATATTTAAAAAAGCTGCGTAACGACGCTAGGCGACGGCTGATCGATGTTTCGGCGTAACCGGCTTCATGCAACGCGGCTACATAGTCGCGCAGCTCTAACGGCGTCAGTTCTGATGGGTGGGGCACGCTACCTAATGTCGCGACCAAATATTCCAGAAGGCTATCCAGGTCTTCGCGATACGACTTGATCGTTAAGGCTGAAGCGTTTCGCTCGACCTTTAAATATCGCAAGAACCCAGCAACCGCTTCCACCATAAAACACCTCAAGCAGCGGACCGGCGTCCCAAACGTCTGCTTTCACTTTTCCAGCTTGCAAAGCGATTGCGCCGATGATAAATCGCTATCAAACAATTGGCTCGCATGCAGCCAGTAGGCGGAGGGGTTGATTGCTTAACGGAAATAACTCGAATCATCGACATTAGTCGAGATCGAACAAGTCTTCCATTTCGTTGTTGTCGACAGAATAGGTAGCACTCTCTTTTACGGCTGGTTTCTTGGAGAGGTGCCGCACTTTTTGGCTCAAAACGGCGGCATCGTACCAATTGAAGCTCAACTCAGGATTTGACGCAAATCGCCCCAATGTTCTCAAGGCTTCGCTTCGCTGGTCATCGTTGAACAGGATGACATAACGTTCTTCGCCTTTGACTAGTGCTAACACATTGATGTCGCCTGACACAAACTACTCCGAGGTTGACTGCTTGATAAAGTGCATGGATCTCGTTGATAGATCAGTTCTTAATATCGGTTTCTCAACGCAAATCTTTACAGCGCAGTTGTATTTCCATGACCTGCGAGCGAGTTTCCCGCCGCTTAAGTCGCTAAAACTTGCATTAGTCGAACCGCTTGCTGGCGAAATTCATGCTACTAGCTGCCTGGAGGTACATTATGAGTTGATTGTTGGATTAGCTCCATGTCGACGGAAACAGGCCTTTCGCTAAGTGACGCGTTCACATACGGCCTCGACATTCCCATAAACGAGTTGACCTACATCCGCGCCGACAATTGCGCAGTCGTTCTAACCAACACGACCGAAAATGCCGTCAAAATGTTCAATCCAATCAACTGATTGCGCAGATTTTGGTGCATTCCTAGCGTTATTTTTGAAAAAAGAATGTCCCCGATGGGTCGCAGCTTGCGCTCATCTTAGTTGCTGGCATTTCTGTTGCCGGATTAGCAGAAAGCTTTAGATACGCGGCCTAAGGCTTGGCGGCCAAGAGAGCGTTGCGGCTGGCGGGTCAGGGATCTTGGATGCCGTATGCACAGGTTCGGCTACAGTCTCAAAACACTTTTTTGAATTGAGCATACAGACTTTGCTTTTTGTCAAATTTGTCGGCTGAAGTGATCGGCGGGTAATCAATCAAAACAACCATCGAATTTTTGGCCGCGGATCAATCCTTTGCTTAATAAACCTGTAACTTTTGCTGGGTGGCACCTTCATGAAATGGTGGATAAATTGGCTTGTACGTGGATTGGATAGTTGAAACTTCGTTCGCGATGGACTAGATTTTGTCAATGGAGACATCTCATGACGGTTCGCTTTCTTGTTTTTCTGCTGGTGGTGCTGCAGCATCTTTTGATGACTGGGGCGTTGCTGGCGCAAAACAAATACGCGTTCATAGTGGGTGTACAGAATTATGATCCCGAGTTTTTTCAGAACCTGCGATTTGCTGAATCCGATGCGACAAAACTCGCAGGCCGCTTGAGGTCGATGGGTTACGCGACGATTCTGATGACTTCGGGCCAGACGAATCCCCAACACAAGCCGACGACCCCTGCCAAAATCCTCCGTTTGCTTGACGGTCAGCTTCAAGCGATTGGTCCGGCAGACACATTTATCTTGTCATTGAGTGGCCACGGCATTCAATTCAAAAGCGAGGAGGCGCTGGAAGGTGGTGGAAAAGAAACGTATTTTGTGCCCGAAGAGGGTTCGTTGGAAGATAAGGAGAGCCTGCTGCCGATTGTCAAAGAGATCATCTCCCGCGTCGATCAATGCAAGGCAGAACGTAAGCTTGTGTTGATCGACGCTTGTCGTAATGAAGTATTGTCTCCGTCTGGTGATCGAAGTTCGAAGAAGATCGATCTGGGGAGCGTTCACGAGCATGTTCAGTTTGTCCCTAAGGGAATGGCGGTGGTGTTCAGTTGCCAAGGCGGACAAAAGTCGTGGGAGAATGAAGAACTGCAGCACGGCGTGTTTACGTCATTTATCTTAGAGTACTTGTCGGGTCAAGCCAGCAGCGACCTATACGACGGCCGACTCGCCGACGCGAGTGGCATGATTGAGTACGCTCGTCGCAAGACGAATCAGTATGTGATTGAGAAGATTACACCTGCCGGCCAGTATCCCGAGCGAATTGGGGACGTGGAGCAATGGCCGATCGGTCGCGTGGGTCCGTCGCTGGAATTTACGTCTCAGTTCGGTCATGAAATGGTGTTGATTTCTGAGGGCGTTTTCGAAATGGGATCGCCTGAATCCGAGCCGGATCGCGAGGATGACGAAAAACAACATCGTGTCCAAATAACCAAAGCCTTTTATATGTCGGCGCATGAGATTACCGTTGAACAGTTTCGCGCCTTTGTCACCGCGACCACTCGGCAGATGCCGCAGGCAGAATTGGGATTCGATAGCAAGACAGCGTCGTTTATTTACGGCGAATATAACTGGGAGAACCCGGGCTGGAAACAAACGCCCCATGATCCAGTTGTCTTGGTGAGTTGGCAGGACGCGACCGATTATTGCCAGTGGCTATCCTCGATCGAAGGTCGGAAGTACCGGCTTCCCAGTGAGGCGGAATGGGAATATGCCTGCAGAGCCGGTGCGGATACACCCCATCCCTTTTCGCTGAATGAGATCGACGAACATGCTTTTTATCTGGGCGAGGATTTGTCCGCAGTTGGCAATGTGCCGTCAAGTTTAACTTCACCGGTTGGCCAGTTCAGGCAAAACGTGTTTGGTATGTTTGATATGGTCGGCAATGTCAAAGAATGGTGTCACGATTTTTACGGGAAAACGTATTACGAAGTGTCTCCGTTGCAAGACCCCGTGGGACCAGCAGACGGTCGCCGTCGCGTCATTCGAGGCAGCGCATTCAACTCGGAGATCACCGCATTACGGTCCGCAAGTCGCAGCAGTTCGCGATCGGATAATCGATTTCCCAACGTAGGCTTTCGCATTGTTTGCGAGGTCGAGTAGCGATTCTAAATTCATCACAATAAATTTGGTCAGCAAAAAGTTTGGAAGGTAACGATGCAAGCGAGAAATTTCATAAACGCAAGATGGTGGGCTGGCGTGTTCATGTTGAGCGTGCCGTTGCTCCTAATACCGTCGGCGGGTACGTTGAGCGCATGTTCTGACGGACTTGCCTATCAGTGGTTTGGTGTCGCGATGTCATCGTATGTGCTGACGCCGACAACACCCGAGCCGGGATTAACTCCGCCAACAACCCCCTTAACTTATAAGAACGAAATTGAGGCCGTTGACTACATTTCACGCCAACTCGAGCAGCAATTGCGTAGCGCCTCAGCGCGTTCCATTTTTGTGCGGCATTTTCGCGGTCCTGGCAGCAACGAGTTACAGATCACGAATTTGTTAACGCAGTCGTTGGAACGACAGTTCCCCATCGGGCCCGGGGGAGCAGAAATCGAAGGGCGAGTGCGCTCTCTGCCGGGTGCGAACGATGGGCCGGCTTCTGGCTATCGGATTACGGTGAGTGTGGAAACGCAGTCCGGCATTGAATTGCCCGGAGTTTCCGTAGATGTCATGAATGATATTGAGGCAAACATGAAGCTCAAAGAATCGGGTGCGGTGCGTCCTCAGCCGCCCCGAGAAGAAGGTCGGTCCGTAGATCCCATCCGTCTTCAGAAACCGCCCATAAGTGATTTGATCGTCGGGAGCAGAATCTACGCTGCGCCTGGCAGCCCCTACTCCATGGAAATTCTTGTGCGTGATCCAGATGGAAATTTTGTTCCACGGCAGCCATTTATCGAACAAGATGCGATTGTCGTAAAGTTGGAACGCGGCGAAGTTTACCGTGTGCGCGTGTTCAATGATTCAGTCTACGAGGCGTTCGCATTCTTAAATATCGACGGCTTGGGAAGATTTGCCCTGAGCCATGATCCCCAACAACGTCGCAACATCGACCTGGTGAAGACGAAAGCGAATCGAGATTTTGTCGGCTATTACTTGACCCCCGATCGCGCGGCGAGTTTTATGGTCGGCTCATACGAAGATTCGGTTGCGAAAAGAGTTTTGGGAGATGCTCCGGATATCGGCACGATCAGTGTCGCTTTTGGATGCACGTGGGTTGGCGATAACATACCGGCATTCGAGCGAGAAACCAAACAAGTTGAACGCCAAATTACGGAAACCATCAATGTTCCGGTGGAAGTCGTAGTGCCGCGGACGATTGTCGAGCAAGTTGAAGTCCCAATAAAGGGTGCTTATGGATCACGTGCTGGTGGACCCCCACCGACCAGAACGGAAACGCGCACGCGGACGGTGATGGAAACCCGCACGGAGATGCGTCAAGAGATGCGGACGCGCACGGTTGTCGAAAACCAAGTGGTCGGAACGACGGAGGGACCGGCGGTCGGCGACAACGTCCGCACGGTATCTCGCAAGTTCGGTTTGACACGTGCAGTAATTAAAGTCCGGTACTATGCCACCAACTAAAGGAACCGCAATGTTTAGAACATGCTCTTGGATTTTTTGGATCAGCCTGTTGATGAATTGGGGTATAGACTCGTCCCATGGGCAAATTCGCACGCGCCAGCAATTGGCCGATTCCATTGTGAAGGAATTTCAAGTCTTCGCGCGCGGACAGCAAAAAGTCGTAGTACGAGAGTTGCGAGTGCCCGAAGGCGTAGACCACGAGCTAACGGATCTGCTCAAGCAACAATTGCAGTCGCAAGGGATTTCGCCAGCGTTATCCGCTGCCTATGAAATCGAAGGGCGCTTCAAAAATAAGCGCGCTGGAACTTCTGTGTCTCGAGTCTTTGAGGTCAAGATTATCAACCCGCAGGGTTACGACCATACGCGTGAGTTTAGTGTGCCCGTTACTTGGTCGTCGCTAGGCGAAACTGACATTCCAATCGATAGTCAACCAATAAGTCCCTCTGCTGGGCATCAAATCTATCCAATTCAAGAATGGAAGCACTATCGCTTGCCGGCTGACGCGGTGAATGAGCTGACGAATGGATTTATAACCAGTGAATCATCGTGGCGTCGGTTTTGGGCAAAAACCGGCTCGTTATCTCCGTTGCCTTATGTCGATTTTCGCGAGCAGGTGATACGCGTGGAGACTGCACCGTATCCTCGAACCATCAGCGCGTCTATTTATTCAGCGGGTGAAGGGCGCGTGGACCTTAAAAAAGATATTTCCAGTGACCCAATCGAACCAGGGGGGAATTTGAATGCCCACGTTCTCTTGATTCGAATTTCTGAAATGGGGGAGCGTAGAGGTGTGCGGTTCGGAGTAACCGTAGATCCCGCGCAGTCGGGTCGAGGCGTTGTGATTACGAGTACGGTTCCTAATTCGCCCGTGACTCGCGGCTGGTTTGACGATGGGCGCTCCGTCCAATTGGAGGCCGGCGACGTGATTCTCTCGATTAACGGCATCCGCACCGACGCAGTTAGCACGTTCGCTGAGATCATCAGAAATACAGACTCCATCATTCGAGTCGACATCCTGGATGTGCGCACAGGCAACGTAATATCGGCAAACTTCCGGCTGGAGTAGCCGCCGCTTCCTGTTTGCCGTTAAAAGACTGCGTATTTGCATAATCTGCTGATCACGGTTTGACGAACCGGCAGGCACGCGTAGAATAGTTGGTCCTATTGAAGCGAGTGAGTGTTGCTGGAAAGTGAACTCCGCGAGGGGGAGCCGTGAACCGGGTCAGGTCTGAAATATGGAGCAGCCCTAAGCGGGGTACTCTTGTGCGGAGTTCACTTTCCGGCAATGCATGCGTGAAAATGGCTGGAATATTTTCTGGCAATTGATTTGTTGAATCGTAAGGCTGGAGTATTTAGCGGCTTGAGTCCCTTTTCAGTTTCGCTGACGAATTGGCGAGGTTGTGAGGTTGCAACAAGTTGACGCCATTCGATGTCCCCTTTTTGGAATACCGGTCGCATTGCCGACCTGCGTGCCCAGGATTCGGGCACGTGGTGGCTGACTCGTTCGTGGATCAAATTGTTCACCCGCGAAGGCGCATCTACAGGCGCCAATAAGGCGAACTTATTTTTGACTCGAAATTAAGTCTGCCAGCAGTGTTGTCATAGATGCAAGTGCACGCGCACGGTGTATTTGAGGCTTCCCGAGGATTTATGGCGAACAAGAAAAAGGCAGAAATTCCAAAAGCCGCATCCGGCTCCGTTGTGCGAGATATGTCGGACGATCCACAAGCTGAAAATTACATGGTGGTGGCGCGGCGGTATCGGCCACAAACCTTTATCGATCTTGTGGGGCAGGAGCAGGTTGCTAAGGCGCTGCGTAATGCCATTGAGCGTGACAGGGTTGGTCATGCGTATTTGTTCACCGGGGCACGCGGCGTCGGCAAGACCTCAACGGCTAGAATTTTTGCCAAGTGCCTTAATTGTGTACATGGTCCAACCGACTCACCCTGCGGTCAATGCGACTTGTGCCAGGCCGTTGCTCAAGGTGAGGATGTCGATGTTTTGGAGATCGATGGCGCGAGTAATCGAGGCATCGATGAGATTCGCCAACTCCGGGCGAACGTCAGCGTGCGACCCAGTCGAGCGCGGTACAAGATCTACATCATCGACGAAGTGCACATGTTGACTAAGGAAGCCTTCAATGCACTCTTGAAAACATTGGAAGAGCCCCCCGCCCACGTTAAGTTTTTCTTTTGCACGACTGATCCGGAGAAAATCCCGATTACCGTGCGATCGCGTTGTCAGCGGTTTGATCTACCGCCGATCTCCACGGCGCAGATTCGAGACCGCTTACGCCATATCGCCCAGCAAGATGCGGTTGACATTGACGATGATGCACTCGACATTCTAGCGCGGCGCGCAAATGGATCGATGCGCGACAGCCAATCTCTGCTGGAACAGTTATTTGCATTTTGTGGAAACAAGATCCGGTCGGCAGATGTGCATGCCTTGCTTGGAACGGCCGACAGCGCCATGGTATTGCAGATTTTGAAGGCCTGCGTCAACCGCGATGCACACTCGGCCCTGCAGCGGATCGCGGAAGCCATTGACGGCGGCGTGGATGCGGGTCAACTGGACGAGCAGCTCTTGAATTTATACCGTGACATGATGGCCTTACGCGTTGGCTGCGGTGAACAGCAAGTTCTGCATTGCCATTCAGCCGATATCGCGGAAATGCGTGAGTTGGTAAAACTGACCTCGTTGGAGCAAATTTTGGCCGCCATTGAAATCCTGGACAACTCGCTGATCCGCATGAAGCACAGCGCACATTTGCGTACGCTCTTGGAGGCCGCAGTGCTGCGTATCTGCAGTTTACCGGAACTGCAACAAATCGCGAACTTAATTGAGCAACTGAGGCTTGGCGGTGGTGCAGCGAGTGTCCGGCCATCAGCCTCGGTCGTAAAGGAATCGGTCTCAAAACCAACGCCAACGACGCCGGCGGCAGCGGATTCTGCCAAAAAAAAAACGGACCTAAACGATCCGAGTGAACAGGCAGAGTTGGACATTCGTCGTGCGGAACCACCACGATCCGTGCCGCCAGCCCAAATTGAAAATGATGCTTCAAATAGCTTGCATGAGGTGTCCAACCAAGGTTCCCCACGAGGTTCAGCCTTGCTTGAGTTGACGGACGATACTTGCGAGTACGTGTGGCAATCCGTGCTCCAGCAAATTGACGATATGACTTCGGACATTGCGTCCATGTACGAGTCATTTCGACTCGAGGAGCATCGCTTGGTGGTGATGATGAAGGATGTTTACCACCGAGATGCCTGCCAACGAAACGAGCGAAAGCAACGATTGGAACGGGCATTGTCCCAGGTCGTAGGAAAACACGTTGTGCTGGACTTCCAAGCGTTGAGTCAACCTACCGTTGCGGCGGCAACTGTCAAGTCCAAAGAAACGCGGATCCAGAAGATTCGGCGATATGAAAAACACCCTTTTGTGCAACAAGCGCTGGAATTGTTCGAGGGTGAGATTGCCGATGTGATCCAATCCCCCGATAATTAGTTTACGGCTAAGATTTCCAAGTTTGCTTGATTGATGTCAGCAAGAAATGGCTGTAATCGACGGCAAGTAGGAACAGCCCGAACGCAAATTATTGTTTGGCGGCACAACGTGATTGCCCTCGTGCGACAAGTGCCTGTTAGATAACGCTCGGGTGGCCGATCAAAATTAGATAGAAAGGCAAATCGATGTTCAAGGGATTAGGAAACTTGGCGTCGCTCATGAAACAAGCGACAGAACTCAGCGGCAAAATGGAAGATTTGACGCAGGAGTTGAAGGGCAAACGAGTGACGGGCAGTGCTGGCGGTGGTCTCGTTACCGTGGAAGCGGATGGAACTGGCATGATCCTTAAAGTGACCATCGATCCCGTTTTGCTACAAGACAATGACCTGGAGATGATCCAAGACTTGTTGCCCGCCGCTATCAACTCGGCCACCCAAAAAGGCAAACAACTCCACATGCAAATGATGCAACAGATGACCAATGGTTTACCGATTCCGGGCCTGGACGCGGCATTTGGGAAGATGATGGGCGAGATCATGCCGGACGATGAAAAAGAATAGCAAGCGACTGGCGAATTTATTTAGCAAAATCAGTCAAAGGAAGTGTGATCATCAGGCTCTCCGATTTCGTACCTAGTTATTGTCTTTGAAAGAAGTGCATCGAGCGAGGTTATGACACAGCTTTCTGAATCGGTAGTCAGGCTGATTGATCAGTTATCGACGCTTCCGGGGATCGGTCGCAAATCCGCAGAGCGGCTGGCCTACCATTTATTGAGGATTCCTCAAGATGATGCGTTGGCGTTAGCTGACGCAATTCGAGACGTTAAGCTGAATGTTCGCTATTGCGCACGTTGTTTTAATCTAGCAGAACAGGAATTGTGTAATATCTGCCTAGATCCCTCGCGTACGCAGGATGTTATTTGTGTCGTCGAGCAGCCACGCGATCTGATGGCCTTGGAGCAATCAGGAGGCTATCGCGGTATGTACCATGTGTTGCTCGGGAAAATTGCTCCGCTAGAGGGGCAGGGCCCAGAGACCTTGACTATTGATAAGCTGGTGCAGCGAGTCAAGCAAGGAAACGTCCGTGAGGTGATTATGGCTACCAACCCCAATGTGGAGGGGGACGGAACGGCGCTCTATATTTCAAATATGCTTCAAGGGCTGAACGTTATTATTAGCAAGTTGGCGCGGGGGATTACTCAGGGGAGTATATTAGAACTCACGAACAAGGAGATTTTGGCTGACGCCATAAGTGAGCGCCGACCTTTCTAAAACATCCACGATAGGTGGCGAGAGGACCATATTCAGCATGCAGCCAAGTGAAGTCAAAAACATCACACAAAATTTTGCAATCAAACTGCACGCCTAGGCCCGCCAATTGGAGAAACTGCGGGACAAGCATAACGCGTCTTGTTACAATGTCGGTGGGAATAAATTTGAGGATCTTAACTATCGTCAGCGATTGGTGGGGAAAAAGTTGGCCTGGATGGTGTTTGCGAGTTACATTTGCATTGGCGGCGCAATTGGCTGGTTGCGAAGTGGCATTTTTTTGCTCGGAATTCGGTCGTTGGAAGGGGGCTTGGTTTCGCAAGGGACTTCCCCGGTATCGGTGACCTACGTTGCGGCGAATCATTTTAGTTACGACAGTTGAACAGGTTGGCAACCACAGCATGGGCAAATCCAGGCGGCGACCAATAATGCGACGGAATCTATGAAATTAACCTTCGGACAACACCTCGCTCAAAAGCAAACACAAACGCTGGCTCCCCGCATGATCCAGTCGATGGAGATTTTGCAGATGGCATCTGCAGAATTGGAGGAAAGGATCGAGGCCGAATTAATCGAGAATCCGGTTTTGGAACTTCGCGAACGTGATCCGAGTTTGCCAGATGAAGGCTTGGAAGAACTGCAACGCGAACGCCAAGAGCGGGAAGTCGATGTCGAACAAAAGGAATTGGTCGTTGATGAAGCCCACCACCATGCCGACGACTTTGAGCGATTGTTGAACTTGGACCAAGAGGTTCCCGACCACTTCGATAGTTCGAAGCCCAGCCAAAGCCGTATCGACGAATCAGCTGACCGAGCGCACGACATGATCGCAAATATTGCCGATCGTGAAGAGACGCTGCAAGAATACTTGATGGAACAAGTCAGTTTGCTGGACTTGGACCGTGATATTCGCAAGATGTGTGAGCGGATTATTTCCACGTTGCATCCGGAAGACGGCGGGTATCTGCGAGTTTCGTTGATCGATTTGCTCCCCCCGGATTATTCGAATGCCGATCAAAGGAATATCGAAGCCGCCTTGCAAGTAATTCAGCAGCTTGATCCGCCGGGTGTCGGCGCGCGCGATTTGAAAGAGTGCTTGTTGTTGCAATTGAACGAGGACACGCCGCTGCGGAAAGAAGTCGAACTCATCATTCGGAACCATTTGGAAGATCTGGGTGAAAACCGCATGCCGCTAATCCAGAAGGCCACGGGGTTTTCGCTGGAAAAGATCCAAGAGATTCGCAAAATTATCAGTCGTTTGAAGCCAAAGCCCGCATCTGGTTTCGTCAAACAATATGCGATGGCTGTCGAGCCGGACCTATGGGTCGAAAAAGATGATAATGGTGCGTACGTAGTGAAAATGGATGAAGGCCCGGCGCGGCGACTCTACATCAGTCCTTATTATCGTAAGCGGCTGGAAAGTGGTTTAGCCACGAACGACGAAAAGGAATTCATCAAGAGCAAGGTCAATTCAGCTCAATGGCTTATTGACGCGATCAACCAACGCCGCTCAACACTTTTGAAGGTTGCGCAAGAAATCGTCAACCACCAAACCGCATTTCTGGACTCAGGACCGGAAGAAATTGTTCCGCTGAAGATGCAGCAAATAGCGGATATTGTTAAGGTGCATGTCACAACCGTCAGCCGCGCCGTGCATGACAAGTGGATCGAAACTCCCCGCGGGATTTTTCCGCTGAACCGCTTTTTTGTCGGCGGGACGCAAACCGATGACGGCGAGGATGTCGCCTGGGACACGATTCGCATAAAACTCAAAGAAATCATCGATGGCGAAGATAAGTCCAAGCCATTGAGTGATGAAGAACTGGAAAAACGACTGAAGATGCTTGGGTTCAATATCAAACGACGAACGGTCACCAAGTACCGCAAAAAAATGGGTATCCTCAGCTCTCGTCAGCGTCGCGATTGGTCCAAACAATAATGTTGTCGGCGTAGCTCGTTTACAACCTTTCTGGCATACGCCAAACGCAAGGGTGAAACGAGATTCCATCGGGCAGATCGGCTGTCCAGTAGCATACCAGAAATCGATTAGCCGCGTGCAGAGTTCTATCGTGGCTTCCGCGTCAATATCCTGACGCAGTGCTTTCCTGGCGAGCCGTTCGTTTTGACTGTCAGAGTTGCACCAAAAGCTATGTCAATTTGGTCGATCGCCAGATAAAATAAACGGGTTCTGGAAATGCTTGGTATCTCGCTCCCTTCGAAGTTGCGAGGACGTAGGAGCCCATGTTGAAGCGCTCACCGTGAACATGTGTAAAGAAACTGATTATTGCGAATTTACTCTACGCGAGAATGTCCAAAGATTATTACGAAATTTTAGGTATCGTCCGCGACGCATCGGAGGACGAAGTTCAAAAAGCTTATCGCAAGCTAGCGCGAAAATACCATCCTGATTTGCATGAACAACTTGATGATAAGGAAAAGAAAGAAGCCAAAAAAAAATTTCAGGAAGTTCAGAATGCCTACGACGTTTTGAGCGATCCCAAAAAGCGTCAACTGTACGACCAGCTTGGCCCGAACTTTGAAAATATGGGGGGCAGAAACCCCTTCCAAGAGTACGCTAACGCTGCCGGCGGCACACCCTTTGGCAATATGGAAATCGATCTGGGCCAAATTTTTGGTGGCGGCCAGCCCAGGCCAGGTGGATTTGAAGAGTTTCTTCGCCAATTCGGGTTTGCGACTGGAAAAAAGCAACGACCGGGGCCTCCTCCTTTTCAATATGGGGGAAACCAACAACCTCCCGTGCCCGCAAGCCGCGGACAAGATATCCAGGAGACCATCACCATCCCTTTTGCCACAGCCGTGTTAGGCGGCCAGTATCAGCTATCGTTACAGCGGGGAGACGGCAGGATTGACAACATCACCGTGACTGTTCCGGCCGGTATTGAGCACGGGAAGAAGGTGCGGTTGCGTGGGCAGGGGCGCGTCAGTCCGACAGGCGGGGCTCGGGGGGGCTTGCTCGTGAAAGTGTTGATCGCCAATCATCCCAATTATGTTCGCCGCGACTTAGACTTACATGTAACGGTACCCATTTCGGTAACTGAAGCCGCCTTGGGAGCGACCGTGGACTTACCCACGCCGCATGGTACGGTGGCGTTGAAAATTCCACCGGGAAGCACAAGTGGAAAGACGCTAAGATTGAAGGGAATGGGCATTCGCCCAAAAAATCAGGAATCGGGAGACTTGTTCGCAAAATTGGAACTGCATATCCCTCAGACGATGTCGGCTGAGGAAAAGAATCTGTTCGAACAATTGCGCAATCGCTGGTATGATTTTTCACCGCGTGGTGAACTTCGCTGGTAGAATTGATTCTCCAGTGTTGTTGGTTGATTGGCCGGTTCCGCTTTCCGTCAAAGCTGCTTGAAAAAATGAGTCGTGCCTAAAGACCCTTGCTCGGATTTCACCCGACGTTTGCAATGAAGAATGAGCGATTTGGTAAGGAAAAACGGGTACGAAAGCAGTTGGAATTTGATCGCGTTTACAAATCGAATGTGTATGCGACCGATGCGACCCTGGTCTTGATGGGCGTTCCAAACGAGTTCGACTACTCGCGAATTGGGATAGTTGTGTCGAGGAAGACAGGCAACGCGGTTCAAAGAAATTATTGGAAGCGCGTAATACGCGAGGCGTTCCGTACACAGCAATCGTTGATTCCAACCGGATTCGATTTTGTTGTTCGCCCTCGCAAAGGAGCGGTTTGCGATCCGGACCACGTCCGGCCCTCCCTGCGCGCTTTGTCCAAACGAATTGCCAAACGGGTGGACAGCTTGAATCAATCGAGTAAAGTCAAAAAGAGAGAGATATGATCCAGGTCGTTCGAGGCTTAGCATCTCTGCCAAAGCGTTTGATGATCTTGATGGTTCGATTCTATCAAGTGACCATAAGTCCTCTGCTCGGACCCCAATGTCGCTTTCAGCCGACTTGCAGCAGCTACTTCATTCAAGCGGTGGAAAAATATGGTGTGATCCGAGGCACTTTTCGTGGGATCCGGCGCGTGCTCCGCTGTCATCCGTTCAACCGCGGTGGATGCGATCCGCCGTAGACAGTGCCGTCGAGTGCCATGAGTGCTGTAACAAGCGCGGTTCTGTTCCGCGGTTATGAAACGAGCAATGGGCACACAACGTACCCATTGCTGTTTCTCATGTTATGCCACTTCCAAGAGTTGATCAGCAAGCCGCTTGCGCGCAACGTGCAGGCGACGCTTGATCGTTCCCATTGGAGCATTGAAAACTTCGCACATTTCGTTGAGCGATTGTCCATCCATGTAGAACGCTTGCAATGCTGCGCGGTCCATATCGCGCAGTCGCGCCATGCCGTCGCGGATTTGTTGGCGAGTTTCCTCGTCAAGCAAACCAACTAGCGGCGAAATCTCATCGCCTTCAACGGCCTGCATGACGTCGACATCGGCTGTTACGACGTTCTTGACTCGTACCAAACGGTTGATCGCCAAGCGGTTCGTGATCGACTGTAGCCATCCAGCAAAACATTCTGGACCGCGAAGTTGTCCGATCTTTTCCATCGCCTTGATGAACACTTCCTGCACGAGTTCTTCAGCCTCTACTTCGCTCTTCATGCGACGCAGAGCCACGGCGAACACGACGCGTTCAAAGCGCACGAACAGCTGGCCAAAAGCTTCTCGGTCGCCGCGTTGTGCAGCTTCCACTAGCGATACTAATTCTCGGATTTTGTTGAGGTTTTGATCTAGTGCGTTCATTAAATTTGCCTTTGGCCACATTTCCTTGTGGACAAAACAGGTACAAACAATTGCTTCCGGGACGAAAACCGATCTGAAACAGGTGGGTCAGACCACACCATTTCCAGGTCGCCAGAGGAGCCATTTAGGTTGCGAATTCGAGGCTGGGATTAAACAGCGATTCCCAAATTCGTCGTCGGCGCCATCGATGGACTTTGCTGCCAAGCGGATGTCAGATTGACAATCCCACAGGCAACGGACGACTGGCTATCGACTGACAGAAGAATGTTCCATCTCCTGCCGCTTCGATTCGCCTGCGTCTGGGGGTTTTCGTTGACCAATCGAGCATCGACACCATGCTGCAAGTCACTGCGTTGCAATGACTGTATGGTTGACTCGCTCGACCGCTCCGAAACTGTTCCCAGACTGCTGCCAGCGCAATAGT
The DNA here is from genome assembly GCA_937862885.1 of uncultured Planctomycetaceae bacterium. Classification (GTDB taxonomy): domain Bacteria; phylum Planctomycetota; class Planctomycetia; order Pirellulales; family Pirellulaceae; genus CALMEE01. Next base: position 30,103 of record CALMEE010000002.1, read on the forward strand.
CCCCGGTAAACATTTGCATGAGGCGTAACGGATCCGAATTGGAGTTGGCGCGCATTTCCACCACAATCGCACGACTTGCGAAAACCGATTTGTCGCCGACGAAATGTGTGAAAATGTTACTTCGCATGTCACTCCCTCCGGGTGCCGTACGCACCGCATCAGAGATCAATGTTGATAGATAAAACTCGTTACTTCATGTAAGGAGTTACGAAACTAGCTACGCCAACTATATCATCACGATTGGCTTCGGGCAAATGACAACAAATTTTTAAAAATGAATTGTCGAACGTCACCAGCCATTGATAAAAATCGGAGGTCTCTGGAGTCAAATTGACCATTTGGACCCCGAAGTTGGCAGCGGGCCACGAACATTGTCGACCCGCGGTTCTCACATAGACAATAAAACTAATCCAAAGTTCGCACAAATTCAAAAAAATTTGCCAAAAGTGCTGTCACACGCGCAAAAACACGGAAAAAGTGGTCGCGAATCCCCAAAAATTGCAAAATCCAGGTTTGAGAGCGATTTCATACGATCGTTGATTTAGTTGCACAAGCGGCCTGAAATCCTGTGCCAGTTCGTCCTTGGACGGCTGCAAAGAAAACAGGGCGCCGATTCCTGGGGGAAGTTCAAAGACGTCGGCCGGAGTCAGAGCAAAAGTCTGCTTATGCAACCGCGGTGCCTGCGTAGTCATGCGCGTCGAGGTTGCCAGTTGAACATGGAGATAGTCGCGCGCCAGGGAGTATGGAATCTTGCAGGCGATGATAATCGAAGTGTAAACGTGGCCGTGTTTCGTCTAACGCAGGAGTTCCGCTTCACGGTGTTTCTTCTCGCTTCTCCGAGAACACTCATGAATTAGAATCGCCCAATCCCGAGACGCCGGAATCTGACGCAAGGTATGTCAATCCACTGCAGTGTCGTTGCCACATAACGACATGCGTGAATCTTCCTGGTTTGAATGACGGGCATCGGTGATTGTCGTTGAGTGTTGACTTGTCTAGACTTACCCATTGGATTTGGAAATCGGAAAGTGGATTGAACGGATTAGCAAGTTCTGTCTTTTGAATATTTACGGGGGTCTGTGGATATGTTGTCCGTCATTCGACTGTTAGCGTTTATTTTCGTTGGTTGTTTGGTCCAGGTTGCATGTGGACAGGCATTAGATGCCCGACTGGAGGAAATTGACCGACGAGCGCAAGAGATCATGGCTGATTGGAATGTGCCTGGAATGGCGGTGGCGATCGTCAAGGATGACCAAGTAGTTTTTGCCAAGGGTTATGGATTCTGCATACTGGCAGGCGATGAACCTGTTGACGCCGACACGCTATTTGTGATCGCTTCAAATTCTAAGGCGTTTGTGACTGCAAGTCTGTCAATTCTCGTCGCTGAGGGAAAGTTGAAATGGGATGATCGGGCGACTGATTATTTGCCGGAGTTGCGGCTGTACGATCCAGTAGCTACTCAAGAGATCACGATTCGCGATCTGGTATCACATCGCAGCGGTTTGGGTACGTTCAGCGGCGATTTGCTGTGGTACGGGACGACCTATTCAGCGGCGGAAATTCTATATCGCACGCGTTTGCTTAAACCGGTTACGAGCTTTCGCAATCAATATGGTTATCAAAATCTGATGTATATTGCTGCCGGTCAAATCGTCGAGCGAGTTTCCGGGCAACCTTGCGCGGATTTTGTGCGCGAGCGAATTTTGGAACCGCTGGGTATGAACCGTACGACGACCAGCGTCCGTGACTTTCGGGAGAACGTGGCTAGTCCGCACAATGAGTCGGGAGGATCACTGCGCGTGTTGCCCCATGGCAACGTCGACAATTGTTGGGGGGCTTGCGGATTGAATTCATCGGTGGCCGATTTGAGCCGTTGGTTGCGAATGCAATTGGCCCGCGGACAATTCGAGGGGAGGCAAGTTTTAGACAGCCAGCAAGTGTGGGAGATGTGGCAACCCAGCATCGCGCTAAAAATTTCCGAAGATGCCGCGCGATTCAATCCGACGCGAAACTTTCTGGCTTACGGACTCGGTTGGCAACTCTCGACGTATCAAGGTCGGCGGGTTGTGGGTCACGGCGGCGGATTAGATGGTATGATCTCACAAACGGCGATGATGCCCGAAGAGAAATTGGGCTTGGTTGTGCTTACCAATAGCGAATCGCCGGTTTCGAGTATTTTACGCGAAACGATTTTTGACATTATGCTCGACGTCTCCGAGCGAAAGGATTGGAATGCCGAGTATAAGGAGCGCATCGCAGGGCGAAAGCAAGCTGAACGATCGGCCGAGGAAAAACGACTGGCAGCCCGGATCCCCGACGCACCGCCAACCCTTTCCCTTGAGCATTACTGCGGCACCTACCGGTGTCCTTTTTATGGCGACGTCACAATTTCGCTGGAGGGCGGCCACTTAGTGCTGCGAATGTTGCCGGCACCTGACTTCGTCGCGGACTTGGAGCACTGGCATTACAATTGTTATTCAATTCGTTGGCGATCGACGGTCAACTACCGCTTTCCAGCTGGGTCGGTCAATTTTACGATCGATGCCAACGGCCAATCTCATCAGTTAGTCATCGATCAACCCAACGACGACTTTTGGTTTTATGAACTCGATTTGCGACGGGTCCAAGAATAGCTTGGACTACGACGTCATTCGATGGACGATATGCCGGCGCGAAGAACGTTGGAGAAGACATCGGCATCAGGCGAATTAAGGCCTGTCGAGGTGTTGAGTTTACTCGAAGATCCCCTGCTGCAAAGTTTCCGCAGCATACAGGCTAGTTCGTGCCGTGATGTAGAGCGTGGAGCCGACGAGCGTGCAATTCGCGGGTGGTTCAGGCAAGGTCAGTTCCGCCAACTGCGCGCCGTTGCTGGAGAATACGTAAATTGCGTCGCGCCAGGTCAGATAGACGTTGCCCGCGCGATCGATCGACATGCCGTCGCTGCCAATCGAGCAGAATAATCGTTTATCCTGCAAGCTACCATTGCCGACCACCGTGTACGCCCACGTTTTCGCGTCGGCGAAATCGGCGACATACAGGGTTTTTCCGTCTGGAGATAAAATGATGCCGTTTGGTTGCTTAAGATCATCGATGACGCGGCTGATTTTTCGTGCGGCATCGACATAATAAACACCTTCGACCTGCATCTCCATAGTATCGCGATTGCCATAACGAGGGTCTGTAAAATAGAAGCCGCCCGAATTGTCAAGTGTCAAGTCGTTCGGGCTGTTGAGCTTTGCGTTTTCAAACTGGTCAACCAAGACCTGAAGATTGTCTTGCCAGATTCGGGTAACGCGGCGATTGGTTCCTTCGCAACAAAGCAACGCGTCGTTGGCGGTCCAGTACAAACCGTTCGCGCCCCCTGTATTTTCCCGAAACAGCGTTGTGGTTTTGTGCACTCGATCAAAACGATGGATGGCGTTGTTGGGAATGTCGCTGAAGTAAATCGCGCCATCCGGGCCAACTGCGGGACCTTCAACAAATCGGAAGCCGCTGGCGAGTTTTTGGATTTTCACGTCGTCAACAAAAATTTGCGTCGATGCAGGCTTTACGTCGATCGATGTATCAGCCGGTGATTTTTCGTCCGAAACGTCACCGCGATCGCCCTTTGTAATTTCTCGGAGGCGTAGGTTTCTCCATTTCACCGTTAGCTTGTCGCTACGTCCACCCACGCCATGGACTTGCAGCCCAATAAAGCCTTCAGCAGTCATGTCATCAATCAGATCAGCTGCCGCGACACCATTAAGCCATGTTTGAATTCTCGGTCCAAGCGCTTTGATGCGAAGATGATTCCACGCTCCCTGTTTGAACGCATAGCGGGCCTCAGTATTTGCGCTGAGGTCGTACAGCCAACCTCGTCGGCTCTCGTCGTAAATACCGGCCGTCCATGCTCGGTCAGAAGGATCGATCTCGACCTGATAACCATGAACACGCCCAGCTTGATAATCAGGGAGACTGTTGGAGCGAATTTGAATGCCGGAATTTAACTCCGGATGCACAAAGAATTCTAGCTCCAATTCAAAATCACTGAAATGCTGTTCAGTACAGAGAAAGGAATTCGGGGTATTGGGGACTGTCGAACCGATTATTTCTCCGTTGTTGACCTCATATACTGCCGCGCCGCCGCGCTGTGTCCAACCGTCTAGTGATTTGCCATCAAATAAATCAACCCACGTGGATTCCTGGGCAACAAGCAAGCGGACCGCTGCGAAAACAAAGACAGCGCACAGGAGACAACGTATGCTCAAGCGGTGGTACATCTAGAGATCCTCATCAAATTAATTAGCAAGTTGAGATATCGTCGCCATATCTTTGGGTTGTATCAAGACGCAGTCCACATTGCGCGCTTGCGATCGCTATGGCAACGACCACGACTAAACGGATACAAAGTATCAACTGTATCATACCATAGCGATTCTCTTCCGCGCCACAGAAATGAAGCAGTGACAGTCGACGGACTTCAGTGAAACCGTGGTCGGTCAATGGAGGACTGAGGCGGATTTTAATTCTTTTTGCGTACAGAGACATTATCAAATGAGGCCGAGCCCAACGCGCCGAATAAGCCGATGCGAACAATTGCTTCCCGTGCTCCCTCTGGCACGCGAATTTCGCGGTCATAATTTTGCCAGGCACGTGTACCCTGGAATGGCCCGATAAAGGCCGTGCCCAAGTTTTCTCGATTCTCATCAAAAAACATGATGCTGATCGCGGGGAGATCGCTGGGGTTTAGTCCCGCGCGCACGTTATCGCATTTGAATGAAGCGCTCATGACAATGTTTGAAACAGTGCGTCCGTCGATGGCCAATCCTTGCATCAGGTGGGCGGCATGTCCAGGTACCTCATTTGAGAACGTGACAAAGTATTCGCCATGCGGTGCCAACACTTCTTGTTCGCGCGTCAATTGACGCTGATAATACCAGCCCGGCATGGTTCCGCTTTGGTCAGGCTCTTCCTCGAAGCTGGGGTTTAGCAATCGCGGGTTTGATCCATCGGGCAAGATTTGTCGTTGGTCTTCCGCTTTGCCGGTCATGGGAACAAAAAGGGTGGGATGCAACGCCTCGCGCACCATTTCACCATCCTTCTTCCTCATCAAATACAACGTTTGTTGGTGTCGCTCTCCCAAGGGGACAACGATTAAGCCCCCCTCTTTCAATTGATCAACCAGTGGAATGGGAATATCTTCTGGGGAACACGTTACAATAATCTTGTCGAACGGAGCTTTTTCAGGCCAACCCAGAAATCCATCACCAACTTTGACCTCAACATTGTTATATTTCAGACGACTCAGTGTGCGCTGCGCGCGACGCCCCAACGGTTCGACAATCTCGATGGTGTACACCTTGTCAACCAAGCCACTTAACACAGCGGCTTGATAACCGCTGCCGGTACCGATCTCCAGGACTTTGTCCGTCGGCTGAGGATCCAGTGATTCCGTCATGTAGGCGACGATGAAGGGGGAAGAAATCGTCTGTTTTTCGCCGATGGGAATACCTGCATCCAGATATGCGTATTGTTGTACCTCCTTCGGCATGAATTCATGGCGTGGAACATCGAGCATGGCTTGCAGCACTCGCTCATTTGTCACCCCGGCAGCTTTGACAAACCGTTCAACCATAATGCGTCGCTGCGCCGCATGTTCAGCAGTCGTCTGAGCTTGAGCCAATGAACCTACCGAGATCGACACCATTATCATGACGGCGCTCACGCAGCCCATTTGCATTGAGAATGTGCTACGGAGCATGGCCAAGCGGTTAGCCCAGTACGCCGCGAGGTGTTGTCGATTCAGCGACCCAGTTTGTTTAGAAATGCGAGAAAACATAAAAAAGTCCCCAGCTAAACCCGAAATTGACTTCGGAAATAATTACCCGCTCGCTTATTATAGCATTTTCGCACAAAATTTCCGCGTCCAATCGATGCGTTACAGCACTTAGTCGAATCGAGGCAATCACTTGAATACCGAAAGTCCTGACAGTTCCCAACAAAATGAGCCTTGGTGGCCGGTGGTTGTTCCGTTCGTGATATTCATGATCGTTACAGCGATGGAGCCCAAGTTGGGAGACACGTTCAACAACTGGGCGGACCTGAGCGAAGGTGCGGGTCAAGCCGACGGCGAGCAAGGGCAGGTCGCCGAAGAAGAATCCACGATTGGCGGCTGGGCATGGAACAATCCCGCCAGCAGATATTTCGTGATCTACAGCGTGAAGATAATTCTAATCGCGGTAATTGTCATTTATTGTTTCCCATTTTACTTAAGACACTTCCCCTGCAAACTGAGTTGGTGGGGGATCATCGTTGGTGTCGTTGGAGCAGTGTTGTGGATTGGCCTATGCCAATTACAACTGGAAAGAGCAATCGCCACGACGTTGGGTTTACCGGAGACATGGTTTGCACAACGCGCGGCGGCGAACCCAGGGCTGCATTTTCAATCGCTTATGCCTATTGGTCTATTTTTTCTTGTGAGGTTTTTTGGCTTAGTGATCGTCGTGCCATTGATTGAAGAACTGTTTCTACGAGGATTCTTCATTCGATATATTGAAGACGTTGAATGGTGGAAGGCTAAGTTTGACCAACTCGGCTGGTTGCCTTTGCTCATGCCGTCGATTTACGGAGTGCTGGCTCATCCGATGTCGGAAGCGTTCGCAGCGGCAACTTGGTTTGGCTTGGTTACGTGGTTAATGGTGCGCACACGCAGTTTATGGGATTGCATTATGGCGCACGCGATCACCAACTTGATGTTGGGGTTGTATGTGGTGCGGTACGAGCAGTGGCACTTGTGGTGATCAAATGACCTTAGCAACGCGCAGCTAAACCGAGTTGGTCCAAAACACACTGCCTAACCGCATTGTGTTCGATGGAACAAGCGACCTCTAGGTTCTCGCGCCATTCACGGAAACTGCGGCGATCAAAGACAGTCACTCCTCGTGTCAATTGGCCAGCGATTTCTACTTGGCCTGCCATCGGTTCAAACTCGAAGAGGCGAGGTTCGAGCAACGAGACCAAGCCGACCGCATCATTTAAGGTGATGCTTTCGGCAGCGAGTTGCTGGCGATAAGCGCGGTATGCAAATGGCAAAATCTGCCGCAAAAAACTGCCGATTCTGGTATCTTCATCCGGAAGTTGGTGTAGGAAATCCAAGTCAAATTGGACCTGCCGCGTGATGTTGAGCGGGATGAGCGTTTTGGCAGTGCGCGATTCCAATACTTCCTGTGCGCTAATTGGGTCAAAATAGAAATTGAATTCGGCCGCTGGTGTGATGTTGCCGATACCGTCAACGCTGCCGCCAACGATGACTAGGCGATGAATCAAGTCGGCGATAGTGGGGTCGCGGCGAAATGCACGGGCAATGTTGGTCAGCGGCCCCAAACACACGACCGTAACATCATTCGGATTTGCACGCACGCAATCAGAAATCAATTTCTCCGCATCCAGGATGTGCTTTAACTCGGCAACATTGAAGTCGCTATTACCTAGTCCGTCACTTCCATACAAAAACGTCGTGTTGTCTGCCGGCGCATCATCGCAAGGCTTGGCCGCGCCGATTCTTGGATATTTAGGAGGATCAAGTACATCGAGGATGACTTGCATGTTGCGCGTCGCTTGATCGGCCGATACGCAACCCTCAGTGGCCGTTAGTGCCAGGACCTCCAAACGGCTATCGAATAGCGCCATGCTGATGGCAACAGCGTCATCAGTTCCCATATCACAATCGATAATGACTTTGCGTGTCATAATAAATTCATCCTAGATGTGCGTTTTCCACTTGCTGTCCCGCTTCACTAAGGCGAAACGGCTCGGGCCAACCAAGGTCGTTGGGCCTCTGGGGCATGCCACCAAAACTGGCGAGTGCAACGATAACCGCTTACATTATTCGGATCAGACCCACCTTCATTCACCCGGCAATTGCGGCTCGCGAAATCGTGACAACTCAACTGAAAGGCGAACGCCGGATGATTCCGGCTTGAGGCGGAATGTCCCACGTTCACCATGTTTGATTCAGCCGGACTCCATCTGTTGCAGAGCGAATAAAAAAATGATTCGGTGATTGATGATACGATTCCGACAATTTTTCAACCGACAGCCGCAGACGTGCGAACCTGCAGAGTGTACTCCGGTTTTCTAGTAAACCCCGCAGGCCAGCGGATCAACGACAAAACACCCAAAGTATTCTTGCTTGAGCATGAACTCAAGCCCGCAATCCCTACCAACAAATTCATAATTGAATTGCGCAGACACTGCTGACGGCTAATTCAGTTAGCGGGATTTTAGTTTTAATCCCCCCTTGATACAAGTAAATTCTGCTGATTTTCCCGAGTAGTGCGAGATCCTGCAAACGGGTTGCGTTAAACGTTAGCGTTCATTCGGATTAGGAAAAAGCCTACAATCGGCTACGTTCTCGCGTGAAAAACCCCCGGCATGAAATCAAGCGGCAATATCTCCTAGGTTTGACAATATTCTGATAGTTTACAGGAACGAGTTTCGCCTTTCAGAAGGTGCGTTCGAACGAACCCTCAATTGCCGGAAAATATCGTCAATTACTCGTCTTTCATAGGACGAATTTTTATTATGTGGAATGTAGCAATCAGAAAATTGCACAAGGGCGAATCGCTGGCCTTTGACGAAATGGTCGAGTTGATGAACACGATCATGTCGGGGTCGCTCACCGATGCCGAGATTGCGGAGTGCCTCACCTTATTGGCTCGCAAGGGAGAATCCGTTGACGAATTGGCGGGGGCCGCCGCAGCGTTGCAGCAGCGGATGACAACGATCACCTGCTCGAGAGACTACTTGATCGATACTTGCGGTACTGGGGGGAGTGGTAAGCATACGTTTAACATCAGCACCGCGGCAGCGTTCGTGGCGGTGGCGGCTGGAGCCACCGTGGCAAAACACGGCAACCGGGCCATCACGGGAAGTTCCGGTTCGGCAGATGTCTTACAAGAACTAGGTGTCAGGGTCGATGCACCATTTGCCGTGATTGAGGATTGCCTGAACGAGATTGGGATTTGCTTTTGCTTTGCTCCCCAATTTCATCCTTCAGTCAAACATGCGGCAGCGGCTCGCAAACAATTGAATTTCCCAACGATTTTCAATTTGCTAGGGCCACTCTGCAATCCAGCTCGGGCTCCTTACCAATTATTAGGGGCTGGGCGAGGTGAGACGCGAAGGCTGCTGGCCGAAGCGCTTGCTAGGTTGGGGACACAACGCTCAGCGGTCTTGCATGGCCGCGACGGCATCGGCGAGGTATCGATCTCTGCCGAGACCGATGTTGATTGCGTAACTGGAACAGGGATCGAAGTTGGCGTTTGGAGTCCAGAAGATTTTGGTGTGACGCGCGCGGATCTGGGGACAATACAGGTCAGCTCTCCACAGCAAAGCGCTAACTTGATTCGACAGGTGTTGGACAACCGCGAAGGCCCCTGCCTTGAAATTGTTGTGGCTAATGCTGCTGCCGCATTGTGGCTAGTCGGGATCGCAGAGAGCTTTCAACAAGCCAGCAAACTCGCGCGTCAGGCACTCGCCAGCGGTATGGCCAAACATGTGCTGAATCAACTGGTGGAACGCACCAACTCGTGCTAAACATTCGTTGGCCAGAACGCCAGACGGTTACTCGATAGCCAGGGAAATATCTCGGAATTGTCGTCTGCGTCAGTTGCGATTCTGCGACTGTAACAACTGCGTTGCCAATTGTTTTACGCGTTGCACCATGGCAAACAAACCGTTGCGGCGATTTGGGCTGAGATGCAAGTCGAGTCCAAGCTCTTTGAACAGGCTTTTCTCATCGCATGCAATTATCTGTTGCGGAGACATGCCCTGGTACAAGCTAAGCAGGATGACAATTAAGCCTTTCACAATCAATGAATCGCTGTCCGCAAAAATGGTCACGGAGGGAGGAAGACTAGAGTCGTGAGTTGGTTGTTCGACTAGGTCCAGCCACACCGTACTCATGCAACCTTGTACAATGTTTTCGCTGGTTTGAAATTTTGGATCCAGCGGCGGGAGTTCTCGGCCGAGTTCAATGATGTAGTCCCAGCGTTCATCCCACTCTGGCATCTCGTGGAATTCGCTGACAATCTCGTCACGGCTTGGCGGAAACTTTGCGTTCAATTTTGGCTTACAAGGTTGAGTTGTGAGACTTGATGTATGAAATTGATGGTATCGAATACTCTGACAGGCAGCCTATCTTACATGATCAGCTAATCAATGTACCGCCAGGGAGCATTTGAGCTAATGCGATTTGCCCAAAAGACGAAACAACATTTTACGGGTTAGGCGACAAACCGTTGGCCGTCCGAGCTTCTCGCTCCGCTTATGATCGGCCGATTCAATTGAATGATGGCTGCATATCAGGAATTGTAGATCATTGATCTGTCTCCCAGCATACTCTAGTCTACGGGCGAAGGGCAAAGGTGGAATGTTCGGTAGCGAAAATAGGTGGCGCGCGAAACTTAAGCCGAGAGTACTTTTAACCAAGGACTGCAATTGAGGGCTGGTTGAATTTCCCAAGTTTGCCAAAGTTTTGCAGGCATCTCCGCATTTTTCGAGCGATCGTGACCCCTTTTTCCTGTAACTTACGCCTAGATATCTAGCCGTTTTTGTTGAGATTTTTTGGAATGTATCTCTTCTTGCTTCGTTTACCCAACTAGAAAACAGTCCAATGCTTGGTCGATGAACGCTTTAGATCCATTGGTTCCCGTTGGGAAATCCCGGAAATCATCGAGAGAAACCACAAAACACGATTGTATTCCAATTTTTGCGAAATCTATAATGGCCGTTGCTCAATTTCCAACATGGAATGAGAACTTTGGCTCAACACTTTTGAATATGAGATCAATTCATGAGAAGAACTTGCGTGCGCACTAACCTAATTTTGATAACAATCAGCTTTTTTGTGGGGTTCGTTCTCGCCAGTCGCCTCGATGCCCAGCAATATGACATCGAATTATCGAAGCAAGCCACGGAAATTTTGCGCGACTATTGCAAGTTATGTCATGGCGATGACTTTAATTTTCCGCTGTTGGATGTGATGTCGCGAGAATCGCTGTTAGCACCAAACGGAAAGAACAAGAAGCCGTTTGTGGTTCCAGGAAAACCAGACGAATCACGAATTTGGTCGCGCATCAAGGCTGACGAGATGCCGCCTGACTACATGCCTCAGCTGTCGGAAGACCAAAAATCGATCGTTCAGCGCTGGATTGCGGATGGTGCTTACTTCCCGCCAATTAGTGCCGAAGAGCGGACTGTGCGTCCATTTTTTGGCCAAGAAACCACGCTGCAGATGATTTCGGAAGACTTGAATAATATCGACCAAGAGGACTATCCCTATATCCGTTATTTTTCGTTGATGCATCTTTGGAATAATGTCGAAGGCCCTGACCCGATCACCGATGAAGATTTGCGGATGGTGCGTGCGGCGGTGTCGAAGATGATCAATAGTCTTTCCACGCGTCCGAGAATCGTCCCGCCACGTGTTGTCGAAGCGGAATACGGCACGTTGCTCGCTATCGATTTGCGCGACTACGGGTGGACGAGTTGGCATTGGAATCAGCTGCTCACTGAGTATCCTTATGGATTGCGAATCGGCGGGCGTGATGCAAATCGAGTTTACAATTATTTAGGGACGCGCGTGCCCTACCTGCGTGCCGATTGGTTCGTGTTTCATGCATCGCGGCCGCCTTTGTATCATACGCTGTTGAATATCCCCATGAATGCCAAGACGTTAGAAGAACATCTTGGAGTGAACATTTATGAGAACTTCACGAAAAACACGCTGATGCGAGCGGCCTTTGACGGCAAGTCGAGCGGGGTATCCAAACAAAACCGGCTGGTTGAGCGTCACGAACCTACGCGAGGCACGCGGTTCTATTGGAAGAGCTATGACATGCTGCCGGAGGTGGCTTCGACTGCAGCGGGAGACTTCACTCGCAGTCCACTGGGTCCGATATTCGAAGAGTATGCTGGTCGACGACAACTGGCTGCTTTCGAACATGATGGCGGCGAAATTATCTACAGTCTTCCTAATGGGTTGCAGGCGTACATGCTGGTGGATGGCAAAGATCGACGCATAGATGCCGGGCCGTTGTCAGTTGTCCAGGATCCTAACCAGCACTCGAACACGCCAGAGATTGTTAATGGTATCAGTTGCATGGGCTGTCATGATCAAGGCATGATTACTTGGAAAGCCGATCAAATCCGCCCCATCTATTTGCCGCAACAAGGTTCAGCCGTTGCCGACAAGGTGCTGAAACTGTTTCCCGAGAATGATGTTTTCCAGCGAATTGTGGATGAAGACCGCCAATATTTCATGGAAAATCTGAAGAAAGCAACCGGTGACTTCTTGATGGCAGGCCAACGGAAACGTGATGCTCAAGCCATGACAAAGTTCTATACGGGCTTATTGCAAGCGACGGATACCAAATACGACGCAGCTAAACTTGAAGGCTTCGTTGACGAGGAAATGGCGCGTCCGAATATGGAAACCATGGAGCGCAAACAGCTGGTGATGAACATGATCGCCAAAGGCAATGATAAATTCGAGTGGGGACTGTCCATCGATGATGCAGTGGCCATGTACGAAATCAATCCGATTAAACATGAAACCAGTTTCAATAGTTTTGCTGATCCAGTTACCAAGATTTCGAAGATCTATTATCGCGATGTAACGATTCATGACATCGCTCGGGAACTTGGCTTGCCGGATCGACAAGAAGATGCTGACCGGCTCAACATGAAGACTGCCGCGCATCTCAAACTGATGTGCAGTATGCCGCAATTCCAGAACCTGGGACTGGCCACATTGTCGCAAAATGGTGGAACCATCAATCGTGCAACTTGGGAACGAGCATATGGACGTGTGGCTCGCGAAATGGGATGCGGCGTGCCGGTTGATATTCAGCAATAACACTGGATAAGACCTGCACGACACCCGTTGCCCGACCACCAACTTAAAACACAAATCGATACATATAAAATTCGGAGTATATCAATGAGGACCATTCTGACATGGATAACCGCTGGCACACTGTTGCTGGGCTTTGCTGGGGCGACCGTCCGAGCCAACGAAACAGAACCGGTGATTGCGCAGGCTATGGAAAAAGTGTGCGTCGCCGTGATGAAGATTCTGCAGGACGAAGGGCGGAAACACGAGATCATCGTGGGTGATATTTCCGGAATGCCGAATCTCAAAGCAAGTGGCGGCGTCGAACTCGCTCGGCAACTTGAGTTGGCGCTGGAGCGTGCCGGCATTCGTGTTCACGATGACGCCGACACCCAGCTCATGGGGACGTTCAACATGATCCAAGACAAGGCACATCCGGACCATGACTTCGATTCACTGGCTATGAAAATCCATTTGAAGCTGATGGATGAATTTGGCAAGGAACTTGCCGAGCCAGAGATCTTGGTGTATGGCAATCAAATCTTGCAAATTGCTGGGATCAACACGCATATTCCCCCGCAAAGTACCCCTAAAGAAAAACAACAAGAAATTATTCGCCAATTCAGGAAACCGGACACCGGTTTGACCGGCAATCAGGTTCACGCGGGAGGTCCGTTCGCAATTGAAGTTTTCGTCAACAATAGTGGAAAACTGTTATCTAAAGTTCCGTCGATCGATACAAAAGGTCGGCCATTCGTTCCGCTGCATCATGGTGAAGAGTATGTCGTGCGATTGCACAACCATGCGGATTTCGAAACGGCAGTGACCTTGGTGATTGACGGCGTGAATGTGTTTGTGAATTCCCAAGATCCAGGATTGAAGGCAGATAGCAAATTTATCGTAAAGGCTAAATCAGCCGTCGATATTCCCGGGTGGTTCATCACCAAGAGCCATTCCAAGGCGTTTGAAATCGGCGGCTATCTGGAAAGTGTTGCGGCGCAAAAGGGAGTGCAAGCATCGTCTGGAAAAGTTGGAACGATCACGGCCGTCTTTCAAGCCTCGTGGGAAGTCGGTGGACGACCCCCAGCAGACGAGCCATCAGGCAATCCAAAAGGTGGCAAGGCAACCAAAGAAGGTCGAGATATTACCAAAGAATATCAGCAAGTCACGCGCGACTTTGGTGTTGTCCGTTCAACGATCAGCGTGCGTTACGATCGCTAGCCGTAAGACGCTCAACGAATGATTGCCAGCGAATTGAGTTCAACTTGGGAATAGTCCATGAGAACTTCGTTGCCATACGTGGCATGAGATGTGTGTTGACTCGGTTTGCCGACGAGTCACGTTCCTCCAATGTGAAAAATGCTGCTTTTTCGTGTTGCGGTCAACCGAAGCGGATCTTTGCCTAACGACAAAGACTTGGCTGTGCTACAATAGACCTCAGGTAACAACTGCTAAACTGGGGAATTGTTGGCACAATGATCATGACAGGTCTACTCAAGTTGCTGATTGTAGGTTGCTGCACCGGAGCGATGACTGCCGCTTATTGCGGGCAGAGCATTAATGCTCAAGAGGAAGCGCCACAGCTCGCTGGGAAAATTCATTTTGCTCGCGATATTCGACCGATCTTGGCGGACACTTGCTTTAATTGTCACGGTCCCGATGAAGAAACGCGCGAGACGGATCTGCGGTTGGATCAATATTCCAGTTTACTGGACGCTGGTATCTTGGTGCCGGGGGACGTTGAAGCCAGCGAGCTTTTCCGGCGGTTGGTTGCCAAGGATGCGCGGACCAAAATGCCTCCGCCTGATTTCCACAAGAAGCTAACTGATGAACAGATTCAGATGTTCCGGCAATGGATTGAGCAGGGAGCAACATGGAGCGAACATTGGTCGTTCGTTTCACCTATCAGACCACCCATTCCAGAGGTCAATCAGGTCGGCTGGCCGCAAAACCCGATTGACTATTTTGTCCTTGCGCATAATGAATCGCTGAAATTACTGCAAAACCCGCCTGCAGATAAAGCGGCTCTATTGCGGAGGGTCTATCTGGATTTAATTGGCCTTCCTCCCAGCCCAGAAGAGATCAGCGCTTTCATGCAAGATGATCAAGTCGATGCGTTCGAGCGAGTGGTTGATCGCATGTTGAGTTCACCCCGCTACGGAGAGCATCAAGCTAGGTTTTGGCTCGATGCAGCACGGTACGGTGATACCCATGGTTTGCACTTAGATAACTACCGGGAAATGTGGTTATATCGGGACTGGGTCATCGACGCCTTTAATCGTAACTTGCCGTATGACCAATTCCTCATTGAGCAGCTTGCTGGAGATTTGTTGGAGGCGCCAACGGTCGACCAACTTGTCGCCACCGGCTTCCATCGCGCTCACGTCACAACGAGTGAAGGAGGAGTGATTGACGAGGAAGTGTACGTTCGCAATACGGCGGACCGCGTGGCCACCACGGGGATTGTGTTCATGGGGTTGTCGTTGGAGTGCGCCGCTTGTCATGATCACAAATACGATCCAATCAATATGCGCGAATATTATCAGCTCTTTGCATTTTTCAACAGCATTGACGGCCCGCCACTGGACGGCAACGCCAAGGTTCATGAGCCAAGTCTGGCCAAGCCCAGCGAGCAGCAAAGCCAGCGGCTGGAACAACTGGAAAGCGAGTTGCTGGCGGCGCGACAAGCTATCGAGGTAGAGCTTGCCAAGATTGAATACTCGGAACCGATCATGGCCGAAGTCGCTGAGACACAAATTGAATCCGGGCCAAAGTCATTTGTTTGGCTTGATGACAAATTGCCGCTCGGTGCGAAGCCTCAGGGGAATTGGTCGTTTGTTGATGCCGAAGCAGGTCCTGTTTACAGTGGTGCGCGATCGCATAAAGGTGCCGCGGTTGGGTTTCATCAGCATTTTTTCGAAGGCGCCGACAAGCCGTTGAAAATTGCTGCTGGGGACAAGCTGTTTTGTTATGTTTATCTTGATTCGCAAGACGTGCCGCAGCAGATCATGCTGCAATTCAATGACGGTACGTGGGACCATCGAGTCTACTGGGGTAGCAACATCATTAACTTCGGCGAGGATGGTACGCCCTCGCGCTGGCGCGTCGGAGATTTGCCGCCGCCCGGGGAGTGGGTTCGCTTGGAAATCCCGGTGGAAAGTGTCAACTTGCAGCCAGGTGCTATGGTTCACGGTTGGGCTTTTTCCCAATCCGGCGGGACCGTTTATTGGGACTATGCGGGCATCGAAACATCCATCAACCAGGAGGAGCACTATCGTTCGTTTGCCGGTTGGCTCGCTGACCAACGCCTGCAAAAAGGACGCGGTTTGCCACAGCCATTGGCTGAATGGCTTAGTCAAGAGGACTTCCAACTTGATGATGAACGGAATGCGAAATTGCTAAATCATTTTTTACAATTCGTCTTCGTCGACACGCGCGAGGTGTTCAAGCCGATGCAGCAGACGATCGAGTCATTGACGCGTGAACAAGAACGAATTCGAACGGAAATTCCAACGACCCTGATCTATCGCGAGATGGCTGAGCCAAAACAAGCTTACGTTCTGTTGCGCGGCGAGTACGATCAACGTGGCGAGCCCGTTGAGCGCGGAGTGCCTGCATTTTTGCCACCGTTGGATGCGGACTTGCCCCTTGATCGTTTGGGGTTGGCAAAATGGTTGGTGTCTGGACGTCATCCGCTGACCGCCAGAGTTCAGGTCAATCGTTTGTGGCAACAATTGTTTGGAATTGGTATTGTCGAGACCCAAGAAGATTTTGGCGGACAAGGTGCTTGGCCGAGCCATCCTGAATTACTGGATTGGCTGGCCGTCGAGTTTATGGAAGCGGGCTGGGACATCAAACACCTGCTCAAGCTCATGGTCATGTCGGCAACATACCAACAAGCAGCTCATATGACACCCGACAAGCTAAAACGTGATCCGCGCAATCGAAATTGGGCACGCGGGCCTCGTGTTCGTTTGGATGCCGAGGTGTTGAGGGACCAAGCGTTGGCCGTAAGTGGATTGCTGGTCGAGACAATCGGCGGGCCGTCCGTAAAACCTCCACAGCCAGCAGGATTGTGGGAAGCCGTTGGCTATTCCGCTTCAAACACCGTCAAGTTCACAAAGGACGTGGGGCGCGATAAGGTCCATCGCCGCAGCTTATACACGTTTTGGAAGCGGACAGCCCCGCCGCCACAAATGATGCTGATGGATGCTCCCTCTCGAGAAAGTTGTACGGTACGGCGCGAGCGAACCAATACGCCATTACAGGCGCTAATGTTGATGAATGATCCTCAATACGTGGAAGCCGCACGTTATCTGGCCCAACTTGCCTTACAAAATCGATCGAGCGACACGGAACGAATAGAGTGGATGTTCCTGCGGGCCTTGGGACGTGAGCCAAATGCGCAAGAGCGAATGATCTTTGCCGAATACTTGAGCGCAACCAGCCAACGATTTATGGCCGATGAAGCTGCCGCGCAGGCGTTATTGGCCATCGGCGAAGAACCCGCTCAGAAAGTCGGCCCAGCCGCGACGGAACTTGCCGCCTGGACGATGGTGGCCAGTCTACTCATGAACATGGATGAATTCGTGACGAAGCCCTAGTGGCAACACATGAATGGCGGCGAGAGCCGCCGTTGAATATTAACGCTGGAATTTGTCAGATAACCGTAGAACCGAAAAGCTAAAAAGGTAATCCAAATGCGAACGGACCCCATCAGGGAACTTCTACAACGGGAGACACGTCGGCAGTTTTTCGCCAAGGGGGCGTTGGGGTTGGGCAGCGCTGCGTTGACCAGCCTAATGTCGCCATCGACGTGGTCGCAAGCGGAAATCTCGCACGATCAAGACAATTCACAGCGAGTTCATCCCGGTTTGCCCGGGCTGCCGCACTTCGCTCCGCGTGCCAAGCGTGCCATCTACCTTTTTATGTCGGGCGCGCCATCGCAAATGGACATGTTCGATTACAAACCTGCGATGCACGATTGGTATGATAAAGACCTACCGGAATCGATTCGCGACGGGCAACGATTGACAACCATGACTTCTGGGCAAACTCGCTTTCCGATTGCCCCATCGAAATACAAATTTACCAAATACGACAATGGCGGGGAGGGAATGTGGGTCAGTGAGCTGCTGCCGCACATTGCAAGTGTTGTCGGCGAACTCGCGTTCGTGCGCAGCGTCTGGACCGAAGCCATTAATCACGATCCAGCCATTACCTACATTTGTACAGGAAATCAACTGCCCGGTCGCGCCAGCCTCGGCTCTTGGCTCAGTTACGGTTTGGGTAGCGAGAATGATAATTTGCCGGCATTTGTCGTGCTTACTCCGTCGTGGACCGGCCGCAAAGAAGCGCAAGCCTTATTCAGTCGTCTGTGGGGAAATGGATTCTTGCCGCCTAAATATCAGGGCGTGATGCTGCGAACTGGTGCGGATCCAGTCCTATTTCTGAACAATCCGGCAGGAGTCGATATGTCGATGCGGCGGCGAATGTTAGACGCATTGTCTGAGCTGAATCAACGAGCGTACAACGAGTTAGGTGATCCAGAAATCCAAGCCCGCATTTCTCAGTACGAGATGGCGTTTCGCATGCAGAGCAGCGTACCAGAGTTGACAAATTTAGCGGACGAAAGCCAGTCTGTTTTGGAAAGTTATGGCCCTGATGTACACACACCGGGAACGTTTGCCCACAGTTGTCTTTTAGCGCGAAGGATGTCCGAACGCGGCGTGCGTTTTGTCCAGCTCTTTCACCGCGGCTGGGATCAACACTTTAATATTGCCACCGACTTGCCTAACCAATGTCGCGACATCGACCAACCAGCGGCTGCATTGATCCGGGACCTGAAACAGCGCGGACTGCTCGACGAAACGTTGGTTGTTTGGGGGGGCGAATTCGGGCGCACGATTTATTGCCAAGGGCAGCTGACACGAGAGAATTACGGACGAGACCATCATCCTCGCTGTTTTACAATGTGGATGGCAGGCGGTGGCATTCGGCCGGGTGTCGTTCATGGAGAGACCGATGAGTTCAGTTACAACGTTATTCGCGATCCTGTTCATATTCGCGATATGAATGCCACCATCTTGAATCGCTTGGGCATCGATCATGAGCGGCTGGTGTATAGTCATCAGGGCCTCGATCAACGCCTGACCGGTGTGGAAAGTGCACACCCAATCAAGGCGATTATGTTGTAGCGTTGCGATGCCGAAAAAAGCAAAGGTCAAACGCCCATCGAGAACCTATGACGCGCACGCCGTTTTGCCAAGGGACGTGACGTAGGACATTCTGGCGCACGAGCAACGGGCATGTTTTTGTTTTGTGATCATTGCTGCATTCGTGCCATGCGGCGACCTGCTGGCGTTTCTGTTTTTGAGATGAAGAGCAAATGATGGACAAAAGTTATTCCGCACTGACGGAACATTATCGAGAAGTCAAACGGCTTGCTGGAGTGCAAGCGGTTCTGGAATGGGACCAGCAAACCTATATGCCCGACAAGGCTAATGCATATCGAGCTGAGCAATTGACCATGTTGGCTGGTTTAACACATCAACGAAAAACAGATCCTCGTATTGGCGACTGGCTTGCTGAAGCGGAATTGGAAGCCGCCAATCTTGCACCGGAGGCGATGGCAAACGTGCGCGAATTGCGGCGACGCTATGAAAAGAGCAAGAAGTTACCTGAATCGTTGGTCAAGCGAATCGCGCACTGTGCGGCCTCAGCACATCCGGTGTGGATCGATGCACGGCAACGAAATGATTTCGCGTCGTTCAAGCCCTACCTGGAGCAAATGATCGAACTAAAACGTGAAGAGGCAGACGCTATCGGTTACTCCGAATGCCGATACGATGCATTGTTAGACGATTATGAACCAGGAGCATTGACCCGTGAGGTCTCTCAGGCGTTAGCCGATCTCAAGTGTGAGCTGATTCCATTAGTGCAAGCAATCAAGGAGTCGAAAGTTGCGCAACCTGGCGACGTGTTGAAACGCCATTTTCCGATAGAGCAACAAAAGAGTCTGGCGGAACGGGCGGCAGCGGCCATTGGCTTCGACTTCAAGCGTGGGAGGTTGGACACCACGCATCATCCTTTCTGTACTGAACTCGGGCCGCATGATGTCCGAATCACGACGCGTTATGATGAACGGTTTTTCAGCACGGCCTTTTTTGGAGTGCTGCACGAAGCAGGACACGGACTGTATGAACAAGGGTTGAGGGAGGACCAATATGGCTTACCCGTCGGCAGCTATTGCAGTTTGGGCTTTCATGAGTCGCAGTCCCGATTGTGGGAAAATATCGTGGGTCGCAGTCGAGAATTCTGGACATGGCTTTATCCGCAAGCTCAAGCCAGTTTTCCCAGCATAAAAGACGTAAGTTTGGACCAATTTTACCGAGCCGTTAATCAGGTGACCCCATCCCTAATTCGTGTCGAGGCCGACGAAGCTACCTATAATTTGCATATAATCATACGATTCGAACTGGAGCAGGAACTTATGGACAGAAAATTGCAAGTATCGGATTTACCGCAAGCATGGAATGAACGGTACCAAAATGAGTTGGGCTTGACTCCAGATTCGGATTATAACGGTGTATTGCAAGATATTCATTGGAGCGCTGGTCTGATAGGCTATTTTTCTACGTATTCGCTTGGTAATCTATATTCAGCACAGCTCTTTGCTGCGGCTGAGCGAGAATTAGGTGAGTTGCATTCCGGATTTGCTTCCGGGCAATTTGAGCATCTATTCGATTGGCTGCATAGAAACGTGTTTATCAAGGGTGCCAGTTACGGCTCCGCGGAGTTGTTGAAACAGGCGACCGGTAGTTTGCTTGATCACCGCCCCTTGATTGAATATTTACGACGTAAGCTCTCTCCGCTGTACGAGTTGCATGTTTAGTCAAGTTTTTCGGAAGTGCAATCTCTGGCTTACTGAATTGTTTGGAGTTGAATCGCAATGAATACCTCGACTGGACAGGCCGATTTTCGTGTGGCGAGTTGCAGTAATTGTAGCTCGGATATCCGTATCCCGGCGAGTGTCAAGCCGACTGCGAAGATTCAGTGCCCGATTTGTCAGGCAAAGTTTACTGTTTCTGAGCTGTTTGCACCGCCAATCGCGATTGTCATCGATGAAGAACCCGCTGCCAGCGAACAGCCGCAGCCTGAAAAGCCAGCGACCAATCCAGTTTCCGCCCAACAAAAGGTAGCGCCCAGCACAGACGATAGTGTGCCATATATCGATCGTGTGCTGGTCGAGGGGAAAGATATTGTAATTCCTTCATACGAAAAAACGACGGCTCGCGGGCGCGCACGAGCGGTTGGGGAAGAAGTTTCTCCCCCAGAATTTACTGAACCCCGATCACCTCGCTATCGCAAATCAGAATCGAGAAGGAAAGAAAAGTTTAAATCAAACCCGAAGAAGGATGCTCTCAAAATCGTTTTGGCGGGGATTTTGGCTTTGCCGGTGGCACAGTTGATTCTTTGGTGGCTCTTCGCTCATGATCCACTTTCATTAGCGCCCAGAGTTCATAGCTTTGCTCCATTTTTGGTGCCGGCCAAAATGGTTCAGCGAGAAGATACCGAAGTGGTAGACCGCGTCGGTCCCGTAGCGCCTGATGCGCCCGATGGCATGCGTGTTCAGGATAAGAAGAGTTCATCCTTCAATTTGAGATAGCGCTCTTTTCATCCGAATCATGATACTATTGTCTGGCGCAAGCAAAGACGACGTCGGATCCTCAGCCACAGCGAGATGTTCGTCTTGTTTTCCGCGCCCTGCGATCTATGCATTGAATGGCCCAGAATTTTCCCAACCGACCTGCGTTACTCTGAACCAATCGCCAAATAATTATGTGCCTTCTGTAGCCGAGTTGTTGTCCACCAGCATCTGTTGAAAATCTTCTTCTGAAATCACGGTGACCCCTAGCCGTCGAGCTTTATCTAGCTTGCTCCCAGCTTTTTCGCCGGCGATCAAGTAATCCGTTTTGCTGGTGACGCTTGAGCCAACTTTCCCGCCATGTTGTGCAATCAACTGATGAATTTCATCCCGCGTATGGTGAAGCAAAGTGCCCGTCACGACGAATGACTTGTCTTGCAGGGATCCACTCGTCAAGGCGACCGTTGGCTCTTCATACATTTGAACACCACAGGCTGACAGATCAGCGATAATTTTCTGGCCGAGATCACGCTTAAGAAAGTCATGGACGCTGACGGCGATCGCTTCCCCGATTTCATTGATGTTCTTCAACTCCTCTAACGAGGCATTCGCCAAACGATCCATACACTGGAAATGTTGAGCTAAGATCGTGGCGACTCGCGTTCCCACGTGCCGAATCGAAAGGGCGTTAAGCAATCTAGCCAAACCACGCTGTTTACTGGCATCGATCGCGCTCAGTAATGCTTGCGCAGATCGCTTGCCCATCCGTTCTAATTCCACTAGTTGCACCTCGGTCAGGCGGTACAAGTCACCATACGTTGTGACCAGTCGATGGTTGACGAGTTGGTCGATCAGTTTATCCCCCAATCCTTCGATATCCATCGCATGGCGACTGGCGAAATAACGAATTTTTTCCTTGAGTTGCGCTGGGCACTGTGGATTTAAGCAGCGAATATAGACCCCATTCTCATCCCGAACCAAGGCGCTTTGGCACTCCGGACACTGCGTCGGGAACACAAACGGAGCAAGTGCATCTTTACGCAAGTGCTTTTCAACTCGAACAACATGTGGGATGATGCGACCAGCCTTCTCAACAACCACGATATCACCCACGCGAATATCCTTGCGAGCGATTTCGTCAGCGTTGTGCAGGCTGGCCCGACTCACGATGGTGCGATCCAGTTCAACAGGTTCCAATTCAGCAACCGGCGTGATCGCTCCAGTCTTGCCGACTTGAACCGAGATCGAATTAAGTCGCGTGGTCGCCTCCCATTTTTCCCATTTATAGGCGATTAACCAACGCGGGCTCTTCGATCTGGCACCAAGTTCTTCCCGCTGTTCAAAACGGTTGACTTTCAGTACCAAACCATCGACCTCGAAATCGAGATCAGACAAGCCTTCGATTAATGTTTGGCAGTGATCTACGGCCGCTCGAAACGCCGGGAAAGCCTGTACGAATGGTGTGGGGGGGAGACCGTATTCAGCAATTTCTTGCAAAAAATCTAGGTGCGTTTTCGCGCGCAAGCCTTCGCAGTATCCAACACCATGACAAAACAAACGCAGTCTTCGATCAGCGCAGATTTTAGGATCGAGCACGGTAATCGCGCCAGCCGCCACGTTTCGTGGATTGGCAAATAATTCTTTACCCAGCTGCTGACGTTCTTGGTTCAGTTCAACCAAGACCGAGTTTGGTAAGTAGATTTCTCCGCGCACCTCTAGGTAGCGAGGAACATGTTCACCCAGCAAACGCAATGGGACGTCACCGATGGTGCGGATATTGTGCGTGATATCGCTGCCGCTCAAGCCATCTCCCCGCGTCAAACCGCGGACCAAGACACCATCTTCGTAAATGATTGAAACTGCGGCGCCATCAATCTTCAATTCAACAATCCATTCGATGTCCGAGGTGTTCAGCAGTTTCTCAGTTCGCGCGCCAAAAGCATTCAGTTCCCCGATGCTATACGTATTCTCAATCGACAACATTGGAATACGATGAGGAACTTCCGGTAAATCCGTAACCGGACGCTCAGCAATGCGTTGAGTTGGACTATCTGGCTCGATCAAGTCAGGGTGGGCACGCTCCAGCTCTTGTAATCTGCGATACATCCGGTCGTATTCGGTATCAGAGATTACGGGCGCTGCTTCGACATAATATTTTTGATCATGGAAGCGAATCTGCCTGCGCAATTCGTTGATTTCATCGGCCGCGTTCATCGTGCCTTTCTCAATCTCTGCCGATGGATCATCAATTGCAAACAACGATTTCTGAGAGACCATAAGCTTAATGGACGCAGTAAGCGGGAGCGGCCATCAGCGACTTTCCAGCCCGCATTCCGGTACGACGGTAACGTTTTTACCGACGGCCGAACTGGGAATCAGACACAGAAACTCAAAGTTGGTATCTCCAGCATTCACGAACTGGTGAACATCATTGGGGGCAACGTAAACGACGTCACCGGGTTGGATCGTATGCCATTGGTCGCCGTCGAGCACCTGACCTTTCCCGGATAAAACGTACACCTCGTGCTCGTAATCGTGAAAATGGCGCGGAGTATGCCCGCCTGGTTCCACAGAGAATTGACGCATAACAAAGTTCGGAGCCGATTGCTTCTCCCCGACAAGGATCCGTACATGGCAACCCATCGCGCCCTCCATGTCGACCTGTTTTTGTTCGATTGATCTGGCATTGGCAACGTGCATTGGTACCTCCGAAGATGTCAGCAAAGTATGTGGTTCAGCAATCCGTTCGCTGCAAGGCCGTTGGCGAAGCTGACTTTGCCGCGAGCCGAATACAGATGGCTTGGCGACCTGCTATCGCGTTCGAATCTAACATCAGTTTAAGTTACCGGCAGAAGTTTGCGAACTGGTGTTTTGTAAGAATTTCATTCCAACCGCGGTCGGGTTGACCTCATTATCCCGGCTTGAAATTAGACGAAATGCAAACGCAACGGCGCCAGTTCAGGGTTCAGGGCGAAAGTGTGCTGGTGATCGCACAAATCGGCCAAATCAGCTCATTAACTTGTGAATTCGCTTGGATTGGATATCGAGTCCGCCTTCGCTTCGCGTGCCTGTCCCTTCGAGGCCTTTTAGACTCTAAACGCCGGCCCTTTTAACTTCGCTTCAAGCTTTTGAACTATAAGTTCACTTCCCTAACAGATTCTAGGTCCACAGTTTTGTACGCCGGTATCTGAACAAATTCTGTGATCGATCCAATAAACGCAATTTTTGGGCGAATAGATGCCATGCTAAATTGCAGTTGAATGGGAGTTTACCACCGTTGATTACAGTCCATAAACTGAAAAAATCCTACGGCGACCGGGTGGCCGTAAATGGAATCGACTTCGACATTCAACGTGGCGAGACGTATGGTTTTCTAGGCCCTAACGGAGCTGGTAAGACGACAACGATCAGTATGCTGGTTGGTCTGATTGCACCAGATTCCGGTAGCATCAGAGTCGCGGGCGGCGATCCGTTTCAGCTCAAAACGCGAATCAAGCTGGGAGTCGCTCCACAATCCCTTTCGTTGTATGACAATCTTTCCGGCACGGATAACTTGCGATTCTTCGGTTCACTTTATCAACTGAGCGGGAACCATCTGCGACACCGAACGGATTGGGCCTTAAAGTTGGCGGGACTAACGGATCGAGCCAAAGACAAAGTGGCAACTTACTCGGGTGGGATGAAACGGCGGCTCAACATTGCTGTGGCGTTGCTGCACGATCCTGAAGTCCTGTTGTTAGATGAGCCGACGGTCGGTGTCGATCCGCAATCGCGAAATCATATTCTAGAGACGATCGGCGAGTTGTCTCGTCAGGGGTTAACGATCATCTATACAACGCACTACATGGAAGAAGCCGAACGGCTCTGTCATCGAATTGCGATCATGGATTATGGAACCATCCTTGCCAACGAAACCAAAGATCAACTGCTGGCCAAATACGGCGGCGATGCAACAGTCAAAGCCTTGATAGCAGCCAATCCACTAGGGCTTGAGTTGCCGGGGCAAATAACGAATGGCCACGTCGAGTTCCGTTCTGCTCGCCCAGTGGACGAGCTATCGGCTTTGCACCAACAAGGAGTCGAGTTTAGCGAGGTCCATATCGCCAAGCCAAATCTCGAAAATGTTTTCTTGAATTTGACCGGAAGGACCTTGAGAGACTGATGCGAGCCATAGCTTCAATTGCCTGGAAAGACATACGTTTGTTGCTCAGCGACAAGATGGCAGCTTTTTTTGTATTGGGATTTCCGATCCTGATGGGACTGTTTTTCGGCAGCATGATGACCATCGGGGGCAGTGGCAGTCAGAGCAAAATGAAAGTAGCCCTCGTTGATCTGGATCAGTCTGAATACTCGCGGGCGCTGAGCAGCAACCTGGGCAAGAGCGATGGCCTTATTTTGGAGCCCGAGGATGGACTGGAGGAGGCCCGACAGAGCGTCCAGGGGGGCAAACGAACTGGAATGATCGTCATCCCACAAGGTTTCGGAGAAAAAGCCGGGTTGTTTTGGGAGGAGCAAAAGTCAATCCAAGTGGGAATCGACCCGGCGCGATCGGCCGAAGGAGCAATGCTCGAAGGGTTGGTCATGGAGGCGATGGCAGGCTTGTTCGGTCAGCGATTTGCAGAACCGACGTCGTTCCTTCAACCCATTCGACAGTCGTTGGACGACGTCCGCAAAAACGAAACGCTCGAGGCGGAACGTAAGGGCAAACTGGAAACAATGTTTGATACCTTTATCGAATTCATCGATTCGCTAGAAGACGTCCAAAATGATTCGAGCGGCGAGTCGGAAAATGAACGTAGCGGAGCGCCGAATTTCCAGCTGGCCTCGATTGAAAGGTTGGACGTCACGAGAATGATTGATCCAACCAGCCGAGAGGGTCAACTCAAGAAAGTGCGCAAAGGTTGGGATATCAGCTTCCCCCAAGCCATGCTCTGGGGCGTGCTCGGTTGCGCTGCAGGTTTTGCGATTTCGCTTGCTCAGGAACGCGAAAACGGAACGCTGATGCGGTTACAGATTGCACCAATTTCTCGCGGGCAGATTCTCGCCGGAAAAGCGTTGGCCTGCTTCCTGTCGATTCTATTCGTCGTGGTTCTGATGACTATCGTCGGTCTGATGTTGGGAATGCGGCCGCTAAGCTATCCGAAACTGATCGTCGCCGCGATTCTGGTGGCAATCTGCTTTGTGGGGATCATGATGACGTTATCCACCTTAGGCAAATCGGTACAGTCGGTCAGCGGTACAGGTTGGGCTGCCAACATGATTATGGCGATGTTGGGTGGGTGCATGATTCCAGTAATTTTTATGCCTGAGTTCATCGCGAAATTGAGTGTCTTCAGCCCCGTGCGGTGGGCTATTCTCAGCCTCGAAGGCGCCATCTGGCGTGACTTTTCCTGGCTGCAACTCGGCTGGCACGGCATGATTTTGTTCGGATTCGGCTTAGCGGGCTTGCTAGTTGGTGTCTGGAATAGCCGACGAAATTCCTGAGTAGATTAGATTAGCCCAGCGTACGGAAATGACGGCGTGACCAAGCCTCCGCGAGCGGTTCTTAAGGCCTTTATAACTCAGGAAAACTTTTCATCACCTATCTCCGTCAGTCTAAAAATGTTTTGCGGATAGCCTCCACGCGTCTTCAAGTGGTGGGCTGGTGCACGTCTGCGGCCCGCGAACTGAAAATAAATGTCAGTTCAACGGTTGAAAAAAGGTAGCAAAGAAATCTCTCTACTACCTTTCGCTTGATATTCAGACGCTCAATTTGCAGTCGCGACTAACGGGTTGGTACCAGCTTCCATCGTCGACCATCAAGGTCCCTGAAAGACATCTTGTGCAACTGTTCGGCATCAATGAAGAAGTCAATTGATTCGTCCCCCATGATGCGAGCCGAAACAGGCGCTGGAGTCAATCCGTGCGTGAAATTCAGAAACAATGCATCAATTGAACCCTCTGGGCCAGTTGTCACTGACAAGGGCGTGGGATGAGACCAGTCTGGAGGAGGATAAAAATTTGCCTCCAATTCACGATTGGGACCTGCAAGGACCGACAAGGGGACAGGATCACCGACTTGTTTCTCCTGGAACACGGCGGAAATTGTCTGACTGTTCGATCCGATGGTTATCATGGCATTGGCAGGCAATTCAGGATCCGGAGGGTCGGCGGCGGTCACCTTGATCTTGTGCGCCACGCTATCATGGGCCTGAATATTGACTCCAACTCGATCCGGCCGAAACTTCACATCAAGCTGAATACCGCACCACCAATTGAGTAACGAATTGGCCCGCGCCACACTATTGGCAATGTGCGCCTCCTTATCGCGATCTTGTGCGTGAGCAGAATACGATGCGGATAATGTTACTGCAGCGACGCAACCGCAGATAATGACTCTGAACCAATTGGGATACTTGGCGGTGGTTCGCCGCCGGAGATCAACTCTCGGTGAGATCTCTGTTAAAAACGTACGATTCATTGCAAACTCCTTGTAAGTTTTGCGGGCAGGTTTTGTTTCCTGGTTTAGTCAAACGGCATGGCGTACGGCAGTCTCATACGGAGATTGCTCATTCCACAACCGAACGGTATCGAAGCGGTTGTCACATACGACATCCGCTTCGAAGACGTAATGCCCAGAGGTGCGAGAAGTGTTACACGATTTTTGGAAACAAGTCCGAAACTCTGAATGCTAAGGCTCCGCAAAGTATGGATCCGCAAGGTGCAATCGAGAATTTGCTGGCGGATTAGGGAAGGTTCCTTTCCTTAAACCAAGTCCTTCAATCTATTCGATGGATCATATTGTCAAACGCGAGTCAATGCACTGGTTGTTCATGAGGCTTACAGGTTCGAACGACCATGAAAATGACTTGGACCAACGTTCGTCTGTGCTGGCGTTTAGTACCGCTGCCATCAAACCAGATACGAATGCGAATTGACCAATTGCTCGGTTGAAGAAAATCGAGTCTAAAGATCGAAGTCAGTTCGCCAGCCCAGTCTCATCCGTGAATCGGCGTGAATCGGAAGGCCTTAATGCGCGCAGGCGGGGCAGTCGGTTGGAGCTACGAGGTGCGCCCAGGCGCCGGCAGTTGGCCCTCGGTTTCCCGAGGGCCGCAACCGGGTGCGATCATTGTCAAATGCCCCGAAGACAAAACATCTTGTTCGACGACATAAGAAACAATCGCCATTGCCTCAATCCTTGGCAATCTATCGATTTTCCCCTCAATCTCAGCTCCGTCGTCGGCGCAGGAGAGTGAGACCCAACCCCAGGCTGCTCAGCAGCAAGCCGGCAGCTGGCTCGGGAATTGTGACAAACCCTACGTGGCGCCCGTCTCCGACATAGACCTGCGAACTGGTGCCCAAATTCACATCATAAACGTGGGCGCCCGTCCCACTGGTCCACAGGATATTGCCGTTACCCAATTGGTAGACACCACGAGCTCCCCCAGCAGTGAACGTGCTGATCGTTGCCCCCGTATTGGGGTCCATGCGGACAACATTATTCGATGAGAAACCCGCGGCCAACACGTCGCCGTTGGCAGCAATAATCAGTTGGTGCGCAAAATTCAACGTGGCGCTGTTATGAAACGTTCCCAGAGAACTTCCCACCAAATCAAACCGATGGATATCATCGTTGGCGCTTGAAGAGGCGACCAGCAGCCCTCCCTGATGCTCGATTACCGAAAATGGACTTGGTGCCAACCCTGCTGCGTTAAAGAATCCCAAGTTGTTTCCGTTAGTATCGAACATCACAACGGCGGCGCCGGGTGCGTTGTTTAATGTTCCCGCGTTGGTCACGTAAATCGTGTTGTTGATCAATTCCATGCCGCGAATATTATCCAATCCTCCACCTGCGAATTGACCTCCAATATTTCCTAAGTGATTCCCGTTGAAATCCCAACGGGATATTCGATCGCCAACCTGTTCCGACACCCAGATTTGGTTGCCCACCTGCAACGCGCGAATCGGCGTTCCCGCCTGCAATCCGAAAAAGTTCGAATTGACCACGGAACCATTAAACGGGTCAAAAAGTACAAGGCGATTATTTGTCGAATCCGGCATCATGAGGAATTGGCCTTTCGCCGAATTCACCATGAGTCCCGTCATCAACAAAACCATCCCGGCAATCGACATCATTAGTCGCGATAGCCAAGTATCCATAGACTTCATTTCCACACCTCCAAACAATTTAAACAATGTTGACAATCGGATGCGACGGGAAGCGCAGGAGGCACGCCGCGCATCAACCGACGCCATTTTGATCGAAAGTTAACGTAATTTCCACAACCTTTCGCAGTTTTTTGTGCCAATTTATACTTATCCAGCATGCTGGAAATGGTCGAAGCCGTGGCGAGACCGCTGAGACTTGGCCACAACCCAACGCCTCCACAAATCCCAAGCAAGGCACGCTATGATCTAATACTCCAAACGATTATCAGTCATTTTTGCGTTGTTTCGTCCATCCCCATTCCATCTGCTTCGATGCAGACGGCAGCATTTTCGTGGCCGAATGGCTACTAATCAGGCGTGTCTCGTGATTGCGCCGCGGTTAAGAAAGCACTCTGCGGCGGCAGGATTCGCTGAATCGACTTGATCATTGAAAACACGCGCAACTATACTGGTGAAAGAAGCAGTAAGAAACGGCGAAAAAAAGGTATATCGATGGGCTGTGCGAGAATGATTGCGTGGGCGGCGGTTCTGATCGGCTTCTGTGTCCATCCACTGCTCGGACAGGACGCGACGGTGGACGTTGCCGAGAAATGTGCCACCATCTGCCAACCCACGGATGCACCGTGGCGGTCAATTCCTTGGCAAATCGATTTGCTGGAGGCGCAGAGATTGGCCGTGGAGCAGTCTCGACCACTATTAATTTGGGCGATGGACGGCCATCCACTAGGCTGCACATGAAATAACGGTGTGCTCGACCGTGAGTCGACCTTTGCCGATCCCGAAATTCTTCAAATGCTGCGCGACCAGTTTGTGCCTGTTGCCATCGACCAATGGTACACTCGCCGCCAACAAGTCACCGAAGGGGACTTCTACCGCAAGATTGCCGGGCAGAGTCCCCGCAACGACTTTAGTCGCACGACTCAAGGTCTGTACATTGCTGACCCGGCCGGAAGATTGTACTTCTACAACAACAATCGTGGGCCGGACCGGATTCGGCGTTTCATGCGCGAAACACTGGCCGCTTATCAAGCGCCGGATGTCGAACCGTTGCAGCGAGAGTCGACCGACGCGCGGTATGTGACGCAACCGTCGGAGGGGACTGCCGTTGTTCGCTCCAGTGCGCGAATTCCCGAAGGTTATCTGACGACGGATGACCTGTGGCAGAAGATTTTTCAGACCGCCATCTCGCGCGACAACCTGTGGATCACACCCGATGAACAAACTGAACTGCTGGCCGACCGGGTGCCTGAACGGTTGATCCGCCGCATTGCTCGTTTCCATCTGGTGGACAACACGCGCGGCCAGCCCGATAGCTGGGCACTTGAAGAGATCCAGAGCCTTGAGATGACAATCGTTGATGGGCGCATTTCGGGTCGAGTCGTTCTGGAGTCGAAAGATGGTAAACGCGGTTACGACGTGACGCTGGAAGGAATCGTCAGCGGAACCACTGGACGTGTCGAAAGATTTGACTTGCTGGCAGTCGGCAAATTTTTCGGATCCGGCCAGTACACGCTGCAGGCACCACCCGGAAGATTCCCTCTGGAGATCTCATTTCAACTCGTTGACGGAAGTGATACAGCTGACCGCATTCCACCGCACGCGTCACGCGGTTGGCTAGATGGATATCTGTACCCGGAACGCTGACGCACTCCCGTAACGGGTTCATTGTTCTCTGGCGTTCCTGCGGATCAACATGGCGCGCAGAACGAACTACGTCCGGCCACGGAACGCGCGATGAATGCGCGGATCGAGCCGGATGCCTGAGTGATTTCCGAATCAATCTGCAGCGGGGCAAGATCGGGCCCGACGATGACCGAACTACGACTGGTCATCTCCTGTGGCGTACCCAGCAATTCCGTGAGCAGCCGCGTCCGATTGACATAGGAAACTTTTCCGTCGGATTGCGGCGTGACCTGCACGTGCGATGTTCCCCAAACTTGTTTGCCGTCCATAAAGACATACCATGTGCTGCGTGCAGAAGGGTCCTGCGCGATCGCCGCAACAGGATACAGCACGCAACCATTGATGGCCACGCAGGCAATTTTCAACAACATCAAATACGGAAACCGCTTCATCAATATCTCCTGGTAGCTCGCGTAACAGAATCGCCATCGGCCTTTCGTGAACACTGCGGCATCCTCGTCAATCCATGCGGAACAAGTTCACTGTCACGAGTACTCCAACACCTGCATTGTACCGCATTATCGCCGGTTCTTGATCGAGCGATAGTTACTTCGCGCGCTGATCTGAAACCTTGATGCGAATTCCAGGTATTCTGATCAAACGTATGCTTTTCTAATCGACCGGAAGCAACTTTCGGTGAGCCAATCTGCGCTGAAATGGAAACATTCATAGGTCGCCGGAAAGACAGGACCCGTATAACGAGATCAGACACGTTCACTCTCAATTGATCTCATCAAGCATAGCCTGCCATGAGGCGGTTTCCATCAGGATCGTGGCGGGTGCGGAGTCGCGTAGCTGCGAGATGGCATCGCTGGCACTTTCTTGAGCCGCAAACCAGCGGCGGGCGGCGACGGCGGTGACTGCTGATACGCTTTCGATCATTTGTGAAACAACGCCGGCCCCCTCGGCATCGTCCGTTGATTGCTCGACCGCTTCCTTTAGCGAGTCGTGTAACGCACGGACGAGATTGGCGGCGCGTTCGACGTAGTTCCAATCAGGGACCCGATTTGCTGCCGCACGCTCGACGAATCGATCAAAGGCAACGATGGCGGCGTCCAACTGGCCAGAACGCGC
Organism: uncultured Planctomycetaceae bacterium; assembly: GCA_937862885.1. Classification (GTDB taxonomy): domain Bacteria; phylum Planctomycetota; class Planctomycetia; order Pirellulales; family Pirellulaceae; genus CALMEE01. Next base: position 62,529 of record CALMEE010000002.1, read on the forward strand.
CAGGCAGGTTGACAATTCCGCGTAACGTTCCGATTCGGCGCGTTCGCCCAGCGCATCGATCGACCTTTGGATGACTTCTATAGCCGTCAACCAATCCTCATCGGCCTGGGCGAGCACTGCCAGTCGATAACAATTGTTGGCCAAGAATCGCCTTGCTTCGCCATTGGCCGGATCCAGTACGATGATCGCTTCCAACTCCTCATTGGATTCCGCGAACGATGTCTTGGCTAGGTCGTGCTGGCGGAGATTCATATATGCGGCTCCCAGACTGCCGACGACCCCGGCCAGCGACAGGCGTTCGTGCAGCCGATTGCCATTCTCGCGAACCAAGCGCTCGTTGACTGCCCGCGATCGCTCCAATACCTCCAACTGCGCATTGTAATCCTCCAGCCGCCCGAGGACGATGCCGAGCAGCGCGAGGTTATCGCCCTGTATGCGGAGCGATGTTTGAACTTCGGCTGGAAAACGCGCCAACACGGTTTCGACAAGGTCGATATTTGCCTGCAGTCGTTGCGTCGCCTCGTCGTATCGACCACTCATGTAATACGCTAAAGCCTCATTGTACCCGATTCCCGCCAATCGATTGTGGTACATCGGGACCATCGGATGTCGGTTGACTAGGTGAGTCGTTATCTGGCTGGCTTTTGCAAAGTGTTCGAGTGCCGTGTCGGTCTGCCGGTTATACAGAAACCCCAGGATGCGGTGACCTTCCGAGATTGAATCTAGCAGTAGAGAATTTTCGCGATCCGGATCGATGTTCATTTGGTCCCAGATTGATGCTGCTCGTTCGAGGTACTCGGTGGCCTTGTCGCGTTGTTCAATCGCAGCATACATGCGGGCGGCTCGCTGGAACGTAACCGCTTTTGCCGCCTGGTACTCGCGATTCGCCTCGATCAACTGCGGATCAAGTTGTTCCCAGGCCGCAATGGCCTCTTCGAACAATTCCCGGGCGGCGGTTCGTTCTCCAACATTACCCAACAAGTCCGCTGCATCGGAGAGAACGCCGATCAGGTCGACGTAATACCCATCATCATGTAAGGTGGCGGGACTATCGCTGGATGATTTCAACGCACGCCGGGCCGCCTCGACAGCGGAACGCGCAGTGGCAGCAGGCATAGAAGCGTCATTCCGGTGGAGGTACTGACGGGCTTTTAGGATCAAGAGTACCGCCCGCTGCTGTTCAACTTCTCGCGGGACATCCAGACCCTCGGGCATCGCGGTCAGCAATTGCTCGGTGAGTTCCAGAACGCCATCGCGGTCACCTAACACGGCCTTGATACGGGCCAGGCTGAACAATGCCGAACGGTGTTTCTGTTCCAACGCAGAGTCTACGGGCCGATCTCGCACGAGTTCATGGTAAAAACGATTCGCTTTCTCCAGGAGTTTGCGCCGCAGCGACTCGAAGCCTTGCAATTTCAGTTCCGGCGTTTCGGCAACACCCAACAACAATCCGTCGACCGCTGACACCACTTGATCCAGCCGCAGTTCCGCCTGTAGGCGCGAATGCTCGGCAAGCTGCCATTGCCAGGCGACCAGCGCAAACCCCACAAGGAAAATAGCGACTGCTACAGCGGTCATTGCGGCAAAAGCGGGTTGCCGGCGGCACCAACGTTCCAGGCGGCGCGCCCCGCTGATCGCACGAGCCTCCACCGGTTCATTGGCCAAAAATCGGCGAAGGTCAGTCTCCAACGCAAACGCAGACGCGTAACGGCGGGATGGCTGTTTTTCCAGACACTTGAGACAGATAGCCTCCAAGTCGCGTGGTACCGAGCGATTGAGTCGTCGCGGTGGTATCGGGTCATCCAATTCCACTGACCGCAGGGTGGCCGCCAAGGTCCCTTTCATGTGCGGCGGCTTTCGAGTCAACAATTCGTACAGAATCGCGCCCAGGCCGTAAATATCCGTGGCGGGCGACGATTGTGCCGCTTCACCACGCGCTTGTTCCGGGGCCATGTATGCCGGTGTCCCCATCGCTGCATGGGACGCAGTTAACTTTTCCGCGCTGCTCATCATTCGTGCCAGACCGAAGTCGGTGATCTTGACACAGTCGGACAAGGAGCCTTTCATCTGGTCCGATTCCTCGACCTGGATGTTGGCTGGCTTTAGATCGCGATGGATGACGCCGCGCGAGTGCGCGTGTTGCATGGCTGACGCGAGGGCGGCCACCGTCCGGGCCGATTCTCTGGGCGAAAGAATATTCGTTTCATCCGCCAGCCATTGGGCCAAGTTGCGCCCGGGAACGAACTGGCTGGCCACAAAAATCGCTGGACCAATGAATCCTGTGTCAAAGACGGTGACGATGTGAGGGTGACTGAGCAAAGCAGCGGCCTTGGCTTCGCGCAAAAACCGTTCTGTAAGCTGGCCGGTCAGAAGCGCATCCAGCCGCGGGATCTTCAGGGCAACAGGCCGTTGCAGCCGCGGGTCGTTGGCCAGAAACACCATCCCAAACCCGCCCCGCCCCAATTCTCTCACAATTTCGAACCGACCGATGGATTGTGGTGTTGTCCGGACCAGCGGATTGGTGTCAACCGTCGAAAAACATTCGATGAAGTCGCCGCCATCACTTTCGTCCATTGAACTTGCTGACAGACCAGTCGTTTCCGCTACAACGGGCCCGGGCGTCTCGCCAAGTCCATCTAAAGACTTTGGAGCAAATTGGCCACGGCGAACGTTTTCGATCATACGAAGGACATATTCAGCATCTGCCAAGGCGGGATCGTTCGGCACGAGTGGGTCTGTCGATTCCACTTCCAGTGGTGTCGCCAACACGCGCTGGTGAATCTGTTCCAATCGCTTGGCTTGGAGGTCGTCAGTGTTGTCGTCAGGTTTGCGACTCATCAACGGGCTCCTTGTCTTGCGGCTGCGGCATGACGGCAGAATCAAATTGAGGACGAAGCAGTTCCTGCAGTCTTACAATGGCCCGATACCAGGTTTTGCGGGCGGCGTCGGCGCTGATTTCCATTTGTTCGCCAATTTCGACAAACGACAACTGCGACCAATTTCGCAGTTCGATGATCTTTCGCTGCATGGGAGCGAGTTGTTCCATCGCTGAATTGAGCAGTCGCCCCTGTTCCTCTAATAGGGCTTGGGATGCCGGAGTTGCCAGTTGATCGACGATAGCTCGTGAATAACCGGCTGAATCCTGCAAAGCTTTTTCGCGGTTAACATCGCGACCTTTTGAAGTCTTGTACCGACGTCGCGCGTCGAGCAGATCATGATGCAGCGCCTGCCGCAGCCAACCAAGAAACTCCTCTCGGGTACCACCCCGAAATTTTCCAAGACTGGCTGGAATGTCAGCGAGTGTTTGTTGGACCAAATCGGATGCTCCCAGTTTTGCCTGTAACTCTACGTCCAGTTCCTGATTAGCAACCAGCAACAAATAGTCGCGGCAGTCGCTAATGAGCCGATCGAGGGCCTGGCGATTGCCGCCGCGCGCCGCAGTCAATAGCTGATCAAACGTTTCATAATCAGCATCGCGATCGCAACCCTCGGCCATGACTCATATCCCCTTGGCGAAAAACAACTCCAAAACCGGGCGGTCATTTTTTCAAATCAAGATATTAATTCACTCGCGCCAGTACGTTCACTGGTTTGTCAGGAAAAATGCCATCGATCAATTTTCATTGTATTCGAAATTTGCTGGTCCGGTCTAGCCTTGAACAGGCGCCAAGTGGAATCGGAAAGCGTGTCCGTGTGTGGACTCGCGTATGAAAAGTCTGGTTCGGCAGCTAGAGCGCTCGACGGATTCTATTTCTATTCCCAATTACGGAATTGACGCACCGCGATTTGGTTTTGATTGAAAATGGTCTGATCCGGGGCGGTTTATCGTATCTCTCAACCTACTGAGCGAGTTCATCGAGGCCAGCGAGGTGCGTCATTTACCAATTCAATCAACTGTTGGAGGTCGTAATGAAAAAGCCAACCGTAGCGAGCACCGTGATCCCAAGCGCCCGCCACGTCCAAGTCAATCGATGCAATGCCATCGACAATATTGTCTTTCGAATAACCAATGTAGCTGAGACATGGAACAGGTTTCGGATGTTGAGACCGCTGGCACTCAGCACGATGGTCGCGACCGTGATCGCCATCGTGCTCGTATTCGTAGTTCCCAACGCCAAAGCATCTGGCGACGAACGATTTCCCAACGGCTCTTGGTACGCCGAATACGTCGATCCCGATCTGCATCGGCCATTGCTCGTAAGCGAACTTCTGAAGGCAAAAAAGCGAGCCATTCCCCTGGGCAGAGACATTTTGGATTCTGTCAGCTCATCGGTTTTTAATCCGACCGCTGGCAATCCCAATCACTCCGATCGATCGTTATTAAATCCGCCCGACATGAGCCATAACATGCGGCAACAACATGCAACGACACCATTCCATTTCGCCTCAGAACCATCAGCAATTTCCGAAAATTGGTACGAACCGTCGTGGCGGGACTTGATGGAACCATGGAGGAAGAATTCTGTCGATCCACGCAATTTGACCAACGAATCCCGTTACACCAACCAGTTTTCAGGACGCATTGGTGCGTTATCGTCGACATCCAGGCTTTACAATTCTAGCGAAACACCCGCATCGAGCCCGTTCCCTTGGAGTGTCGATGCCGTTGACTCATTGAGAGCCGCTGATCGTTACCGTGGCCAACTGGCTGGCAACCAGTATTCGGGACTCCGCCCCAACCCTGCTGGCCAGCGTCACTTGGAACCGAGTGGCCATTTTGGCCAGTTCGCGCTTGGCGCGAACACAGTCAACAGAAGCGGAAAAGGGACCCTGCCGGGACCGAATGCTAAACAGCACAAAGTGAGTGGCGGAGCGATTCAGTTGGGTGCCGATACTCGATCATCGTCCGATTTCATCCGAGCCGACGGCACTTTGACGGATCGACGAGTCGATCTTTATGGGGAGATGCAGTTCGCACGCGGCTCCAGCCACATGTACGCGCCCATTACAGCGCATCAAGGATCGCGAATCAGCCTATCACAAGGCGCCAATTCGCACTTCTACAGAGACTTAGAGATCAAGGGGGGTGCTGAACTGCAAATCGCTGACCACAGTACTGCCACATTTTACGACCACGTGCAGTTTCGCAACAACGCCATCGCCAGCGGCGGGGGGAATGCTCACTTTCTGGGTTCAATGGGGATCGGCAACAGCCCGGGCAGGCACGAGTTCCCCTTCAATGTGACGCTCGGCCCATTGAGCAATCTGATCGTCGAATTAGGGGGCACGGACCCCCACGTGCCCGAGTTCGATCAATTCATCTTTAAGAAAAACCTGACATTGCAAGGCGGTGCGATGACGGTCGACTTGATCTCGCTGACGCAAGGCGGGCCGGTCTTCCAACCGAGCAAAGGCGACCAGTTCAAGATCATTGATGTCCACGGAACTTGGACAGGCACATTCGGAACGATCAACCTGCCGACCCTGCCGACAAACTTGTTGTGGGACGTCTCGCAGCTCTACTCCAGCGGCACGCTGGCTACCAATGCCGTCGTACTCGATGCGACTTGGTTGGGCGGTTCGGGTACGTGGAGTAACCCGTCGGCATGGAGCACTGCGGACTTCCCCAATAATGGCAACGGTGGGGGGTTCGATTACAACGCCATCGTCAACGGCGGCACCGTTTCATTGGATCAAAACATCGTCATCGAGGGTCTTACGCTTAGCGGAGGCGGAACGATTTCGGGGTCCCATGACCTGGCGATGAACGCGGCATCGACGTGGACCAATGGCACGATGACGGGCAGCGGCACGACGAACTTTCATGGCGACTTGGCGCTGAGCAGTGGCTCGACCAAGTTCGTCACCGGGGGGCGAGTGATCAACAGCAACGACACGACGCAATGGACTGGGGGCGACATCGACTTGCGGGGGACGACCTGGAACAACCTTGGGACCAGGGCCAGCGCATTTGAAAAATTGGTCTGATTATTGCATCGACAAATGAGA
>CALMEE010000003.1 GCA_937862885.1 uncultured Planctomycetaceae bacterium
AGATGATGCAACTTAAATTAAGACATGTTCATCCCTCCCTTCGGAGCCCTTCAGGTGGTCTAACGAAACTGTTTTAAAACATTGGAGACAAGTTCGGGTGGCACCCAACGCTGGTAACGATTTTTAGGCCAGCATCGCATCGGCTTTCTTCCATAATTCGTCCGAGAGATCGTTTATCGTTGGCTCACCTGTCTGTCGCTTCTTCTTTTTACGAGGATAGGCCCTACTATTCTTCTCGCTCTTGCGGCCAGACTCGTTGGCCGCGACCGAACCTGATAGCTCTGCGCGATGGTTGGATCGCAGAACCGAATGCGTCGCCACGCGGATGATCAATTTGAAAAACACTCGAAACGCCTTCATACCACTTAGTTTCTCGCCGGGTGTGATGCACGCCCTGGCAGTGTAAAGGCTGTACCAGATTGCCAGCATCGTCCAATCCAACTCAATAATAACGTTCTTTGGAGTACGGCTGTGCAGTTTTGCTCGCTCTAGGTTTTGTTTGATCATCCTAAAAAATACTTCGACTCCCCACCGCCCAGCATAGATTTCCGAGAGTTGTTGGTCGGTCAACTCAAGCTCGTTGGTTAGAAGGAACATGCGTTTGCGACCAACCATCACTTCGACCAGTCGCAGCACGATTGGCTTGGCATCGCGGTCAATCGCGGTCTGGGGCCAGTAGAGCACCAAGCCGTTGCGGTACTTCACTTTGCCCGTCGCCTTCAATACCTTAAGTACATCAATATTCTTGCCCGCACGCACCACGAACGTGAAGCCGCCTTCAATCAATTGCTTCCAGAACTCATAGCCAAAGTAATAAGCGTCCATCACCAGTCGTGATCCCGCAGGCAAGCGATCGAGCATGTTCAGCAGCAATGACCGCTCAGAGTCAGCGGAGCCTCCTCGATTCCAGGCAAACGGCAGGCCGCTGCCCAGGTGCTGGCAGAGTGAAACCGCAATCTGGGTGGTTGATGCCTTTTTGAGATCTGCGTCCGTTTTGTAGGTCCCTTTGCTTTTGCGGCTGGCGGCGGCGAAAAAACTTAAATTCTTGAGCGAGCGTGGTACTGCAAACTGAGACCCATCGACAGCGAAAGTGGGCCTACCGACTAACAACCAACAAGACTCCTGTTTGAGCCGCTGGATCAGTGCGGCACGTATTCGGCTCAGGAGCTGATTTCCACATTGAGCTAATGCCGAGAAAAGACCTTGACGAGTTGTCGCGATCGCCATGTTGGGGAACATCCTGCTAGCAGCGTCTCGGGCGGTCTGAAACCGTTCGGTGAGGGCATCCTTTTTGGTCCAACCAAAAGCGATAATAGCGGTGATTGCCAAGACGCTAGCGCTAATGATAGCGTTTCCATGACGCGGTTGATCCCGAAGTTGATCGACCGGGAGAAGCTCAAAGAGGGATTTTAAATCTTGGACTGGTGTGCGAAGATCGTCGTTGTCTTGGTGCGGCATGAGCGGACTCCATTCCGGTCTGGGTTGCGAGTGTGACAACCTGCATTTCAAACCGAAAGTCCCTGCCGCATCAAGACTAAATTCAAGTTCACCAAATCGTTACCAGCGTTGGGTG
>CALMEE010000004.1 GCA_937862885.1 uncultured Planctomycetaceae bacterium
TCTGCGCGCTCATTCAATGACGACAGTGCCATTCAGTCCTGACCCCTTTGATTCACTTTTGAATCGAGCGGAGTTCTCTTTCAATTCTTGAGACCAATTCTGCGTTGGGGGTGGGCGCCTGCTTCGCAGCTTGCAGGGCTAACTCCAACTGGGCGATTGCTTCTGGGATTCGATTGAGCTTGATCAACACCCGCGCGAGGACTCGCCGCGTCGTGATCGCTTCGACATGGGTCTCGCCGATATGTTGCACGTTCGATAGTACTTGATCAAGAATCACTTCTGCTTCGATATTCTTCGCACCGCGATGCAGCGTCTGTGCATAGCGTGTAGCCGCTTGCCAAGTTAATACATGATCCCAGCCATAAGTTGCGACGGACTCCCGAAAAACGGCCTGATGCAACTCAGTGGCTTGTTCAATTTCGTTCTTTTGAATCAGTATCGTTCCTAAATTGTGCATGAGCGACATTCGCAGTTTTTGATACTCAGGCCCCTGCGACTGGACCAATTGCAATCCTTCTTGAAGCATCGCCTCGGCCTCGTCACTCTGGCCATCGGAAAACAACGACATGGCTAAACCGATTTGAGTTGAAAGGGTGGCGGTATGTGCAGAACCGAGGACCGAGCGCCTGCCGGAAAGGGCGATTTGAAAAAGTTGTCGCGCCTCCGCGTGCCGACCCAAGCCAGTCAAGGCTTGTCCCAAATTATTGACGGTCTTGAGGGTGTCGGGGTGATCCGGCCCCAACTGAGCCTGCCAAAGCTGCCGCGCGCGGGAAAATTCCTGTTCGGCTTTGTCGTAAGCTCGCAAGTTGTAGTAGATGGTGCCAACCTCGTTTCGCACGGCCGCTTCGGCTAAGGGCTGATCGATGAATTGTTGAGTGATCGTCGCAGCGGCCTGATCGACTTGTTGGAGAACTTGGTCCGTGGTTTTATCACCGTCAGTGCCAGCAACCAATAGTTTCATCAGGAAATCGTTGGTGATGAATTCATTGATGGCAGTGGCTTTGGCGGATTCATAAGCCGACTCGCGTGCAGCAGCGTTGGCTCGCTGGGCCTCGCGTGCAACCAATGCGAAGCCTGACAACAATGCCAAAAACGTCGCCATTACTCCGCCAACCAACACGCGATGCCTACGCAGGAATTTGCGCAACCGATAAGCTCGCGATGCCGGGCGGGCCAAAATCGGTTGATGCTCCACAAACCGCTGTAAATCGTCGGACAGGTCGGCGACACTCGAATACCGACGTTCCACATCGCGCTCCAAGGACTTGCCGATGATCGCGTCCAAGTCGCCTCGTAGTTTGATATCAATTTGCCCCAATCGTTTGGGTTCATGTTGCTCCACGAACCGCGCGAATTCAACGATTGATTTCGTGCCGTGCTCGTAAGGCCGTTGGCCGGTGAGCAACTCAAATCCAATGACTCCCAAGGAGTATACATCAGCCCGCGCATCGATAATCTGCGTTTTGCCCAGCAATTGCTCTGGGCTGATGTAACCAGGAGTACCGACCAATTCGCCTGTCTGGGTCGCATTCCCAACAACAAACTCGTCATCAACCACACGAGCGACACCAAAATCCAGAATCTTGATTAGAGGTGAATGGTCAATAGCATGACGTACATCGTTGGCCCGACGTGAAATCACGAGAATGTTGGCTGGTTTCAAGTCGCGGTGAATCACGCCGCGGTCATGGGCGTGTTTTACGGCCCGACACAGTTGCTGCAACAAGTCAATCTTCTCATCAATGCCCAGAGAATTCTGTTGTGTAAACTCGCGTAACGAAAGCCCCTCGACGTACTCCATGGCAAACCACGGCTGCGGGCCGAACTCGGTTTCCAAGGAGCCCGCCGAGTAGACTTGAGCAATACCGGGATGCTGCAGGCGACCCAATATCTCTGATTCACGCGACAGCCTTTGTAAAGTCGCGGGCGAGTACAGTCCCGGTCGCAATAGCTTGACAGCCACTCGTCGCCGTGGGTTTGTTTGCTGGGCTTCGTACACCGCGCCCATTCCACCGGCTCCAATCAATCGCAAGATATGATACTCGCCCACCGTGCTGCCGATGATGGAAGATTGCTTGACTTGCCTCTGAGCGATCGGCGATTCCAAAAACAAATCGTTGGCATCATGTGATTTAAGGAGCCGCAAAACTTCAGATTGCCCCTCATCATCGTTGCTCAGGGCCTTTCGCAAATAATCGTGGACCTCAGTGGAGGGCAGTTGGAGTGCTTTCAAAAACACGGCTTTGATTTTTCGCCATCGTTCGACATCCACGGCCGGTTATCCCTCCAATTGACTGCGCAGCCAAGCGCGAGCATGAGCCCATTCATTATGGGCCGTCCGTTCGGAGATATTCAACGCTCGCGCGGCATCGGAAACGGAAAGGCCACCGAAAAATCGGAGTTCAACCAGCTTGGCCTGTCGCGGGTCTAACTTGGCAAGATTTTCCAAGGCCTCATCCAGAGCCAGCAGATCGAAGGCAGCGGCCTCAAAGTCGTCGGCAATTTCCAAAAACGGTTGTCGGTAGGCATCGCCGCCACGCTTTTGGGTTTTGTGGGCGTTGGCATGGTTGACCAGGATCCGCCTCATCACCAAGGATGCTGTGGCAACAAAATGGGCTTGGTCTTGATATTGCTGTGTAATCGATGGTGTTATCAACTTGAGCCAAGCCTCGTGTATCAAGGCGGTGGGCTGAAGCGTGTGGTCCGCGCGTTCGCGCCGCATGTATCGTTCAGCGATTTCATGGAGTTGATTGTAAACCAGCGCGAACAACTGCTCGTTTGCCTGTGAGTCGCCTTGCGCCACGGCCTGCAAGAGTTGATCAAGATCGGGATTCGCGTTGGTCATGTTTGCACTACTTGGATCCCATGCGCGAATAACCCCCAGATTTCCAAATCGCAATAGCACGCCGAATGACGCAATCGACGAGGAAATGGTCTTGCCAACATAATTCTGGCAGAAATTGGACAAAATTTCCAGAATTCATTGCAGTTGTTTCATAGTTTTCTTGCTAATCGGTGCGGGGGAGCAACGTCGGGCTGCCGCGAAAGTTACTAGAGCGTACCTTGGGACTAATAACTCGGACCGGATCGCCTGATGTGCTGAGTCGATAACTCGATGCCAAAAATTCAAACCAGCAGATTTCTGCGTGCTGTCTAACCACAGCTCGTAGTCATGCGCAACGATTCAAAACGAAAATGAGACACTCCTATCAAAACAAGTGGCTGGCCATCGGACTATTATTTGTCGTGCCTCAAATTGCTCAAAAGGCGACGGCTGATGTGATCGAGTTGGACGCGGTGGTCACGAGTGTGATTTACGAGCCCACCGTCCTATCGCCAGACTATACAATTTTTGCCCACCATTTGAATTACAATGTGGGTTACTATACGGCTCCCGGTTTCGCGCCTAACCAACGCCGCAATTTCTTTTTGTTTAATTTGGCGGAAATTGACGAGCCCATCGTTGCAGCTCGGTTAGAGTTGTACCTGCCCCATTCTGGTTATGTTAGTCCTGATCCATCGGAGTTGTATCGCATAACCAGTTCGGCAGCACCGCCGAGTGTATTTCTGTCCGCCTTTTTGGGGGATCCATCGGTCACTCCAGCCATGCTTGAAGCGATGTACGCCACGTTAGGAACGGGCACTCTCTTCAGTGAGGTCGATATTCATGCCTTCGAAGAGGGGCATAGCATCGCCATGGAGTTTTCTATGGATGGGGTATTGGCCCTGAATATGTCTCTGGGTGAACTGTTTGTCACCGGGGGTCGCTTGGTAGACATCACGCCGGAATCACCCGGCATTCCGCCATCGGAACTGGTGTTCGCCCATTCCAACGTCGGAGTTCATTCGGTACCGATGCCCAAACTGATTCTCGTAACGGCCGTTCCAGAACCGAGTGCAGGACTGTTGGTTATATTCGCTGCAGCTGTATTGGCTATCTCTACACGCCGACTCAAAGGGGTCAGGACTCATTAATTGGTCCAAGCGTCTGTGGTAGGCTATTGAAATGCCAAGACAACCACGAGCTGATGAAGCTGGTGGGCTTTACCATGCTTTAAATCGCGGTAATGCCCGGCAATCCATCTTTCGAAAAGACGCAGACTACGAAGCCTTCGAGAATATTCTCTCCGAGGGTCTGGAATTGTATGGTGTTTCCCCTGTTCTCGTTTCAGTTGATGCCTAATCAATGGCATTTGGTTCTGAGGCCCAACCGGGACAGTGCGATGAGCGACTTCTTGTGGTGGTTCACCGCGACTCACACCATGCGGTATCGCGCCCATTACCACACTTCCGGTCAAGGGCACGTCTATCAAGGACGGTTCAGGAGCTTTCCAATTCAGGATGATCAACACTTCTTGACGGTGTGCCGCTATGTTGAAAGGAACGCTCTGCGTGCTGGATTAGTCCAACGCGCTGAGGCTTGGCTCTGGGGATCGCTGTTTCGCTGGCTGCAGCGGCCCGAACCTGAACCGAAACTCTTGACAGCTTGGCCTATCTCTCGTTCACCCAATTAGGTTGAGCGCGTGAATCAAGCATTGACTGACGCTGAACTCCAGGCCATTCGAACTTCTGTACAGCGTGGAAGTCCCTTCGGAGATACCAGTCGGGTAGAATCAACCGTCAAGCGACTGAAACTGGAATCTTCACTACGCCACCGCGGTCGCCCACGCGTTCAAGTTGATGCCGAAAACGAAAACAATGAGTCCTGACCCATTTGATTCGCCGGAATTGAAAAAAACAAAAAACTTTTGAATCGGTTACCCTTTTTGTTACTTGTTTGCCATTACCGAAATAGGAAAGTTTAACCATCTCTAACTCAAACCGGGAGAAAATTATGTTCATCAGATTCGCCGTCGTTTCCCTTACAGCCCTCGTGGCACTCGTAATTACCAGTGACAACGCGTCCGCGCAGCAGTACTCGGTTATCAAGAACACCTCGAATACGATCTTCCATTACCAAGTCAGTTTTAAAAGTCCATACCAAGGTGGGCAATGGTCCAAGACGTTTACTCTCAATCCAGGCCAGGGGCATATTTGGAAAGTAACTGACCCGAATAACAGCCCGATTTGGATTCGCTTCGACAGCGTCGTCGGAGACAACCAATTCACCGCAGGCCATGCGAAGCTACCATCGTCACGGGCGGGGCACCTCAGCACAGTTTGGGTAATTCAGAGGTCAGTAAGGATCAATACCACCGGAAACGGCCGGTAACAGCCACAGCAAATTCAAACCCCTGGTCAATTTCTTCGCGAGGCGACCAGGGGTTTTGCCGTGACTCAGGCGTGACTCAAAGGGGTCAGGACTGCTCTGTAGAAAAGGTGTTGTCACAGGGTTTATGGTTTGCTAATAGTTCGTAATGAGCAAGACATCAAAATC
>CALMEE010000005.1 GCA_937862885.1 uncultured Planctomycetaceae bacterium
CGAAAATCGCCGCGTCACTAACCAATTCGACAATGCACTTCATCGGGCGCTTACGAAATTCACTCGGGTGAACTGCACCACGCGTTTCATGGTTGTGCTAGTTAACCTTGACGCGCAAAACGGCACCCTTATGCGTTCCGACGATGACCAGTTGCTCTACTGGTGAGAAACACAATGATTCAATCCAATAGCTCCCAACGTGGATGCTGCGGATGATCTTTGCGCTACGCATGTCGACCCAATGCAAGTTGCCACTTGTATCTCCGATCAAGAGTTCCATTGGTTCCGCCATAGCGACCACACTCGTCGGCCTAGCGGGCAACCTGATAAAGCGAACCATTCGCCCTCGGATGGGTTGCCAATAGCGAATCGTTCGATCGGCACCGAAGGAAAAAACCGTGTCGTCGAACTGGTTTTGCTCATTCCAGTTTTTTGCAGCCAGTACCATGCCGTGCACTGCATCGATGTGATGTTCCAATATTTTGGCTACGTTGAGGGTGTCGATGCTCCACGTGCGTAGGCTGCCATCTTCGCTGGACGTGACAAACGTAGTTTCGTCGAGGAAAACAACTCCGCGCACTGGCCCCGAATGCTCTGACAAAGCCGTCGTCTTCCGTGTTTCGCGATTCGTCACGTTGACCGCATGATCTTGACCACCAGTTACCAGCCAAGTGCCATCTTGAGAAAAGGCCAGTTGCCAGATCACATCGCGATGCAGCTGACTTCGGTTCAATTCAACGACAGCAGGCCACGAATACTCAATGATTACGCCACGCGTTCCCGGGTCACCACCTCCCACGAACAGCCGCTCGCCATCGGGCGAGAATTTAATGTCAAGGATTTGCTTAATCCCCACATCTAATTGGTGTATCTCCGTCATTTCTGGGAAATGATAGAGGTGCAGTCTTGAATCCGCAGCGATGATCAGCGTACGAGAATCAGGCGAAAAGGACATCGTATTGATGGAGCCCACTAGTTGACCCACTTGTCGTACTTCACCATCATCGTGACTGTCCACATCCATGCAGGTCGGAGAAGCATGGACCACACCACAATGCAGAAACGACAAGAGCAGCTGAGCAAAAATAATTCGGATGATCATGCACATGGATGCTCGGTACCTCGGTAAAGCCACCGTTGGGAAGCTGTCAAGCATACTACATCAGTTCACGGATTGCTTGGCCACCGCTAATGCGAATCGGTCGCCCATCGCTGGTGTACAATTCGTGGTCCGGGTCGATTCCAAGCAGTGTCAAGAAGGTTGCGTTCAAATCGGCAGGCGTTACGGAATGGCCAAGCGGCTCTCGACCATGTCCGTCGGTATCTCCGATAACGGTTCCCTGCGGAGTACCGCCACCGGCAACCAGAACACTGAAGGCACGCGGCCAATGGTCTCTCCCACCAGTGCTATTAACCTTTGGAGTTCGTCCGAACTCACCCATAACAATCACCAGTGTTTCCTGTAATAGACCTCGTTCATGTAGATCATCGACTAAGCCGCTGACTGCGTTGTCGAGTTGAGGAATCAGGCCAACTGGCGTTTGAGCTCCTGTATAACCCTCTTTAAGGCGCAGCACCGCGCGATCATGGGTATCCCATCCAGGAAAGTTCACGGTGACGAAAGAGACGCCACGTTCGACAAGCCGCCGAGCCAGCAGACAACTTTGTCCAACGGTCGTGCGACCATAGGCATCGCGCGTCCGAGAATCCTCTTGCTCTAAAGAAAAAGCCTCCCTGACCTCAGCTGACGCCACAAGCTCGACAACATCGTGCCAAACTTGGTGCTGCCTTGCCAAGCGATTGGCGTCAGCATGCTGGCGCAGATTATCTAAGTGACGCAGGAACGCATGTCGACGCTGCAACCGTTCAACGTTTAAACCAGGATACAACTTAAGGCTTTCGATCTGAAAGTCAGGAACCTTCGGATCCCCTCCCGTTTCAAAGGGAGCGTTTGATCTCGGCAAAAACCCTTGAGGAGGAAAACTCACTCCTCCGACGCGATGGTTGGGTATCGATACGAACGGCGGTAATTTCGTAGTGGCACCATTGACTTCGGAAACGAGACTGCCAAGGACGGGGTAATCAAGGCTGGGAGTTGGCGCATAGCCGGTCAACAAATATTGAGTCGCCAAATTGTGTTCACCCAATCCGGATGTAACATTGCGAATTAAAGCCAAACGATCAAGGCGTTTGGCTATGCTTGGCATACACTCATTGACTTGCACCCCAGCCAACTTGGTATCGATCGCTTGCATCGGCCCACGAATCTCAAGCGGGGCCAATGGCTTTGGATCAAATGTCTCTAGATGACTCGGCCCACCATCCAGCCAAATTAGGATTGCACTCCGCGCACGCTTGCTTGGATTCCGGCCTGCCAACATGGTAGGGCTCCAACTGGTGACGCCCATTGCAGTTAACATGCCAATACCAAGAAAGTGCCTCCGAGAAATTCTATCGCAATAACTGAACATGACTCCTCGCGGATTTTACTTCGTGCCAATTGAAACCAGGAGATGAATTATCCGTTGCCACAACTTTTCAATGGAGATTGACAGGTTGAATTTTGCCAAGTCGCTTTTATGCCTTGCAAGCGAACGATCTCGCCGCCAAATTCTCTTCTAAATTGTAATTTGGGGAATCCGCTTTCTAATGATTCGTGACGAATTCTTGACTCATGATGATACTCCATAAAATATCGTGCCAAAGGAGGGCACGAGCTTCTTTTGATTTAGTAGACTTCAGTATATCTAACCAATGGGAGACTTCTACCGGATCAATTAGTCTCGAATAACCGCGCCAGTATATTTCAGTCAACATTTCCTCATCAGAGAGACCTTCATCGAACCAGTGTTGCAGCCGACCTTCCGGTGCCATCAGCCGATCGTTCAGCCATGGACCATTGATTAACTGCAAGGCCTGTGCGAGGTCCAGGGAAGTATCTCGCTGCGTAAGCACATCGGCACTCTCGCGCGCACAAGCTCCAAGAGCATTGATTTCCGCTGACAAGTGCGGCAATGGCAACTGAATGGCGCGCCCGCGTGATTCAGCGGGCGATGTCCGATCCCGCATAACCAGCGGGGTTCCAGTCAAATCACAAATCGCATCCAACAGCACGGTCGGCGCAAGTTTGTGACTGCGAAAACTGACGATCCCTGCCGCCACTTGATGAGGATCGAGGACGCTTTCGCGTCGCCAAGCAGCTGAAGTCACAATCTCTCGAATCAGTGGACGAAGTTGAAAACCATTTTCACGAAATGACTCGGTCAATCGATCAAATAATTCGGCATCGATGGTTGGATTGCTCTGTCGCAGATCATCGACGGGTTCGCAGAAGGCCCGACCCATAAGTAACGCCACCACACGATTGACAATCGCTCGACCGAAGTAAGGATTTTCAGCTGCGACAAGCCAATTCGCCAACGATCGGCGCACGTCATCACTCCCACCGAAAAGGGTCAGCCCATCAATGCTAGGTGTTGCCGGCAAGCCCGTTCTGGGATTGGTAATGCTGCCGGACGATTTTGGCTCTATCGACTGGCCAAAACTCGTTCCAGCAAAAACAGCGGCCAGCGAATAATAATCATCTTGCTTCCATCTGTCCAAGGGATGATTATGGCACTCCGCACAGCGCAAGCGAACTCCCATCCAAGCTTGGGCAAAACGTTCGGCATGAAGGCGAGGATCAGATGAATTCGCGTAGAGGGCCGCCGCCGATGGACGGCCGGTGACACCCTTCGCTGTGATGATCTCACTCGCAAATTCGTCAAGCGGTCGATTCAATTCGATCTGTCGACGAATCCAGGCGACCGCATGCGGGGCTGTTTCTGCAGGCGTTTCCGAACCGATGCGAAACCAATCGGCGAAATGCGCAGTCCATAAATCAACGAATTCAGCACTATTAAGCAACGAATCGAGCAACCGTTCGAAGCGTTGAGGATGCACCTCTTCCAAATATTGCCTAACCACGCTCGGTTCCGGCAAACGTCCGATGAGTGTCAAATGCAAGCGACGGACCAATGTGGCATCATCAGCCAGGCTAGGAGGGGCCAAGCCGATGAGCTGCCATCGATCATTGACCACTTCGTCAATCCAATTGAATTCGCCCCAATTCTCCCGCTCGGCATGTTTGGAAGATGCGTTGAAAGGAACGTCGATCTGAATTAATCGTACTTCCGTAAGAAACCGGACCAGTAAGAAATGTGAGCCCGCTCGCAACACTTGAAAACGATGCGGACTATCACCGACTTGAATGGCACTCTCATCAAACGGCTCAAGTATTGACCAAGCTGTGACAACACGTTCGTCGGATTCACCGGTTATTGTGTTACGAAACGTCGCTGCAACCGATACGTCAAATGTATCTCCGACTCGGAGCATGTTTGATTTCGTCAGCAAAGTATCGATCCGCACCAGCTTATCAACGCTATGACGTTCGGCTCCTTGGGCGATCCAGGCGGTCAGTACATCGTAGGCATCAGACCCCTTGTGAAATAACTTCCCGCCATCGTGCTGCAAGTCTCCGGTTGCCTTCCGCAGGATAAGACTTTGAGCCGGAGTTGTGCGAAATATTCTCCGACCTTTAGACTCCAATGCAATCATTTCGAAGTCAGACTGCGGATCGCCACTGAACAGAGACAGCTTGAAGCCTTTTTGACCATTGGAAGCCCCGTGACACTGCGCCGCATTGCAGCCATAACGCGAGAATATCGGCATGACATCACGGTCGAAATCGATTTGGCTAACCGACCGGGTATGCGGATCCTGACCCTGCGCCGTTTGGCCGCCGAATTGACCGAGACAGAAGACTATCATCGCGCAACACATGCAAACGACGCGCGATTTTGCAGCGACAATTGCACTATGCCCGGATATGCGCTTCGCTTGATCGACTTTCAGCGATATTCGTCCGCCCATTTCTTGATCCAAGCCTGGCTGTGCTCATTTCCATAATTTTCTAATTTTTCAGCGTCGACAATTCGACGGCAGGCTTCTCCAAGTTGACGACGAAACTCGGGGTTCATATCTGCCTCGCGCTGAACTTTTTCGGCAGCTATTTGAATCTCTTCCATGCTGGCCTCGACTCGTATTACTGGAACGAGCAATGTGCGCAAATTTACCTCCCCGCGCTGCAGCGATTCTCCACCGCGCAGTTCCGAAATTCGCGATTCACTTGGTGCTTCGATTCCAGCAGCATCTGCAATTCTTCGGCAGATTTTAATGGCATCCACTTGGTCACTTGGCTGAACGAGCGCAAAGTTCCCGACCACTTTTTGCCCCTTCACCAATAGGATTGTTAGGGTCATTTTGCGATTAAGTCCTAGAGAACCATCCCCTTCTTTTCCATCAGGAGAAACTGCCAAGATTAGGTTCTTTGGTAAACTCGAAGAAGCAACCTTAGCCCAACGGCGAGTCTCGTTGATATCATCTGTGAGAAACACGATCGCCCCGTGCACATGGTCTTGCTCCGATTCTAAGTAGCTCGCCAACGTGCGAATCAACCCGAAAGCCGGACGAGTGATTTCATGCACGAATATGATGACTGTCGGTTTTTCTTCCCGCAACGGCAGGTCGACTTGTTCATCGCTGTCATGCAACAGCGAATGCAGCGCGAAGTCTGGGCAATCTTCACCGACTTGCGGACCAGAAAACTCCTCGTCTTGAACCAGATGAATCCGACAATTGACTTCAGACGCATTTGTGAATTGAATGAGTTGCGGGCAGATGCTGCAATGCATGGTACCGATGCCCAACCAAGCAACGAGCCCGCACGTCACTCTAGTCGCGTACAATTCCCAGAAATACAACACCATGTTGACTACTTCCTTTTTCGCTATCCAAAACTCATTTAATTTGTTGAAGTGATCGGGCAGATCGTCCCGCAAATGGCCGACCACCGCCGGACACGATCGCAAAGGTTATCCGGTAACTATCAGGCATTGCCGGTTCTAGCTGCATCAATTCCTCGTTCAAAAATAAACTGGCGGCGACCTATAAAAACATCCTCAAGCCACTTGTGCATTCAATAATCGAGGATGCCTCAAAGTGAGTAGCAATCGGTCGCTTATTTTCCATCTTGTTTCGGACGTTTACCCAATACCAACTCCAACTTTAGTTCAACCCAATCGCTCATCGGCGATTGCTCTACGGTTTTTGACGCTGATGAACCCTGCGCATCGGGCTCTTGCAGGTTCTTTGGTTGCTCCTCGTCCGAAATCGGTACTTCAACTCCGCCCGAAGCTTTAGCCTCGGGATTGTCTACGGATTTTGTGTCACTGTTGGAATCGCCGCCGCCAGTTGTGGCTGGTGCATCGTCCTTTCCGCTATTCTTGAGTGGATCGCGGCGGATCGTCAGAATGATTGTGTCACCCAGCGAGTAGCGCGCCAGCGTCCGAGTTAGGGATAGCTGATCCGTGATTGGAAATTCATGAATTTGGGTCAATATATCTCCAACTTGAAGCCCAGCTTTGCTTGCCGGGCTGTTTTCGACAACTTGCGTAATCGAGGCACCGACCACATCGTCTTGATACGCACAAACAATTCCCACAAATCCAGGTTCAAACGACTCACCTCGTTTTAGCCGCGCGATGAGTTCCTGATTGTCGGCCACAGAAATCGCGAAACCGATACCGGAATCATACCATTCTACACCGGCCGTGGCCGTTTCATTCCCTGGCGATAGCGGAACACAAATACCGATGACGCGCCCCTCGATATCAAGCAAAGGACCGCCGTAATTCGCTGGACTAATGTTTGCGTCGGTCTGAATTGCACGCCCTCCGACTCGGTTTTTCGCGCTGATAATCCCGGTCGAAATAGCCACATTGGCGTCGCCGAATCCAACTCCCGCGGAAATTGCAAACTGGCCAACGCGCACATCGGCTTCGTGGAGAAAATCAGGCACAGGTAAGTTATCCACGCCCACGATCTTCAAGATGCAAATATTTCGGCTGGCGTCCCGTCCGCGCAACTCCGCAATGTATCGGACGCCATCACTAGTCTTCACCGTGATTCGTTGCGGTTGTTGCACAAAATTGAACAAGCTGGTGATGACGTATCCGTCCGGGGATATGATCAAACCCGTCGTGTTTCCTTCGCCTTGCCTTCGAATTCCTCCAATCTGACCAGCTTTCGTGCTGACGCCTCCGAAGGATTCTATCGTGACGATCGATGGCTCGACGCGCTCTACCGCGCGTCGCACGACCTTTGGCGTAGCCAATAGCCCCTTGACCAACGCAGTGTCTTCTTCTTGACAAGCAGCCGATAATCCGGCGAAACCGCACATGAGATCAATCAACAGCAAAATCAGCGATTGCCGAAAGACCTGCGGAAGAAACGTGTCCAATTTACCCGGTGAGTCAATCATTGTTTCTCAACTGCGATCAAAGGAATTCGTATAACTTTGTCACCACGTGCCACGACCAAGATGACTTCATCTCCAGCTCTTATCTCACTGAGCACACGATCATAATCGTTGACGGTCGCGATCTTGTGTCCATTGATATGCATAATCAAATCGTCGGGCTTAAGTCCGACTTCGCTGGCCGGACTATTTTCACGCACGCGATCTATGTACGCAGGCGACCGCACTCCACCCAAGCGAAAAAGATGAATTCCAAGATCGCCTGGCCTGCTTTCGACCACTGCATGCTCTGCAACATCCGGCTTGCGGTCATGGATAAAGTCATATAGCGCGCTTGTTGGAATCGCGTAGTTCAACCTAGTATTCGTGTCGGAGCTATTGATCACTTTTCCGATCATCCCGACCAATAGTCCTTCCTGCGTCACAACGGGTCCGCCAGCCGCGCCGGGGTTACTGATGATAGCATCAATCAGCACCATAGGACCGGAGAACGCGACATCGCGCGGCGTTAACCGCGCGTGCATTGTTGTTCGCAGAGTAACCACCCCAAGGTTGACACTTAACGGCTCGTCACCATCGGCGACCTTAAAGGCATTGCTTAGTGCAACAACCCAGTCACCTTTGTCGGCAACGTCTGCATCAGTGATCTCAAAATAGTCGGGAGTGCTGGCCGCAATTTGCAGCAAAGCAATTTGTAATTCACGATTCCGCCGCAATACAACGGCTTCATGGATGGTCCCATCTGCAAGGCCTACGCGCAAATTTGAACCTTCCAAGAACACCCCTTGCATCGTGAGAATTTTCCCATCAGGCGACACGATGATCCCGCTGGCATAGCCGTCCACTCGCCCAGCTGTCGCGCCGTACACTTTTACCGAACGCTTCTGACCTATTTCAATAGCATCGCGGAACACAGCGTTTAAGTCTGTCGGCGCAATAGACTGCGCCATCGCGACCGCCATATTTGTAACGCATAGAGCAAGGCACAAGAAACCTGTGGCCGTCCAGCGCGAAATGAAGTATTTATTGGTCATTGGTCAACGTCCGAGCTTTCCTGAGCAAATTCAAACAAACGGGCATCGATGTCTACGAAACTAGTTTCGATATTCTTCAACACGAGAGTAACTTCCTCTTGCAAGCCCTGCACAAACAGACGATTCTTGGCCCAAGCAAACCCGTTTTCAACATGCCAATCTCGGTAAACAACCGCACCACCATACCGATCAGCATTTAACTCGCTGGCCGTTTTGGTCAAACGAATCGATGTATGTCCGTCCTGATCAAAAAGTGACAACCATACGTAGTACCAGTCATCGCCTTGGTCGAGAGTTTTTAAGCGACAGGAAATGAAACCGTCCGAGCGATCCGAGCCGTCCAACAGCAGATCGCCAAATACACTGAACGGCTCATCTGGCTGGTTCAGCGATACTAATGTGACGATTTGCCCCAAAATGGGCGAGAGTTTCAATGCCGTAACGTTTATTTCTTCTCGATTATTTTCAACAACCTTCCAGTAGCGTAGGCCATCGAATCCAAAGATTGTCTCCTTGCCATCCAGCAGCCAATGACACCGAAATCTTCCATCGCGCGCGATCCACAAGGTTTGTGTCCCGACTAATTTTCCATCCCGGTACAACTCATCCGTTAGTCTTACTTGTTGGCTTTGATCGTCAAGATTCTGATCAGGTTTTCCATCTAATCCTAGGTCGGTCTTCAGTCGACCAACAAAATGGCTGGCGTGTCGAGCACTGGTTGCGCTATCGCGGATCGAGTTTGGCTCCGCCGACAACAGTGCGATCATCTCTTGCTGCTTCTGTAATTGCCGATCACGCTCTTCCTTGGACTGAGGTGGATCTTCTTCCTCGTCGGATGGCTCGTCATTAGGTTGACCCTCTGGTTCCCCGCTTGGTCTTTCCTTCGGCGTATCACCCGGTTGGCGATCAGGTTGCGGCGAGCGTTGCGGTGCGGGCCGAGGTTTGGGGTACGGCAGACCGAGCAGGCGAACGGTTGCCGAAATGACTCGGCCATCGGGCTTCTTAAACGTGATTCGAGCTGGCCAATTATGCGGCAACGTGCTTATCAAATTCATGAACTGATTGGCATTGCGTATCGAGACGCCCTCGAACTCAAGCAATTCATCTCCCAAGGCTAACCCAGCTTTTGCAATTGGCGAATCCAAATCGATGACCGAACAAATGACACGATTACCGCGCATGGAAAAATTGGCTTCCAACGTACCATGTTCGATCAACTTCGTCGCTAAAAGCTCGCCAAGGAAGTTTTTGATTTGGTTGACGGAAATTGCATATCCTAAACCGACGTTGACGCGGCCGCGGTCTCTAAAACTTCCCCGGCCATTGATCCCAATAACGTCGCCATCCATGTTGAATAGCGGGCCGCCTGAATTGCCTGGATTTATCGAACTGTCAATTTGAATGCAATTGCCGTACACCAGTTGGTTTGCGGAGCCGCCTTGAAAGCGTTCGATTCCACTGACAATGCCCAGAGTAACCGTTGGTACTTGATCTTCGGCGAGAAGAAAAGGATTCCCCATAGCGAACGCCCAGTCGCCAACTCGGACCAAATCTGAATTTCCCAAAACGGACCAAGGGAAAATATCTTTTCCGGTCAACTGAATGATGGCGATATCGCCTCCCGGATCAGTTCCCACGAGTTCCCAACGGTAGAGTCGACCGTCCGCCAAGCCCCCCCAACCGCTGGTTCCAGCACCTTCGATTACGTGATGGTTCGTCAGCGCGATACCCGACGGATCAATGATTACGCCGGATCCGCCACCCTGACGATCATCGCCATAAATGGCCACCACGCTTCCAATGACCTTCTCAATTACATGAATTCGAGCCGCTTCGACTTTACGGACCAACGCGATGTCATCGCTCTCATGGTCCTCCGCACGGGCCGCTGGAGGACGATCACGGTTAGTCTTGACAAGCGTTGGTCGAATTACATTAGTGGCCAGGAGAACCTGTGCGGAAGTTGCGATTGTCTTTTCTGCATACTCAGGCTGGGCGGATGCCGAGCATACAAGACAGAATAAGGTGAAGGTGGCGACAACCACAAATTGGAGTTTGGACAGCAACTGAATCATAGGGAACCCTTTGGCAATCACTTTTGCTGTGTCATTGTTCTGAACCAAACGAAATGCGATCCAAGTTTGTATTTCCGAATTCCGTCTACAACGAAAACTAGCCATCGCCTCAGAAAAGCCGACCACGCATTTCAGGCCAAGACCTTTAACATTACGCGTTGGACGTCACTTTAAAAGCCGAGCGTCGACCCAATTGACATGATCCCCTAAGTCGAGGTGCTCGCCAGGTCGCACGACCAGGGCCAATTTCCGTGCATTACTCAATTCGATGTCCACTTGATGCGGGGCTTCGTTTCCACGGACACGTCGCGTCCAAACTTCGATTCCATCGACGACAACCGCCACTTCACAATCGCCACGATGTCTGGATAAACGATCCAGCCCAACTGAGGCCAGGAAGTTCGTATAACCTCCTCCAGTTATTTCGTATTCTAGCCGGCAAAAACTATGAGTTCCTAGCCCGCGATCATATTCATCAAAGTCTCCCTTTTCTGGATCATAAAGTGACAAAGGTTGGGAATAGACGTTGCGATCAGCTTGCCAGTTAAACAAGGTCGTGCCGAGCGCTTGTTCTTCAACTGCAACCGGCTGTAGATCCGAAAGATACAAAACTCGATCACTTTGAATATAGATGCGGTTGATCTTCTGCCAATCCAATTCAACAGGTCTCGAGCCGACCAAATCGAGTTTGAGCTTATTTGACTCCAATCCTCTGAAAGCACCAACGAAAGTTGAACCATCCGTGGCAACGGCGCGCACGCGTGTACCAGCGGGTAGTTCCTGCTTCAAATTCGCCATGATTAGGCCGATGACGTTATTTGAGACCGTGATTGAGCGAATGCGACCACGGAATTCAATTTCGATTTTCGAATCGGAAAAACTTTTCAGCAATCCAGGAACGACTTGGTCGCCGCTACTTGTGGCTACAATCACGCGGTCCTGCGTACCATCGGGCTCGTTCAGCGCTTGGCTTAAAGTTGCATTGTCCATGAACTTATTAAAAATAATGGCCTGAATCGACTCCGCACCGACAACCAGTGTGCCTGCCGCAGTCACAACTTGAAAACGATCATTTTCCAAGGTAACGTCGTTGGAACGAACGACACCGCCTCCCACGAGCCGGACGATAAATGCCGTTCGATCGTTTTGCTGCTGAGCGGATTGCATTTTCGCCAGAGAGGCAATATCGTTTAAGCGCAGATCTGCATTCAATCCGCTGCCGGAAATAATCCCCGTGGCATCGATACCGTCGAGGGAACCCTCAATCGTCTGACCATCCAATCGCACAACCCTCACGGCATCCTGTGCAGACGCACTACAATTGATCAACAACAATGCAGTGGAAAGAATCAAGGAAACAACATTCCGCTCCCTCGGAAGCACTCGAACCATTGACGCAAAACTGGAACGAATCGCACTAAATTTTTCCCACACGCTAAGCACCTTGGTGATTGAGATCACGAAACAAGAACCGCCTCTCATATTATTATCAACTCTCGACGGGAAATGAACAACATGCAACTTGACAAGGAGCAATAAAAAACGGCGCCTTTCAAACACATGAAAAGGCGCCGCGATTAATTGACTTCACGCATTCGTTTGGACGACAAAACCCAAACGATCGCACCACTTAATTATTCGTCCCATCTCCCTCGTTAACCTTCTCATTATATTTTTCAACGACATTGCGATAACGCGATGGGAGTCTCTCCTTGATTGCATTGTTGGCCGCGTCGCGGTTTCGATCACGCAGCCGACTCCATGGACTGGCCGGGCCGTTATCGAATGAACGTCGTACGACCCCGTCAGGTTGGCGGCTATCGCCACCTTTGCTGGATTGACCTTGGCCCGGACTCTCCGATTGAGCACTTTGTGGTTCGCTTTCGTTGGGATCTCCGTCTTTACAGGAACTGCAACTACTGCATTCCTTTTTCTCTTCTTCCTTGATTAGCGCCTGCAACATTTTTACGATTTCATCTTGTTGTTCTTGCGTAACCTCACCGGTATTTTCCAGTTCCAATCGTCGGCGTGAAAAGTCCATCCGTTGAAAAACGTCTGTTAGGCTTCCCGACTCAATCGAAGAAATTACTTCTAGTTGGCGCCAAGCGGCGACACGTAGCCGCTCAGGAGCGTTGGGGCACTCGTCCAAAAACTTTTGGAAAGCGGCCACGGAATCTTCGTACTTGAGCAAATTCGCTTGTGCGACACCCAGGAAATAAAACGCATTTCCGGCATGCAGCGTAAATCCAGCAAGTTCACCAGTGACGCGCTGCAAATAATCTAAGGCGTCTTCGTGCCGATCCGTACTCATTAACAGACGTGCTAAGAAGAAGCTGGCATCTGCAGCCAAGAATTTGTCCTCACTTTTGGCGAGTTCCGCGAGGCTCGCTTCAGCTTGTCCAGCTCCTTTATCGGAGTCCATAACAGCCTTTTCGTATTCGGGATACATGACAAGCAAGCCTGTCGAAATCGCTTGTTCGTCCCCACCGATGTCGCGAATTTCCTTGATCGTCTGATTAATTTCAGCCTTCACAGAGTCAGCAACCCCGGCCTGACCGTCAACATGTTTCAGAAAGGCGTTGATCTTGTCGACACCATCCGCTCTTGCCGCCACGAGGGGGAGCGCGAACACACACAACATCACGATCCCCGACGCCAAGGCACCTTGCCTCAGAAGGGGCCAGTTGTTAGTTGAACAAAATAGGATTGGCGCTGACTTCATAAACTTCCTTTCGGGAATAGACGGCCTAATTATCCTCAAGTACTCGTAACGTCATTTCAGTAATTTGCCGCTGACGCTCGGCGATTGACTGGACTTCCTGCCTCATCATTGGCTCAAGTCTATCGTTACCACGAATTAAGTCAATTTGTTTCGTGCGTCGATTGACTCTCAATTGTGCGGCTCGTAACATTTTAAGCTCTGCGGATTTACGAAGCAACGGTTGATTTCCGCCACCACCACCTCCCCCCCCCTGGTTTTCACGTTGTTGACGGGCCTGTTTTAACGCATCTAGCAATTCTTCCAGGGTAACTTCAATTTGTTGCTGGATCATTTGCGTCAACGCACCGGTCTCGTCGGCCTCCAACAATTTTGCCACGCGATTCAAGTCTTCTCGGACATCTTGGACCATTTCAGGGAACACGATGCTTGTGCCATCTTCCAACAATAGATCATAGGCTTGTTGGCCCAACTCAGATATCTCGCGCTCTTCACTCGCCAACCGGAATAGAGCCAAGGTATCTCGTCGTCGCAGCCGTCCCAAGAATGTCTGCTTGTCGTGAAGTTCTGACGTAAGCTCCGAAGCTAATTGCTGACGCGTCAGCATTTCACGAAAACGGGCTTCAAGACGCCTCAATTTTTCTTCGCGAGTCTCCTCCCTCAATTGTGCCAAACGATCTTCAATTTCCTGCAGGGCTTTTTCCAGTTCCTCTTCAGCCTTTCGCTGCTGCCTTTCGGCACGTTGCGGCTCATCATCGTCTAAATCGCCTGCAGCGTTGTCCATCGACTTCTGCGCGTTCTCGACGTTTTGCTGACCAGGCTGCTTCTGGCCGGATTCCTGTTGCTCACTGTCTGCGGCGCTCGGAGCTTTCTTCATTTCGTTCGCAACGTCAGCGGTCTTGTCTTTCGTTCGCCGTTGTGCTTTGGCCATTTCCTTTAACGCATCGGGAGGTAGCGACTCAATTCGCTTCTTTTCTCGCTCAATTTCATCTAATGCCTTTTGCAACTCGGAAAGCGCTCGTTCCTCAGCGCGTTGCGCTTCATCGCTCTTGCCTCGACCAAGTTTTTCTTCCGCGTCGCGTTGATGTTTTGACGCCTGCTGCAGTGGCTTTTGTCCAGGTGCCGGTTGCTGCTGACTTCCTGACGGCTGGCCTGATTGTGGCTGGCCTGACTGTGGTTGGCCTGATTGTGGCTGGCCAGATTGAGGTTGACCTGAGTCGCTTGGCTTATCCCCTTGGTTAGGTGCAGGATCGCCAGCCGGATTTCCACTATTTTCGCCACTGTCGTCAGGTCGCGCTTCTCCTTCGGCATCTCCAGCCGCGTCAGCACCGAAACTCTCCGCTATCCGCTTTTCCAAGTCTTCAGTTTGCTGACGCACTTTGAATTGCATATCGGCAACTTTGTCCAGCGCCTGCAATCCGCTGTCTTGATGCCTTTCGGTTTCCTGGATGACTTGCTTTTGCTTTTCGATCAACTCCTTGATCTCTTGGGCCTGCTTGGCCAGTGTGTCTAATGCATCGTCCTTGTTGGCAACTTTTTGTGTCTCAATTCGTTGTCGTTGTTCTTCCTTTCTCAGTTCCTCGATTTGCCGCTTCCATCGTTCGAGGTCTTCGATCTGTTTTTCTTTTGAACTCGTTTCTTCTTTCTGATTGAGCAGAAGACGAATCAATGATTCGAGGCTTTCAATGACCTCGTCCATGGTTCGCTCCGCCTCCGACAACCGTCCGGCGTCGAGCAGTTGGGTGACTTGCCCCATTTTTCGCTTGATCAGATTCTCTTTAGCATGTTGCAATGCCAGGCCCAACCGTTCTGCCTTTTCGGGATCGGTGACTTGCAATTTCTGCGCGATCGATTCAAACATTGACTCCAAAGTAGCCATTTTTCGTTCGACAAGGCGTTGGCGTTCGCCCAATTCACTGCGCCGTTGGCTGTCGGTTTGATCAACGTCTTGGTCATCGGAATCTTGCAATACAGCCGACCCCGCAGCGTGCACAACCGTGCGGAACGGACTGCAAGCTGGTCCAGCCGATAAGATTAAGATGAGAAAGAGTACGGTTAACCCCGCAATCGGACGCAATCTGCAAATCAACTCATTGAATTTGTTCATCTCAAAAATCCGTAGCACGAAGAAACAAAAGCGTTTGGCATCGAAATAAAAACGCCAATCGATGTCGCCTGCGAACCGGTGGTGGGATCGTTCGGGGACCCGAAGCCAGCCATATTCTACTCCTTTAGCCTGAAATTATCTAACCAAGATTCTCAAAAAATGTGGCGATAATTTACCAACTCGTGACATAAATCGATTACGGCATCCAGCTTCAAACATTGGCTGATCTTTATTTAAAGCGGAAAAGTAACCCGAGCCATTCGATGACAGTGAATTTACCAGCGGAAATTGAAAACTGTTCGTAGATAGCGTAACAATTGACGACCGAGGGGCGCGCTCCCCACATAGATTTTGCCTTCACCCGAAAATCCCGCAATCAGCTGAACTTGATTGTCGTCTAATGGGACAGTTGCTTGGTAATTGGTGACATAAACCAGAGGACGACCGTACGCATCAAATTGCGAGCCCTGATTAACGGGTTGCTGGTTGGGACCAGGATTCCTGGACGTGGCATCACTAATGGCAATTTCACGGATGGATCCGCTGAGTCTTCGGTGAGGGTACTCTCTTAGCATCAAGCTAACCGTGCAGCCAGGTCGCACCAAATCCAAATCCGTTTGATCAATATCTAACACTGCTTCGAAGATACCTGTCGTATCGATCCGGCAAAACTCAGTGTCCCGCTCCAAGTAGGCAAATAAATTTTCACGCTCCAGCGGAGAGCCGTGCCAACGATCAAGTTGTTGGCTGTCGTTGTTTGGCATACGAACGAGTGACGGCGGAATTACAATGCCATCCGTTGGTGCACGCAACAACAACGATTCAAAAATTCGTCGTTCGCCCAAAAGACGATTCGACGCCGCCTGCAACGAAGAGAGCGTGGCCGAGAGATGTTGCACTTGCTGCGGCGCGATCGTTTCCAACCGACTTAACAATTCAACCTCCGTTTCGAGTTGCCGCGCATGCCCCTCCACCTGGATCAACTTCGCTTCCGTATCCAAATCCTGCAACCGAGCGATCGGATCACCGGCTTTTACAGCCTGGCCGACTTCCACGTAACATTCGACCAGCACTCCCGGCTGCTTCACGTACACCGCCTTAGCGTTCTGTGGACGCATCGTAAGAGGGGCATAAACATATTGGGGAACCGGAATCCACATGACCAAGAATAACAGCAGCGCCACCACGAAAAAGGTAAGCAACATGCGCCCTCGATGGATATGAGATCGAATTCCCGGCATGGAAAAGAATTTGGTTAGTTTAAAAATTGGCACGACGATTAACCCAAACAAAGAAGCAGCTATCATATATTGACCGATGACTTGCAAACCGTATGGCTCAAATACTTTTGAAATGAACCACAAAATAGAAAACAGGATTACCCAGCGATAAACAAACGATGCGATGCTGTAACTTGCAAAAGCAACCTGATTTCTTGACGGCAACATCCGGGCAGGCAACGGCGGAAGCCCCAAGCACCATACCCGCAACTTGTTCAACAAGGCCGCCCGCGACTTCTGCGTTAAGTTTGGAATCTCCAGAAAATCGCTCAAGATATAATAGCCGTCGAATCGCATTAACGGGTTCGCGTTAAAAACCACCGTGGTCAATGAACTCAGGAAAATAATATTAAGACAGATTGTGCTGATGATTCCCGGGTTCGCATACCACCAAATGAACGTGCAGAGAGAAGCGATCAGAACCTCGACGTACATGCCCGCAGCGCCAATCGCCATGCGATGCCATTTGTTTCGTAGAATCCAGGAATCGCTGGTATTGCAATACATCACCGGCATCAATACCAGAAGCATAAAGCCGATCTCGTGACACTCTCCGCCAAAGTGTTTACAGGCCAATCCATGCCCAATCTCGTGCAACGACTTCGTAATCATGAATACGCACCCCATCAACAGCAGGTTATCAATACCAAAAAACTGCTGCATCTGGGGCAACCGATGATACACCTCGTTCGCATTCACCAGCACCAACAGGCCGGCGAGGGCCACGATAACAAAGCAGAGTAATACGCAAATAGGATGAAAAAACCAGGAAACCTTCGGATAAAGCCAGCTCAAGAATTTTTCGGGATCAATACCTGGAAATCGAATCGAAAGAAGGTTGGTGACCTGAGAAATCAACCGCGCCCGCCGCACCTTATGGCGACGATCCAGCAACCGCGTAGCTTGCCCCAACCGCTGGCTCACCAGCAACCCGCGTTGGAACAATGAGCCAATCAAAGCGCGCACATGCGCCAACTCGACGCTGGCACCACCGAACAATCGGCTCAAGGATGCTTGAATTTGGTTCAGGGTCGTGCGACCATTCAACATGTTAAAGACGACGAATTCTGGCTCGCGAATACGAAAGTATTTGAGGCTGACGGGATCCTTGATGATCCAGCATTTCTCCCCCTGAAATTCACTCGCGGAAATTTGCAGGTCCAAACGACGTCGATAGGCGATCGTGCGATCCGCATTTTCATCGTCGCCACTTGCGACGGGTAATTCGTTTGCCATAAATGCTAGAACATGCGAAAGAAAATCTGACTGCGCACAAAATCGAAAAGATCGTGCAGCCAAATATAACCTAGGCTCGATTTGCCTAAATGAATTTTGGCTTTTACTTCCGTACGAACCTGTCGAAAATTGACGTTTGGATCCAGGATCTTGACTTTGACACGAACGACTCTGCCCAACAATGGGTCATCGATGGTCGTTTTTGCTATCTCAGACACTTCGCCTGTAAACATTTCGCTCGGCGCACTGGCGATTAAGAAAGAAACCTGCAACGGAACTGATGCTTGTCTTTTGGCCTCCACAAGTTTCCCTGCATGTTTATCAGGTACCAGTAACTCGACCACCCAATCACCGTCTAGTCGTCCGATCTCCATCAAGCGATGACCATAACCGACGGGTCGGTCTTCCAACAGCGATTCAAGTTGCCAAGATAAGACATGGCCGTCGATGGGGCTACGAACCTTGAGTTTTTCACGCCTAGTTTCCGCGATCCGCAGTTCCTCACGCAGTGAAGTCAATGTCTCCCGCAATTTACTGCGTTCAACGTTCAACATTGCCGTCTGAGCGGGATCTGACCCCCTTTGTTCGGCGCGAACCGTGGCTTCGACGATGGCTTCGATCTGTTTCTCGGTCGTAACAATTTTTCCGTTGAGATCTTCCAGGTAGATTTCCAATTGATCGCTTGCCATCTCTAACAATACTTGGCCACTCGAAACAAGATCACCATGTTTAACCAAGACCTTGCGAATGTCACCTTCAACCTCAGCGAACACGTTTCGCCGATCCTCGGGCAACAAGATCCCATCGACGGGCAACTTGAATTCAGCTTTGCCAAACGTCAGGACCAAAACGATCGCAGCGAACGTAACTATCGCAGCCATCAACTTCTTCCGGCGAGTACGCAAGCGAATCGCACTTAACTTGCCCAAAAAATTGACAATTGAAAAGAAAGGGAGATTTTGATGTGCAATCGCGTTGCCAAAACTGAGTTCGGCATGTTTCTGCAAAAGTTCGATGGCCGCGCGCTTCTCAAGAATCGACGCTTGACCGAATTGTTCCAGCACAAGCGCCCCAACCAGTGTTCGATCTGCGCTATCAGGACTTGTAGCTTCAGGATTCGGACCACTTGTTCCGCCAGCGGCAGTCGTTGTTTGACGCGTATTTCCAATGGAGTGGAAAAGCGGCAAAACGATGATCTCTTTCGCATTGGATAGCGCGCGATATTCGCGAGTCACCGACTCAACGTCTAACTCCACCTCGGTGTTCTCATAATTCATCGCCGCTGAATTCACCAACTCCGAATACCACAATGCCGTCTTCCCAGCGAGCTGACGTTGGACCATCGACTCCAATGCGCGGATGCTGTTCGATCGCGCTGCGAGTTGCGACTGCCCGCTAAAGGCAATTGCTTTCCAAGCGTCGTCGATCTTTTGCAGCAGTGCCACGCGGTCACAATCAATCAACGCTTGCATCTCGTTCACGATTTCGAAGGACGTTTCACGCAAATCCAAAGAGCGATGCACGGCCTTGGCAAATTGATCGATGGCACCGATCGCGGATCCCGCTTTTGCTGTATTGGTGTTCATTCCCAAAGGAGCACTTAGGGATTCATGACTATCCGGTAAGTCATGTTGCCGACCGCAATAGGCTGCTAAGATAGCACCGACTTTTTGCCGCCGCGTATCGTCAATGACTTCATCGAAGACAACCTCAATTAATGCCAAATGGTTTTGCACATGCAGCTTTCCAATCGCGACCGTCTGGATTTGCAAGTTTTTCTTGATCTCGACGAATGACACCGTATGCAACCCGCTAAGCGCGTCTTCCAACAGCTGCGTATGCTCATTTGCGGTCAACTCCAACCGTACTTGTTCCCCACTCAAGCAATGCTGCGTTAGTAACGTGAAAGGGACTGATGAACAATCCCAGATCACTGCCGCATTCGCCTGCATTTTTTCTAGTAAATGCCGGAGGGATTGGCTGCGGTGCTCGAATTCCACTGACTTTGTTCGACTCATGGTTTGCAATCGCAGTTTCTCGGTTAGAACTAGGACATCGGATGCGTGAGCGTCGATTCGCCAAACGCAATCATCTCGCTTGAAGTGCTGCGCATCTTCATTATAAGGCGAGCCCGCCTATTCCTAAACCGCTTAGTCCTCACGATGTCAAGAATCGTAGCGGCTTCCGTGGAAAAATCGGTCCAATCGACAACGTTTGGGGCCCGTGGTTCACATTCGGTTCTTGATTCGCTTGATGCAGGGTCGTTAGTCCGCCTTGTCCGCCCTGGCAGGCTACTCATAACCGCAAGCACTTTCACTCCGATTGTCACGAAAACCGGGAATTGGCGATCTGATTGTAACACTACTGTAACTCTAATTTTGCTGACGTTCTTCTTTTACGTAATATTGGTTATCACTGAGTCTCGTCCGATCGGAATCCTAGGTCGATCGGCGGGACACAAGAGCAGGGATGCGTTTCGCAACAATCACGTTTCATCCAATCCATTCACAAGGAGAACGAGCAATGAACTTTACGGTTACAACTCTGGGCATGAGTTTATGTGCCCTAGTTTTCGGGACACTGGTCAACAGTTTCATGCAAGATACACACGTTATTACCAAGAAAGGGAGCAACACAACACATGTGATTATCTTGAAGCAAGATTCGAGCAAGTCCCCAGACGCAAAGCCGCCTTTTGTTGGCAACCGATCAGCCGTCGATTTGGCGATCCTTCTAGACACTTCAAATTCAATGGATGGATTAATCTCGCAAGCCAAGAGTCAACTGTGGACCATTGTTCAACAATTTGCCATCGCCAAGCGTAATGGGCAAACTCCGATTCTTCGCGTCGCTGTATTTGAATATGGCAACACGCGACTTCCCGCCAGCGAAAATTACATTCGTCAAGTGTGTGGCTTGACCGACGATTTGGATGGGGTTTCGCAAGCGTTATTTGCGTTGACTACCCAAGGTGGCGACGAATACTGTGGTGCCGTGATCGACGAAGCGATTACGCGTTTGGATTGGAGTAAAGAACCCAATTGCTACAAGGCAATTTTTATCGCCGGCAATGAACCGTTCACGCAAGGGCCCGTGGATTATCGGCAAGCCTGTAAACGCGCGATTGAACACGGAATTCGCGTCAATACAATTCACTGCGGTCATCGCGAAACGGGCATCGCCACAAATTGGGAAGATGGTGCCAAACTCGCCGAGGGCGAATTCATGAATATCGATCAAGACGTGCGAGTCGTCCAAATCGAATGTCCGCAAGACAAAATTATCATTGAACTGAATGGCCGACTCAACAAAACTTATCTTTGGTTTGGCCATGATCGCCAACTATACTGCGAAAACCAAATCGCACAGGACACCAATGCCGCTCAGACAGGTGGTTTGGTTCAACGTGCCATCATCAAAGGCGGAGCTAGCGGCGGAAAAGTCTATCTCAATCGAGGCCGCGACTTGGTCGACACTCTGGCCGCCAATCCAGAAATCCTGACTCAACTCAAGGTTGAAGACCTGCCCGATGAGATGCAAAAGATGTCGGACCCAGAAAAACTCGCCCATGTGCAACAAATGGCGAAAGAACGCACCGATGTAGAACAAGAACTTGCCAAGCTCGTGCGCGAACGCGAAGAGTATCTTGCCAAGGCACAAGCTACCGGTTCGCTCAAGACCAACACATTGGGTGATGCCATGATCGAAACCGTGCGGAAGCAGCTTGTAGCATCCGGTTTCGAGTTCCAAGACAAATAGCGGTTGACACGATTCAGTACGTGCAATGTCACAATATTAGCAAACTCAGGCGGGATCATCGGTCCCGCCTGATGACTTTGCACACTATCGATTGCTATCGGAGCGATTGGACGAATTCCTTCACGGCATTGACGATCGCCGGTTGTCCAAGCCCAATATTGGCTTCGATTCGTCGAACAATCGCGCTGCCGATGATTATCCCGTCCACAAGCGGGCTCAATACTTCGACATGCTCGCGAGTACTAATGCCGAAGCCCAGGCAAA
This sequence comes from uncultured Planctomycetaceae bacterium, assembly GCA_937862885.1. GTDB lineage: Bacteria > Planctomycetota > Planctomycetia > Pirellulales > Pirellulaceae > CALMEE01. The sequence goes on from CALMEE010000005.1 coordinate 21,835, forward strand.
TAGGGACCTCTGGAGCAAGATCACGGAACTGCGCGATGCGTTCTTTAAGGTCTTTGGTAAAATCGGCTCGTTCACCGGTAATTCCGACAACCGATACAAAATAGACGAACCCGGTGGCGCGTTGAGCGACCAATGCCCCCCGTTGCGCGTCGGTCAAGGGTGTGATGAGCGGACAGTAACCCAAATCGGCTCGCCGACAAAGTTCAACCAACTGTTCGGCTTCTTCAATGGGTAGATCGGGCACGATAAGGCCAGCGAATCCCGCGTCAGCCACGCGTTTCACAAACTCCTCTTCCCCGTGGCGGAAAATTATGGAATAGCTGACCATCGCGACGACCGGCATCTTGATCTTCCCTCGCAAACCGGCAATCAGATCAAAAATCTGTTGCACCCTGATACCGCGGTGCAAGGCCCGGCTATAGGCTGCTTGAATCACCGGACCATCGGCGATCGGATCGCTGTAAGGAAAGCCCAGTTCCAGCATGTCGCAGCCTGCCTGATCCAAGGCAAGGATCAATTCCGCTGTTGCCGAAAGATCTGGATCCCCAGCTGTAATAAACGGCATGAGGGCCGTCTTGCCGCGTGTCCTCAAATCTTGCAAATGACTAAATATCTGGACCATGGTTCTTACAATCAATTTTCGTCGCAAAGTTTATGAATCACAGGCTGGTCGAAATCAGTTTGGTGGAAACGGGATGTGGACGGTGTCTTCCTACAACGAGTTGATCTGTACCAATCGTTCGACCTCGGCAGCATCTTTTTCACCGCGTCCGGACAAACAAACCACAATCCGTTGTTCCTTCGCTCGAGACTTGGCTTCATGTAAAGCCACTGCAATGGCGTGAGCCGACTCCAATGCAGGAATGATCCCCTCGGCTTTGGCGACGGAGAGCAGGGCGTTCAACGCCCCCAGATCATGGCAACTGACATAGCGTACCCGTTTTGTTTCATGCCAATAGCTGTGTTCAGGACCAACGCCTGGATAATCCAAGCCCGCCGACGCTGAATGCACATCTAAGGTTTGACCATCCGCCGATTGCAGCACTCGGCTTAGGCTGCCATGCAGAATCCCATCGACTCCATAATTCAATGGTGCCGCATGTTCGCCGTCGCCGACACCTAATCCCCCCGCTTCAACACCGATAATCTCCACATCGGTATGAGCGACAAACGGATAAAACATTCCCGCAGCATTGCTGCCTCCTCCCACACATGCGATCACCAGATCGGGCAGTGCATTCCAACGTACCCGACATTGAGTCAGCGTTTCTTCGCCAATTACCGCTTGGAAGTCTCTGACCATCCGCGGAAATGGGTGAGGTCCAACGACTGAACCGAGCAAGTAATGCGTCGAATCAACCGAGCACATCCAATCGCGCATGGCCTCATTGATGGCATCACGTAGAGTTCTAGAACCCGATTCGACTCCGCGCACTTCTGCTCCTAAAAGCTTCATGCTGCGCACATTGGGTCCTTGTCGCCGTATGTCTTCTGTTCCCATGTAGACAACGCATTCCAACCCAAAGTGTGAACAAGCTGTGGCGGTCGCCACGCCATGTTGTCCGGCACCCGTTTCAGCAATCACGCGCCGTTTACCCATGCGTTTGGTGAGCAATGCCTGCCCCATGGTGTTATTTATTTTGTGGGCACCCGTGTGATTGAGGTCCTCTCGCTTGAACCAGATTTCGGCCCCACCCGCCATTCGTGTGAGATTCTTCGCCCAGTAAAGCGGTGTCGGACGCCCCACAAAGTCTTGAAGCAGCGAGATCAATTCGCTTCGAAAGCTATGATCAACTCTGGCGGCTTCATATTCCTGCTCCAACTCGATGAGCGCTGGCACAAGTGTTTCAGGGACATAGCGTCCTCCAAACTTGCCAAATCTTCCCCGCTCATTGGGAACTCTAGCAATGGGTAAAGCCTCGTCAAAATACGTGGGCATGCAGCTCCTTTACGATAAAACAATTGGCGAACAATTCGCCCTTCAAACGGTGGATGCCTTTTCGAACCACGAGAATTGTTTTCGGCATCTGCTGGCAATCAACTTTGTACGATGATCGTCGGCTGCGTTGGGCAGCCAATCAAATCTTCGTGAGACCTGTCCATTTTGCGCAGACAAATTGTGTTTGACTATAGGCGATACCGAGTGGTAGCAGTCCCATAATCGGGACCGCTTGCCAACCGCTCCATCGTCAAAAGACATAAACCTAGGGTCGGTAAAATAATCTTGTCAACGTTTGCAGGCGATTTGTTGTATAGCGATTCGAAATTTCGTAAGCGAGCAACAGTTTGGATAACCCAGATCAATCTCTCGGCTAGCCGCATTAGTTGGTACGTTAAATTTATCTGCAATCAACCAACGGAGCTAAACTATATCGTATTTTTATCTTCGGCGATTGAATATTTTTGGACGTATCATGCGATCAAGCCAAGTTTACTTCGAGGTTTGATGACGGTTATCAGCCTGGGCTCGTGAACGTTGCCATTTATTCAGCAAAACGATGTATTACCGGCGACTTTATTTCAGATTCTCGATATCATTCACATAACTTTCCCTTCGATGCTTGGCAACGAGTGGACAAAGCGTTTCGTATGTGATTCGGACTATTCTTCCCTAACCTGAGACGCAAATTGACCTGGCACACGAATGCGGGTTGTGCTCAGCACGTTAACCTCGGATATTTTTCAGTACGGATTGCTTATGAAAATAGGAATTTTTGGTGGCTCATTTGATCCCATTCATTACGGGCATCTTATTCTGGCTGAACAATGCCGCGATCAGGCGAACCTGGATCAAGTCTGGTTTGTTCCGACATCCGTCTCGCCCTTTAAGTCGGACGGCTCCAAGGCAAACGCAAAACATCGTGTGGAAATGTTGCAACTGGCGATTGCTGGTCACGATCAATTTCATGTTTCCACTCTTGAAATTGATCGGGGGGGAAAGAGTTATACCGTCGAAACGCTGGAGGAAATCCAGCGCGGTGACGCGCATCACGAACTCTTCTTGTTTGTCGGAATGGATGCGTTTCAAAGTTTTCGCGATTGGCGAAATCCACAACGAATCTTGGAACTTGCTACACCCATGGTTTTCCGTCGCAGTGGAACAACCCTCGATTTCCAAGTACTGAAACAACTGTGCGACGAGAATCGCGCGCTCGAGATCGAAGCCTTTCAGATTGATCTACCGTTAATTGAAATTAGCAGCACGCATATCAGAGAGTCGGTCCATCATGGAAGAAGCATCCGATACATGGTCCCGCGCGCCGTTGAGCTTTACATTTTTACACATCGGCTGTACGCGAACACGCCCGCTCCGTCTTAAATACAATTTGCGGAATTTTGAATATGTGGGGGAGGAATAAATGGTTGGCTGGTCACGCTCAATCGTCGGGGAGATGGACTGCCCTTGATCGGCATGTCCTCGGCCAGAATTCACAAGGCTAAGGCTCGATCCAAATCGACGCAAAATTGTGGGAGCGATTCTTGACCGGTTACTGCTTTATTTGTTTACCACCGCATAAAGGCGAGATTGCGAATACAAAAAACAGCACCGAAAATCGATGTGCAGGCCAAGACGATTGCTCCGCCACAGGAAATTCCCAAATACCACGAAGAATAAAGCCCAATCACGCAACCGGCAATCGCCACGCTCGCCGAGTATATGAACATGATATGCATGCGCTTCGTCAACAGCGAAGCGGTCGCTGCAGGTGTGATTAAGAGGGCCGTCGTCAATACCACGCCAACGGCCTGAATCGCGGTGACGACCGTCATGGCCAGCAAAATCAGTAGCAGATAACGCATCCGTTCCGCGGACAAACCAATTACTTGGCTGTGCAGCGGATCGACCGACGTTAAGATCAATTCCTTACCAAAAGCAAGCAGCGCGCCTAGGACGACGATGCTCACCAAAATGATGCCAATCAAGTCGGAAGTCGTTACACCTAGTATATTGCCGAACAACATATGGGTTAAGTCGCGATAACCGTTGGTATAACTGATCATGACAATCCCTAGCGCGAACATCCCCGAAAAGAGAATGCCAATGGCCGTGTCTTCACGCAACTGTTGCCGACGGCTGAGCCAGCCGATGCCAATTGCCGTGACAATCGCGGCAATCAATGCACCGAAGAACAAGTTCCAGCGATTGAGATAAGCGATCACCAATCCGGGTAACGTTGTGTGGGCGACGGCATCGCCCATGAATGCCATTTGACGCAAGACAACAAATACACCTAAAGCAGAACAGGTAATGGCCACGAGGATGCCAGCCAATAATGCTTGGCGCATGAAGCCGAACTCGAGTGGTTCAAGCAACCAATTCATGGGCACGTTCCATGCGCACAATGATGAGGAGCTTGCAAGCAAGTTACACCTGACTTCGCCGTGTATTGTGCCACGCGGTCGATTTTGCCGTCGACGACGTGGATCGACTCGTCGAACGATTCCTCTAGGCTCACCAAGTCATGGGTTGCCGCAAAAACACTCCCTCCTCGCAAGGCATGTTCACGTAATACGTCGTCAACAACCTCGCGTGTCTTTTCGTCGACGGCGTTCAGCGGCTCGTCGAGCAAAAACAAACTTGACTCCTGTGCCAACGCTCTGGCCAATAACGTTCGTTGCTGCTGTCCACCCGACAATTCGCCGATCTGTGAATTAGCCAGTTCGCGGATTCCCAAACGTTCCAAGCTCTCAAGCACGATCTTCCAATCTTCCGCCGAAGGCCGTTTAAACCAGCCAAGATGTACGTACCGGCCAGTCATCACGAGTTGTTTCACGGTCATCGGAAATCGCCAATCCAAATCGATTCTCTGTGGCAGATAAGCAGTTCGATGATGGCACGCGCCAACGGCATTCCCATAAATGCGAATAATTCCTTCGCGGGGTTGGATCAATCCGACGATCGACTTCAATAGCGTACTCTTGCCAGCGCCATTCGGTCCGACTAAGGCAACGCGCCGACCGATATCGATGGTCAAAGACACGTCATCAACGGCCAGTTTCGCTTGGCCAGGGTATGCAATCTTCAAATGCTCGATCGATAATGCCACGGCACCTGGCTGGGGATCACGGTGTCTCCTCAAACCATAAGCCCACAGGGGATGACTGTGCGTCGTCGCCATCATTGAAGCGACTCCACAATCACGCGCACATTGTAACGCATCATTCCCAAATAATCTGCAGCCAAGGATTCCTCGCCACCTAACGCATCGGTGTACAGGGAACGCACGAGCTTTACGTTGGCTTCGCGAGCCACACGTTCGGTCAACTTCGGGTTGACGGTGTTCTCGGTAAACACTGCTTTCACCGGCATCGCTTTGATTGAATTCACGACGTCTCCGATCCCAGACGCTGAAGGATCAGCGACGTCGCTCGTTGCCGATCCCAATACACTCGACACTTTAAATCCGTACTCGGCAGCGAAATAGGCAAAGGTGTCATGGGTTGTGATCAGAATCCGCCCCTCCGCTGGTAACTCCTTAACGGATTCTCGAATCTCTTGATCGAGCTGATCAAGTTTCAGCATGTAGTTAGCCGCCCGATCTTGATACTCCAGTTTGTGTTCAGGATCATGTGCCGACAAGGCATCGGCAATCGCTCGAACTACCGACTTGGCCATCAGAGGAGATTGCCAAATATGTGGATCGGTGTCCCCATGTTGGTGCCCGTGTGCACAATGTTCACAGTGGTCTCCTGCCTGATGGGCATGATGAAACGCGAGCAGTTTTTCAGGGCCAATCTGGCTTGTAGCCACAACACGTTTTGCCGCAGTGCCACTGCTTTTGTAGAGCTTATCTAGCCATGTTTCAAACTCTAGGCCATTTTCGAAAAGCAGTGCAGCGCGATTCAATACCACTGCATCTTGCGGCGTCGGTTCATACGTGTGTGGATCCCCGCCTGCATTGACGAGCGTGACCAATTCGATGCGGTCGCCTCCCACTTGTTTTACCCAGTCGCCGAGAATACTAAAGGTTGCCACAACTCGCAAAGGACCATCATTCGAGCGACCGCGGTCGGCAATCTTATGGTCACACCCTGACCAGGCAAACATGCAACATGCACCCAGCAAACCTGCAATAATTATTGGTGCGTTACGAAAAAAAATACTTGTAAGCATGATTCCTCAAATATTAGAATGAGTCCCGACGAACACGAATCAGAAAACAAAAATTCCTATCGCGATTTCAAATAGGCAGTCTCAAAGCTCGCATTTATGCACTCGTCGCCGGTAACCATTTCGAGCGGGGCGATCCGCAACAGTGCAACCAATTCGACGCAACAACAACGCCACAAAAAGCGAGCAGGGGCAGCTTGGCGAACCTGATTCCACAAGCAAGCTTTGTCAAAGTTAAACAACAAAACTCTTGAACGATTTGATCAGGGGATCCTTGTACAACAACCGCTGTCAACCGCTCCCGCAATTCTATTGCATTTGCTATTCAGTGTCAAACCCACTGAAAAGTTCACGAAATGCGGCAAAAGTGGCACCAATGGGCTCGAACTCTGATTCATTGTTAACATGGAACACGTTGATCCATGGATGTTACCGGACCTGCGAAACGAGAAGCATTGGTGAACCTCTTCAAAACCGGCAAAGACAAGCAGACCGTTCGCATTATTGCGAAGGGTGTTGTTTCGCAAAGGTAATTGAACGACGTTACGTTGGCAAACCTGTCGGCTCGGAAGCAATCGGAAAGTGTGCGAGGTTCAACATGCCCAAACGCAAATGTACCTGCATTAAGCAAACAACGCTGGTACACCCAAAGGGTTGCGTTCCAATGAAATCGCCCCTCACTGTCATCGTAGATTTACACGGAAGCCACCTGCCAATTGGTCACTGTCGACGATAGTAAGAATGCAAAAAATGGACCAGATTGTTACGTGCGATCACGCATGTCGGAGAGCTTCAATCGGGTCAAGTTTAGCAGCTTGTTGCGCTGGATAGATTCCGAATATCATTCCGACTGAAAATGCCACAGACGCAGCAATAAGTGGCGACCAAGCCGTGATCTTCGTTTCCATGCCGGTGACCCACGAAACGAGGCTGGGAGTCGCTAGACCAACCCATAAACCGATGAACGTTCCAATGAACGACAATGCAGCCGTTTCGAACAGGAATTGCATAACAATGTCGTTTTGTTTGGCACCCAATGCACGGCGGATACCAATCTCTTGCGTCCGCTCGCTTACGCTGGCAAGCATGATATTCATGATGCCAATCCCTCCCACCAATAGCGAGATGGCCGCAGTCGCACCCAACACAATATTGAAGATTCGTTGGGTGGCGGCAGCCTGTTCTAACAAATCGAGTGGAACCGTAATGGCAAAATCCCGTTGCGAACGACCGCCGGTAAGCAGGCTTTCCAGGGCGGCTGCCGTCGGTTTCACCAAAGCTGTATCGCGCACTTGAACTGTGATTTGACTCAGTTGCATTCGCTCGCGGCTGTAACCACTCCGGACTCTCTTGGTAATCACATCGCCATTGCGACTGCGATCTGTAGTGATAGGAATGTAAATGTCTTTGTTCAGATCTTGTGCCGACAAGCTTGAACCAACGCCGGCAGAGGGAGTTTTGTATCGAGTCACCCCGATGATCCGATAGAAATTTTGGCTACCTACCTGCACCGATTTACCGATCGGGTTCTCGAAGAGAAACAGCTGTTTGGCAACTTCTTCGCCGATTACGCAGACATTGGCATTGAATTTCAGATCCGCATCGTCGACAAAGCGGCCTCGCGCCATCGTCAAGCGGTTGCTGTCATGAAAGCTAGGCATTACACCGACAACCCGTCCATAAAGTCGTTGGGAACCATTACGCAACTCCTGTTGATACTCACGTAGTGGCGTTGCTCCAACAACAGTTTCCATGGCATCGTTGATTCGCCGTAAGTCGTCATAAGTCAAACCGTAGGCGACTTCAATGGACCTGAAGCTTTGACCTTCACCGAACTCGTTGTCACTCGGTTTCACACTACGGACGATGATATTGTTCACGCCAAGCGAGGCGATTTGACGTTGCGATTCTTGGCTGGCTCCCTCGGTAACCGCCAGCATGACAATCACACTGGCAACACCGAACACCAAGCCTAAAACGGTTAGGAGAGATCGCAGCTTATGCATTTGCAAGCTGCGTTTCGCCGTTTTGAACATGGCCTGGATTCGATACAAACGCTTCATATCAGTTCGTTATTTGATTATTGACAAGTCAGTCCATTTCCGGTGCATTACCCATCGGCACTGGGGGTATCGGCGACGTTTCCATTTCATCATCACGATCGGCTTGAAACTCTAATATTCCACGCTGGTATGCGTCCAAGGCAACGATTTCCCCGGGTTCTAGTCCAGTTTCCACTTCGGCAAACGAATGCGTAACCGTTCCCAGGCGAACGCTACGCCGCTTGAATCCCAGATCCTCTCTTACGTAAACATAAGTTTGTCCCAAATGTTCAGTCAACGCATTGATGGGAATCGCAACTACATTTTCATAGGTCCCAACCATAATTTCGACCTGCGCCGTCATTCCTGGTTTAATAGCCAAATCAGGTGGTAGGGAATCGATGGTAACAATTGTCTCGTAGGTTTTTTGGTCCGAAAAGCTACTTTGATTCAACTCGGCAACAAATTTGACTGTGCCCGTCAAAGTTAAATCGGGGAACGCATCAATTCGCAATTTAGCCTTTTGTTCTGTCTTTATTTTATTGACGATTGATTCATGGATGCTCACCTTGACTTGCATGCGTGACATGTCGGGAAGCAAGAAGACGGGTTGTTGTCGGTAAACGGTAGCGCCCTCGCGTATTCGATCTTCCGGATCCCACCATCGCTGGTTCGCATAAGCGATCGTACCTGATTGTGGTGCTTTTATTTCGCAATGATCCTTCAAGGATTGCAAGTTTTTCAGTTCCTCACTCTCTAGTGCCAACCCATTTTCTGCGTTGGCGATTGCCGCTTCAGCTTTGCGAATTTCGGCTTGCGAAGTGGTCTTGGTTCGCTCAAGTTTGCGCTGGGACTCATCAGCTTTGGCTTTTAGCTCAGTCATTTTGCGAACATAGTCGAATTCGGTAAGCACGGTCATCTTTTGTTTATCGCGATCCACTCGATACTGAAAGCTATTGGATCGCAATTCAATTTCGCGCAATTGTTCAGGAGAACGGTAGCCTTTCTTGACCAATCCACGCATGTTGTTCAATTCGTCGCGTACCTTTTCGAGTTCAGCTTCTCCCTCAAAAATGTTTCGCTCCAAATCAGCCTTTTCGGCGATAAAATCACCCTCTTCGTATTTGCGCAAATCAAGCTTGGCCAATTCCAGCTCGAGTTCCGCAGCAGCCACGTCACTTTCCGCTTTATTTTTTTGGATATCAAGATCTTCTTTGGCCTGTACAAGTTTTCCCTCGGCCTCGTTGACGGCAAGCGATTTCTCGTTGATCCTCCGATCAATGTCGGCACTGTCAAACCGAACCACGGGGTCGCCTTCGGCAACACTGGTTCCTTCGGGCAGTATCCAAATGATCTTGTTTTGGTAACCGGGTAATTCGCATACGGATGTTTTGGTATTCTGGCTTTCCAACGTGCCGCGTTCAATTACGGTGTCGGTCACATTTCGCTTGGTGACCTTATACGTCAGAGAATTGTGACTTTCAACGCGAGACGCGTTCCAAAACCGCCAGCCGCCAAGGCTGGCAACTGCAATAATCGAAGTGACGATTAACCACTTGGCTAGTCTAATGGCGAGTTGAAACATGGAGTTTCCTCGTGCAATCGGGAAATTCAACGATATGCAAACTGAGGCAGTTGGGAAGTCCGCATCGATCCGGTATCAACCAAAGCAATCGGACATTTGGGAAGTTGATGCAATGTGCTGGCTGGCAAATTCTTGAGTCGCGAACTAACTCCATTTGAATTTGCCTGAAGCCTGAAGTTCAAACTCTAAAAACGCCTCGACTAAATATAATCGGAAATGCGATTTGAATCTGACAAAAACTCCACAAATATATAATAGTGGCTAGTCCAAGTCCGATTCCATCAGACCATCGAACTCATCGTTCCAATCAATCGAGGAATTGTCGAACGCGCGGTCCACGCTTGACTCATCGGATTCTATTCCGCGGGAAAGCTGCCGCAACCCTTCCGACTCATTGAACCATTTTCCTTCGTCGTCCAAGAATAGCAACTCCAAATCCGCAAACAAACGGATTTTCGAGACTTTAAAGTCTACCCAGTTAGAAATCAAGTTGTTTTTCGCCGCCAGTAATCCCTGTAACGCAGTCAGCAGGTCGCGCGTCAAATTCGAATTCGCCTCACGTGAGGTCAACAGATTGATTTTCGCCTCATCAACTTGCCTTGTGGCAGCAATATATTGTTGGCGAGTAATCTGAAAATTCAGGCGACTAATGCGCAATGCTCGCAAATCAGCACGAATCGCATTGGCAATTCCATCCTCCGTTGCCATTAATTGACGTCGCGCTTGTTGATAGGCAATCTGAGCCGCGCGATAGGCGTTGCGTTCGTTAAATCGATTAAGTGGCCCATCGAATTGCACTCCAACACGATAGACATTCGCACTGGAGTCGAAGCGAAACGCGTTGGGCTTGTTGGGATCCGTACCGACAACGACTCCGCCATTGATATCTAACTGGCTTCTCAAGGCGTTGGCTGCTACCTCAACACGGCGGAAGGAATCTGTAAGAATGCCGCGACGATTCATTAGATCAAGTCGATGATTTTGAGCGAACGTAACCGCCAACTCTTGGTCGACCTCAATTCCCTCAATATCCAGCAAGAACAAACGTATCTGGTTCTGAGCGATGTACAGTTCGTTGACTTGTTCACGCAGCTTTCTTCCCACTGCGGTTAACAATGCATTCCAAGCCTCTTCTTCAGGCATGCCAGCAACTTCAGCAATAAATTGAGCCAACGTCGCTGAATCATCAAGGCTCTTTTCCAACTCATCTAATCTTTGCTCGATTCGTTCAAGCAACCGCGTTTGTTGTTGCTTATCAAAACGATCGTCGTCATTGCTAGGCCGCAATTGAGCTAACCGCTCCCGCCATTGTTCAAGCTCACTTTCTACGTTGGGAATTTGCTTGGACAAGATTTCATGCAATCGCAAATACTCATCTAAAGGTTCCGACAACTGTTCGTGCGTCGGTGAATTGGGTGGTAAGTAGTCGAGCAGACGAATATACAGTTGTTGAACGCGCCGATCTAAATCGCCAATTTCGGCCGAAGAAAACTCAAAGGCCTCTAACAAGCTCTCGTCCAATTCCAGCGGTACCCAAGGTGGAAGTCCCAGCAGAAATTTAAAATCATCCAGCGAGTTCTGCAACGCTTGTTCTGCTGAGAACAAACTAATGCGGCCACCTTGGTAGTCTTGGAATACTTGGTCAACCTGAATTTGCGAGACCATTTGTCGAGCAAATAGTTCCTCATGCTCTTGCAGGTTCAGTTGCAAACTCTCCAGGTTTACACGCAAGTTGCGAATCGATTGCAATTGAGCAAGCAGAGTATAATATCGGCTCATCACGATGAAATAGAACTCGCGTCGAAATCGCGCATAATCGCGAACATCGTACAATAGGTCTCGTTCGGCCTGAGTCAACGATTCTAAGCGGACATGTCGAAATGCCCCACGAAGTAACGGCTGCGTAAACGTCGCGACGATACTCCCCGACGCGGCGTTAAATGGCGTACCCCCAAACTCAAAGACGAAGGAGTTGAGCAAACTCGTTGCAAACTGGCCGCCCCCCGCTAACTGTCGACCGAACCCGATTCGATCGGATACAGACAACAATCGCGAAGCATTCGTTCCATCTCCTGTGGCAACAAAATCAGCCCCAACTCCACCCAGCCATTGCGTATCGAACTCAAATCGGTTACCGGAAAGCGATAAAGCATTAAGGTAAACTTGTTCGTATCGCGATTGATACTCGCGGCTGTGCAAATGCGCGAGATCCATGGCAAGTTCAGGTGAAAGCAACACCGTCCCCTGTTCATTTCGCGGTAGGTGATCTAACCATACAGGGTTCTCATCGAGTTCATTGATCGGAATTTGTTGCCAGTATCGATTCCTGAAGCCATAGGGCCGATGCATCCACCGCTCCGCGGAGGGATCATCCCGCGGGCGACCGCCACAATCGGGATCAGTGACAATACTCATCCGCGAGCGGTGGTCCGGCTCGACAGTCCGCCTAGGCACGTCCCACAGAGGATCATCCAGCCGAGACTGAATCAAACAAGCAGCATCGCGATCTGCGCGTTGTCGATACCAAGAGCGACTGCATCCGCTAGCAACCAACGTGATCAAAATAAGAACGGCGATTGAATTCGCATCGGTACGTTTTGACATGACGGGATACTTGCCTTGTCGTTTAAAACGCAAGTGTCTTGCACTCGGTGAGGGTTGGGGAGAACGCGGCGTCAACATATTACGACTTTATCGGCATATCGCACAAAATCGTCGTTAAATAAGAAAACTCCGGCACAATTTACCTGACCGTTATGCTCGCAATAGCTAGCACCGGACGCCGAGGCAAAAATCTTAGTGGTTTAGCGAGCCTACGATGGCTTGAAATTCTGGATCAGCTTCTAAAGAACGGAAATCAACGTTTTGTTGTAGGTGGGTTCTTTTTATCACGCCGCGTTCTTGCACGGACTTCAGCGTATTGATGACGAATTGGCGGTACATTTCTCGTGCTTGACCAATCGAATCTTCATCTGCAATTTCTGTGTTCGTTATACATCGCGCCGCGACGCTTGCAGCAAATATTTGGTTTTCCGGATCTCCATCTTTGAGATTTTGAAGTTGCGATAGTAATTCGAGGCAGGCCTTATGATCTCCTTGCAGGCAACGCAAGAATGCTGATTTTGCCAATTGATCGCGAAAATTTTCGAACGCGGCGATATGGCCTTGGAGCGCCTGGAGCACGCTGGCGGCCAGTTCGTACGACTGGTCCAAGATCAATCTTGCCTCATCTAGTCGTTGTTGATGGATGAGCAGCGACGCGCGGTTTCCCAAGGCTATGGACAGTTGCCGTTTGTAGTCGACAGTTTCAGGAGCAATTGCTACCAACCGGCGGCAAATTTCGTTTTGCTTGATCCATGCTTGTTCCGCCAGCCCATAATTCTGCTTTTCTTCAAAATAAAGCTTTCCCAAGTTTCCCGTCAAACGCGCGGTCGCTGCCAGGATTTCTGGTTGTTCGCCAAACGAATCCAATACATTTTCCGACCATTCAATGGCGATCAGACTATTTTCGATCGCCTCGTCGATTTGTCGGTTCATGATAAGCGCATGACAAAGTCCGTTCAAAACGTTGATCCGGGTTTGCGCGGGCTCTGGATAGAACGGAAACGATGAACAAAGTCGTTGTAGTTGGATGTCGGCGTCTTGGTAATGCATCATTGCCTGCGTTAAGTCGCCGGTTGAAATCAAGGCGCTGGCCAAATTGTGATGCATCTTGGCTCGATTCAGTCGCTGAAGAACGCTCCAATTATTTGATTCGCCAATCACGCGTTGTTCGTCCAAAACATATTGCCACTTTTCAATTGCCTGCGCCAGGTCTCCAGTGAAGTAGCATATTTTCCCCAATTGATTGTGTATCGTTAAAAGATCCCAGCGATCGTCGGAAGTGCGTTGATTTTCAGGAATCGCCATCAATTCAGCCTGGGCCTCGGTCAGCAGTAATTTTGCCAGATCAAACTGTTGTCGCGACTCATGCGTCCGCGCGAACTGCAACAATGCCTCGAACTGGACGCGATGCAAATCGGGATGATCATCCCTCTGTAACCAACTCTTAATTTCGGGAATCAGCTCTTTTAAGCGATTGTAGGCTTCGGACCAAGCTTGCTCCATTTCCAGCATGGATACGACCCCTAAAACTGACCGAGCATGAAGCAGGCGATACTTCAGTAATTCCTCGTCTTCAACATTGTCCAATTCGGACAAACGTGCCAAGCTAGTCTCGAAGGAGGACCGGGCCTGAACGAACTGACCCAATTGTTGCTGGATCTTGCCGATGCGCAGCAGCGTTCGAGCAACGCGTAGCTGGCTTCCCGTATGTTCTTGCTCGGTCGCTACCATTTTATGCTCATGCTCCAAAGCTGTCTCCAACAAATGACGGCGGAACGCTTCCATATGAGGAATCGGTTCGAGTGCATCGGCGACCTGATTAAGCATTTGGTCGATAATCGATTCCGCGAGATCGCGATGCACCTCAGCCCGCTGGCGTTCGCGCGTGCTCTTCTCGGCGTTTCTAGTTGCGTCCAGCCGATGGCGTTCACTGGCCACAAATAATTGGCGATTCCGATTGGCTTGCCACCCAGCCACGACAATGCCACTGAGCAACACGGCAAAGATGACGCTAACTAATGCAGCCATCGTGCGGTTCCTCACTAGCCAACGCCATGCCCGCTCCCGACGCGTCCAGTGCCGAGCACGTACGGGCCTACCGTCCAAAAAACGCTCCAAATCGTCTTGCAATTCTGCAGCGGACCCGTACCTGCGCGCCGGACGTTTCTCCAGACATTTCAGACAGATGGCCTCCAAATCGGGTGCGGTTTCCGGGCGAATTCGCCGAGGTGCAACTGGCAATTGAGTTTCTACGGCGCATGCAATCGCAGCCAGCGTGGTTCCATCAAACGGTGGGCGGTTTGTCAACAGCTCATACAATATCGCTCCCAAGCCGTAGACATCGACAGCGGGTGTGCTGCTGTTTGAACTTACACTAAGCTGTTCAGGTGCGACGTACATTGGAGTGCCCATGATGGCACCACTTTGCGTTGTTATGCCGTCGACGGCATTCGAGCATGCCAATCCGAAGTCGGCAATCTTTGCTCGGTTGGCAAGTCCGCTGTTGCGTTCATCGCGCGCTGAACTTTCCTGTTGAATTAAAACATTCGCAGGCTTTAAATCGCGATGAATTATGCCACGTTGATGTGCATGTTGGACACCAGCTGCCAACGCAGACATCAATTTAGCGATCAGTTGTGCATCAAATCGTTGTGCTTCATGGGCGTTCGACTTCATCCATGCGTCGAGAGGTTGACCATCGATGTACTCGAAGGCGATGTACATGACCGCGCCGATGTGACCCGCTTCGAAAATCGACACGATATTTGGATGCCCTAACAGCGCGGCGGCACGTGCCTCGCGTATGAACCTTGCCCTCCCCACGTCTGACGCTAACGCTTCCAATTTTGGCAGTTTGAGCGCGACAGGTCGATCCAATTGGGGATCGTGGGCCAACAAGACGACACCAAAACCGCCTCGTCCGAGTGTACGTTGCACCTGGAACCGCCCAATCGCCGTTGGAGGTTTCCCACAATATTCCAAGACCTCAGTATCCGCTAACTCGTCGGTTGGCGTCGAATTATTCAGCGACGAATCGACTGAGTCATCCTCCGTCGATGGCTTGCCAGATGTGGATGCGGGTGCCGCTGCATCGAGCTTGATCTCGGTTGCGAGGTGTGGTGTCTCTCTGGCAAAATTGATTGTCGTGTCAGGGCGCGTAGCTCGCCGCACGCGGCGGATCATCCGTCTTACGGGTCGATCTTCGTCATCGCTAGTCAAGGGTTCGTTACGATCTGCTTCAAGGCCGCTCATCATCCATTTCCGTATCTTCAGCGAATATTGAGTCTTGATTCCCAATATATGGCCGCAACAAATTTTCCAGTTTATCCAGCCCGCGGCGACACAATTTGCGCGCAGCCTCTTCAGAGACACCGAGACGGCGACCGATCTCGCCGTAACTCAAATCCTCCCATTCGCGCAATTGAACGGCCCGCCGGTAATTTTCAGGAAGATTCAACATGGCCTCATTTAGGAGCCTAGCTTCCTCTTGAATCATGGCGTCGGTGCGCGGTGTGTTTGCGTTGTCGGCCAACGGCAATGGTTGAAATTGGGAATCATCGATAGCTCGTTCGCGATGGACATCACGGCGGTGGGCATCGACAAACTGTCGCCGCGTTCGATTGAGGTCGTGCAGCAAAATCTGCCGCAACCAACCTTTCAGCTCGGCCGGAGTCTGACCACGGAATTGAGCAAATTTTTCGTGAGCGATCAACATGGTGTCTTGAACAATATCTGATGCACCGAGTTTCCCAAGCAATTTCTGATCAAGGTCTTCGTTGGCGATTAGCAACAAGTAGTCGCGACATTCTTCGACTAAACGACCCAGCGCACCGTCATGGCCCGACTGAGCACGTCGCACCAACTCTTGAAAGCACAGTCCAGACAAATCGTCATTCTGATTGCTTGAATTACTTGACTCTTGTGACACGAGCGTGTTTATCTCCAGAGGGAACAACCGGTTGAAACCGGACAGAAGTTTTTGAATACCGAAAAATAATCAGGCTTGCATTATATCGTATCGTACTAATCAACCGTTGTTAAACGTTTTGGTCAGAATTTACACGTTGGCAAGGGGTAATAATAATGAGTCACAGCCCGTATTGGATTTGCTAAGGCGTTTCCTAAAAAATATTGCGAAAGTCTGTCCGTTTTCGCCCAACAGGTTCCTCTTGTGACCTAAGGACAGGTTTTCTTCACGTAATCACTACTTGTTAGAACTCGCGAGACCCCCTTGCTGAAGACCACCACTTGAATAACATCAGTGGGGGTAGCGTCAACAGTCTGCGGAAACTAGGCCATGTCGTATGCGGAGAGTTGCATGGATGCGATTTGGCAGGAATATTTTGTTCGCCAAATCGGTTCAATCCGATCCAGGGAAGTGCGGCGCATTTTGTAATGCCAGCCAAAATCCAACCAAGATCCAACCAACGACTAGCGTATTTCAAACTGTTGATTTTCGGTTGGAATCACCCGTTGGAATTTCGAATTGAACTCCCTTGTCCAACCTTACGACGACTTGCGTTTACGCGGTTTGTAAACCGACTCATTAAGGTCAAGCGACTGAGGACACAACTTCTTGCGTGAATTCGTTATCGGGCCATGTGTTTGTGCTGCGATCCTGCGAAGGCAGCCAGGCATTCGGCTTCGAATATTTGCGTTAAATGCAATACTTTCGTGCCGCCTTATTCAAAAGACGCTCTTAAGCGTTACAATTAGCGTTAGCTCCCTACAGATCGCGTGCACACCGCAAGCAAGTTGATAACCGTGCTTGCTGCTCGCGTTCCAAGAACCGGACCAGTTCTGTTATTGACACGCACGAATGGTCAATAGTGCATTTGTTTGCACGACTCATGGGTGCATGATTCGACATCATGAGTTGGCGTCCTACAAGAGTTGCGTCGCGAAAAATAAATAATCGAAATCGATTTTGTTGGTGTTGATTTACCCGTTTCATCTGGAAGGCTTACCATGAAGTATTTAAAGCTATCGACCTTTTCACTGCTGGTTTATTCACTGGTTGGGCTGACAAATTTGATGTCGCAAACCGATATTCGCGATTTGCGGCAAACCATCAACGAGTTGTTGAACGATCAGAAGTATGCTGAGGCAAGTAAGTTGTTGGATGACGAGCTTGCGGCCAATCCAAAGAATCTGAACGTCATTCGTCTAAGGCAATCCGTTGCAACATTCATGTTGCGGTCGTCGGATCGTACGGCTGCCGCAACGGAAATTGAAAAGATGCTGAACGAAATCTTGGCGGTCGCCAACCCGGAAAATCAGGGTGAGCAGGGCATTGCCGCTGTTACGACACTGTCATCGATCTTTCGCACGCTTGGACAATCTGATGCTGCGATTCCGCATATCGACCGGGTGATTGAATGGATCAATCCTGGCCCTCTTGAGTTGTCACAGTTCTCAGCACGGAACCAAGCATTCAGCAAACTGAATTTGCTGAAGGCCGAACAAATTTTCGCCAACGCCCGTGACGAAGCAATCGAGCTGTTGAAAACGGAACTTGAACGCTCCAAAGCTTGGTTTTCGGCAAATTCTGGCCGGTCTGAAGCCAAACACCACGTGAATGTTCTGTCCCATTTTCAACGAATGCTGGGAGCTGAAGAGGGGCGTAAATGGTTTGACGAGATCAAATCATTTATTGAAACGCAAATCGCTCAGAATCCAGAACGTCGTGATTTATTGGAGGACTTCTTCATGCCAGCGAGCACCGCCATCAATTCTTTGATGTCCGAAAACTTGGACGCCGCAGCCGATTTGGTGAACGAGGTCAAAGATTTTTTCGCAACGATGGCGGGCGACGACGCAGACTTTTTGAAGAATATGGAACGGCAGCTATCCGCTTTGGCCGGCTTGGGACGACGGATCGAATCGAGCAGGGTTTTGCAGAGACTTGTTGGGCAATCGGCACCCGAGTTTGATGCAGAAATTTGGGTCAATGCTGTTGGATTCGACCCTCAAGCATTGAAGGGCAAAGTTGTGTTGATCGATTTTTGGGCCGTCTGGTGCGGGCCATGCATCGCGACGTTTCCCCACCTGCGACATTGGCAAGAGGAATATGGCGATCAGGGACTGCAAGTGATTGGGGTGACACGCCAATATAATTATCATTGGGACGAGGAAGCCAACAGAGCCTCCCGGTCATCGGAAGAGGTCAACTTAGATGATGAAGCGAAGATGCTTGAAAAATTCATCGCGCACCATGAATTGAAACATCCGACCATGGTCACACCGAAGGCAAGCGAAATGTGGTCTCAATACGGTGTCTCGGGTATTCCACACGCGGTTGTAATTGACCGAAAAGGTGTTGTGCGGCTGGTAAAGGTTGGCTCTGGTGATGCTAACGCAGCTGCCTTGGAAGCGATGATTAAACAATGCCTGTCCGAATCGGAGTAGTTTTTCCTTTCACGAATCGCGAATCGCACGCCTGGGGCGGATGGTAATCCGTCCCCAGGTTCCGTTTCGTAGCTTCATGTTTTGCATCGGTCGGCGGTGTGTTTGCGAGGCGATGCCGAAAAATTGCAGTGACGCATCTCCTCGGTCCCCGCAAGTAGTTTCAGTTTTTCTTGAGCGGCGTGTTTGCCTTAAAATTCCGTCACGTTTTTTCGCGAAAGAGTTTCACTTGTCGACGCAGTCGTAAGCGACCAGCGATTCCGCACGGTAAACCGTGCGAATGTTGGTGTCGGTTTTCGAATTAGCAGGACACCATGCGGTTGAGCAGTTCGATTAGCGCCGGTCGAATCGCCCTGTGGCTGGCGAAAGTTTGCTCAAACGGTACGGTGTGAACTTCTTCCAGTTTCGTTCCTACCATGACTCCCGTTTCCCCGCGTAGAATTGCAGCCACGGCGCCGTCTCCCATCTGGGTGGCGCGTCGGCGGTCTTCTGGTGTCGGTGCTCCTCCACGTTGCAGGTGCCCCAAGACTACGACTCTGGATTTGAATGGACATCCGTTTTCGTCCAAGAGTTTTTGGATTTGATTTGCTCCTCCCATTTCATCCCCTTCCGAAACGATCATGATCGCGGAATTCTTACCTTGCGCTTTGATTTGATGTAGATGAGCAACGATCTCAGAAATATTTGTTTCGGTTTCGGGTATTGCAGCGACTTCGGCGGCGCCAGCCAAGGCAGCATACATGCCGATGTAACCGCTGTGGCGGCCCATGACTTCGACTAAGAACAGGCGATCGTGGCTCGAAGCGGTGTCAATGAGCTTATCGACAGCATCAACCGCAGTCCGCACAGCAGTGGAAAATCCGATCGTGTAATCGGTCCCGTTCAAGTCATTATCGATGGTTCCAGGGCAACCCACAATTTGCCCGTCCCAAACTTTCGCCAGTTCCACTGCGCCGCGAAACGTTCCATCTCCACCGATTGGAATTAGCGCATCAATCTTACGCGCTCGCAAGATTTCGGCTGCCTGCATGCGTCCTGCCTCCGTGCGGAACTCTTCGCTGCGGCTGGAGTGCAAAAAGGCTCCGCCAAACTGGGCCCATCCAGCAACGGATTGGATCGTCATTTCTTCTGAACCGCAATTCGAGGTGAAAAATTGCTCCGTCAACAATCCGTGATATCCCCGTTTGATTCCGACGACTTGATGTCCCCTGTGAATTGCCGAACGCACCACTGCGCGAACACACGCGTTCATACCAGGAGAATCGCCACCACTACAAAAAACTCCAATGCGCATAAAGTAACCAATAAATCGTCGAATAGGTTTCGGTTAAAAATTGCCGGTGCAACTAGACCTTCGTTTTACCACATCAATTGAGATTGTTGGACTGGTCCACTGAACGCGGTGTTAAGACTGCAACGGGTGCGTAACGGGATCCAACCGTCAATTCGTATTTACGCAGAATGCACGAATCATCTTATCATAGAGTTCTGTCCCGAGCGCCAACTGCTCCAACGAAATCCATTCTTTCGATGTATGTGCTTGGTCGATGCTACCCGGCCCAATCACGATCAATTCTTTCAGGTCACTGAAATAACATGCATCGGTTGCATAGCAGACGGTCCGCGGGCTCTTGCAATTGGCCAACCGCATGGCTTCCTTGACAAATGGTGATTGTGGATCTTGATAAAATGCCGGGTTGATAACGATTTCCAACTCCAATTGATTTGCGTCAGCCACTTGTTTGACTCGGTCCAACAACGGGTGGATGTCAATCTCAGGCATCGTTCGAGCGTATACAGTGCAAACGCTTTGTGCGGCTTTGATGTTGATGGCTCTCGTGTTGTCATTGATGCCAATATTCCAAGAAACGGTTGGTGGGGAAAATAAGTGATTGTGCCAACGTCCATCTTGCTCAGTCTCATCATGAATGGCCTTCATTTCCGACAGGAATGGAATCATATTCAAGTTGGCGTTTTTCCCGAAGGACGTGGCACTATGTGCGGATTTGCCGTGCGAAACGGCGCGAATCGAAATGCTGCCTTTGTGCGCATAGACAACATCCAACGACGTTGGCTCGCCAATCACCCCTTTAGTTCCAGACGCTACCATTTCTTTGTAAAAGCGACTTTCCGCAGCAATGCGCTTGGCGCCATGAAAACCGACCTCCTCATCAGCCGTACAAATAAAATAGATGGGACTGCGAAGTTCGTCCCAATGGTAACGCTGAACAGCCACCAACATGCACGCGATTGAACCCTTCATATCGCAACTACCGCGCCCGTAGAGTCGTTCCCGTGCAATCACCGGTTCGAATGGGCTCTGTGTTTTGGAAAACCAGCGATCGGCAGGCACGACATCCGTATGACAAAAATAAGCCAGACCTCCCGAGCCCCCCCCTTTCTTTCCAACCAAGCAAACCTTGCGCACGTTGTTTTGGTCCCGATATTCAAGCTTTTCAATCACGAAGCCATATTTCGCCAGCTTGACCTCCATGAATTTTGAGATCACGCGATTCGTTTGCCGACTGACCGAATTAAATTTGATCAATCGCTTTGCATAGCGGACCGATTTAAGATTATTGAGTGCACTCATCCCGACAACTCAAGCCCGATGTTGTATGATTAGTAAGAAAAACTAGTTCGTAATGCCTGTTCAGACGGATACGCGTTTCCGCCTGCCGATACACGAACAAACTGGCCGAACGCTGCGAAAACGCTTCGAAAAGGCGTCGAATTGAAAACGGCATTTACAGTTGCCAAGCAATTCATCGCATGATTCACGCGTGTCTCGTTGATTCTCCGGAAACGTTGAATTATGTCGCTTGCGGGTACGAAAAACAACTGCAAGCGGTGCGATTCTTTTTAAACGGCCTTAGGCGGTGAACTCGTTCCAACTAGATTTGATGCAAGAAAACGCTTGGTGTCGAACCACATGGTTGACCAAGAAAACCGCAAATCGTCAACATCGTAGGAAGCGATTCGATACCCAGGCGAACATTTGACGGCGAACCGCTATGACTTCACCCATAAAACTCCTGATTGTTACCGGTCGACTGGCCGAAAACATTGTACGTAAAACGGTCGAGTCCTTGCGCCCATTGGGCCAATTCGAGTTTGTCGTTCAGGTCTTACCGATATCTGTTGCCGCATTAATGACGCCTGAGTGGATTGCTAAGCATATTCACATTTCGCCGCACATTGATCGAGTGATCTTACCAGGCTATTGCAAGGGCGATTTAAAGACACTAAACGAACGGTCATCCGCAGCGATTGAGATCGGGCCGCTAGATGTTCGAGATCTTGGCGACTATTTGTTGGGTCGTACAACCCAACAAAAGGATCTGACTTCGTACAACATTGAAATCTTGGCCGAAATTAATCACGCCCCTCGTCTCACACGAGAAGAAGTTGTTTCCGCAGCCCGAAGTCTTGCCGACGCTGGCGCCGACGTCATCGACCTGGGTTGCGATGTGGGCTATGTTTGGAATGACATCGGCGTTTGCGTCAAAGCAATTCGCGACCTCGGTTTAAGGGTCTCCGTTGATAGCTTCAATCCACAAGAAGTCATCACGGCGACGCAAGCCGGCGCAGAACTCGTCTTGTCAGTCAACAGTTCAAATATTCAATACGCGTCTGATTACGCGAGTGAGGTGGTTCTCATTCCCGATGAGCAAACCCACTGGCATGCCCTAGAATCGAATATAGAGGTTTTGGATGCCCAGAAGATTCCGTTTCGCATCGACCCAATTCTCGAGCCAGTCGGGCACGGTTTTGCCAGCAGCCTCAAGCGATATTTTGATTCCCGCACGCGTTGGCCGAACGTCCCGATACTGATGGGGATCGGCAACTTAACTGAATTGACGGAGGTCGATTCGGCCGGACTCAATTTTTTGTTGTTGGCGATTTGTCAGGAACTCAACATCCGAAGCGTGCTGACGACGCAAGTAATTAATTGGGCTCGATCCTCAGTCAAAGAATGCGAAATCGCGCGAAGACTTGTACACTATTCGTTGACCGAAAATGCACTGCCAAAACATGTTGATTCAAGTCTCGTGCTGCTCAGGGACGCGAAGTTGCATCCGCTTGATTTTGCTGAATTAGCACAATTGGCGTTGAACATTAAAGATTGGAACATGCGTATCTTTGCCGACCCGAATGGAATTCATTTGCTGGGAGGAGGGCAACATTTTTTCGGCCATGATGTTTTCCAGCTTTTTGACAAACTGACTGAGGCGAATCCTAAGAACCTCACGCCGTCCCATGCCTTTTATTTGGGCTACGAAATGTGCAAGGCAACCATCGCCATGCACTTGGGGAAGCAATACGTTCAAGACGAAAGTCTGAATTGGGGATTCTTGACGGTGGAAGAATCCGATCGACATCGACTCGTCAGTGGAAAATCGCCATCAAACCCCACGCGGAATCCGAAAACCCCAGGTACTGGCTTGGACATGAACGAGGATAAAGACTAAGATCGATTGACGTGCGAGTGGGAAAACCGTGCATCGACGAGTCTCTGCTATTCCGCGTTGGGAGTCTTGCGTTGGAGAAATTATCATTGGGCACGAAATTGCATGTTTGTAGGCCAGCCTAGCCGCTGCGGTTGCGGTGGCCAACGAAAACATATCCCATGAGTTGTCGTGATTAGCTCCCGCGCCTCCGCTGACCCAGCGCGGTCGCACATCCTTTCAAGTTACTGGAACAGCTTGACCAAAATAACGAAACATCACTCATGAACGAACCACAAGACATCGATCACATTTTGAAGAAATGGGAATTCGACCCGTTCGGCATGAATGTGAGACGCGTCCAGACGAAGACTAGGTCGGTGCTGCAAATGCGGATCGAAATGGGTTTGTTGCAACTTGAAATCGAGGGACGACCAGATGGTTCGAAGCCACATGGGTATGACACGTATTTGGACTACCTTATCGCCGCGGAAAAAGAATGGCCAGACGACTACCATTTTTCAGAGGACGAATGCATTCAAATCGATCGTGAGTTTGTTCAATACTATCATCGACGCATTTGTTGGCTGCAACTTAAAGAATTTCGTTGCGTCGTGGCCGATGCCGATCATACGTTGAATCTGATGGACATTAGCAAGCGATACTCGCCGGATGAAGGTTGGACGATGTCGCATGAGCAGTACCGCCCATTCGTGCTATATCATCGTACGCAGGCGGCAGCCCTGCATCTGATCGACAACGATCGCGACCCGGAAATAGCCATTGAAGAGATCAATCTCGGCTTGCAGTGTATTCGGGACGTGTTTGAGTCGTTTGGAGCTGGCGAACATTTTGAACGAGACGAATTACCAAATCGCTTGATCGAATTTCGCGAAGATTTGCGGCAACGATACAAAGTTGGACAAACTTTAGAAGAAAAGCTGAAGCAAGCCATAGCCGACGAACAATACGAACAAGCGGCCAAGCTGCGAGATCAATTGGCCAAACGAAATTCCCTGTAGGCGGACACTATTTTTAGCAATTCATGAGATCCACTTTCTGCAGACTGGCAAGTGTGATTTGTCTTCAGCTCATCATCAGGCGTTTATTCGCCCTTCCGTTTCTGAAGATGCGCGGCCACCGCGTTTACATCCGTTTGGTTGCTAATTACCGGACTATTTCGTCGGTTGCCAGCGGTCTCAACTCTGTCGTGCTCAGCGTGCCAATTCAGTGGTTGGCATTTACAGAATTGCTGAAACCTGTTACCAAACAAATATGTCTTTAGGAAACAATTACACGATCCAGCTAACGCCATGGAATAGGTGACTCATGCGACTCTTTCGGCGGCGGCCCAAGTCCGCTAATCACGATTCGCGGTCCGCAGTACAACCTCAACTCCCGGATATCGACGACAAGACCCGGCAGACGATCGACGCCGTCCGGCCATATACCATGACTTCTCCCGAGCGGATCACGGCGCTGTGCAATGCCGTCGACTATCTTGTCCGCAATCAAATTGAGGGAGACATCGTCGAATGTGGCGTATGGCGCGGGGGAAGCATGTTGGCCGCCATCCGCACGCTGCTGGACCATCAAGATCGTCACCGACAGGTCTGGCTATATGATACGTTCGAAGGCATGACTGAACCTGGACAGGCAGACGTTGATTTCATAGGTCGCCGCGCTGAGACACTACTTGCCGAACAAGCTCGTGCCGATGAAGAATCGGTTTGGTGCGTGTCACAACTGGAGCAAGTCAAGCAATTGCTCGACGCAAGCGGCTACAACCAACAGCTAATTCATTATATCCAAGGTGCCGTGGAAGAAACGATCCCGGCCCACATTCCTGATCGAATCGCTTTATTGAGGCTAGATACAGACTGGTACTCATCGACCAAACATGAATTGGTTCATTTGTTGCCAAAGCTCGCGGTGGGCGGAGTGTTAATTGTCGATGACTACGGACATTGGCATGGATGCCGCAAAGCCGTTGATGAATATTTTGAGAAGTATCGAATCCCAATGTTACTGAATCGCATTGATTACACCGGAAGGATCGGTGTTTTGCTCAAAAGCGTAGCCGCTGCCTGAACATTCACGAGGGCGATTCCATATTGGCGATTCGCTTCGGTCAAATGTTGGTTGAATTCGAGATGAACGGTTGAACGTGAAAATCGCTAATTGCAATCATTTTGCATGATCTACACTGCATGAACTCGAACCTAACACGACCTCAGCTACTTAATATTGGATGCGGCAGCCACTTTCATCCGGAGTGGGTAAACGTCGACCTAGTGGCGCAAACTCCACAGGTAATCGCTCACGATATTGCCACTGGCCTGCCATTTGATGCCGATGATTTCATGGCGGTCTACCATTCACATGTGTTGGAACATTTGCATCCCGATGACGGAAAGCAACTACTTCTTGAATGCTTTCGTGTCCTTCGCCCAGGCGGAGTGTTACGAATTTGCGTTCCCGATTTGGAACAAATTACCCAACTGTATTTGGGGTTTTTGAATGCAGCCTGCCTGGGCGATGCCGCAGCACAAGCCAATTACGAGTGGATGAAGCTTGAATTGCTTGATCAACTGGTACGCGACCGCTCCGGGGGTCGCATGGGGCAATATCTGGTTGATCCTGAAATTCCGAACTTGGAGTTTGTGCAATCGCGCATGGGCGCGGAAGCGAATATTCGCAATTCGAAAAACGTAGCTGAGCCTGGAATTTCCAAACCTACGAATCAGAAGCTGAACACGGGGCGATCGACGACGACTCAACGCATACGTCGATATCTCCTTGATTTTCGATTACGTTTAGCAACGAAGTTGGTTACGGTGCTGCTCGGCAAGAAAACGGCCAGAGCCTTTGCCGAGGGGCTCTTTCGCAGTCGAGGTGAAGTTCATCGTTGGATGTACGATCGCTATTCTTTATCAAAACTTTGCCAGGAATGCGGTTTCGAGTCAGTTCGCGTCTGCACAGCATTTGACAGTGAGATCGACAATTTCGCCGCCTACCAACTGGACGCCCGAGGCAACTCAGTTCGCAAGCCGGATTCGCTGTTCATGGAATGTCGCAAGCCCCAGACCGCCGCTTTGGCGAAAAAGGCTGCCTAAACAGACAACATCATTCTCGCCAGGAGATGTAAGAACGCTAAAAGGCTAATGAACGCTGAAAAAGAACGCTGAAAAGTCAAGCACTTTAATAATCTAGCAACGTTCTGCGTTTTGCAAGCTGAGGCTTTACCTAGTTTTAACGGCTGAGAGTTTTTGTAAGAAATTTGAATCCTTTATATTTTTTTCTTGACATCGAGTGTCTCGGCGCCTCTAATCTGAATACCTTTGTAT
>CALMEE010000006.1 GCA_937862885.1 uncultured Planctomycetaceae bacterium
TCCCCAACTGGTGCAACGTCGACTGCCTGTTCCAGGTTTACGATTCGTTGGGGGTGGTCGATAGTCCTTCTGGTGAACCAGCTCCGGCGGGCACGAGTGGTTGGGCCAAATGGCTCCCTGATAGCCGCAAATGGGAAGTAGTCCAAATTGGCGATGGATGCTGCCAAGGTTCTTCCAGCTCTGGATCGTCAAGCTCATGGTCCTCCTGGAGTTCGTCTTACGGCTCAAGTTCCAGCTCTTGGTCGTCCTCCTCGTCGGGTTCATCCAGCGGATCGTCTTCCGATTCCTCGTCGGGCTCATCGGCGAGTTCCAGTACATCCCTGTCATCTGACAGCAGTTCTGGTAGCTCTGGGTCAAGCGGCTCGTCGGGTTCATCCAGCAGTGGCCCAGAGAGTTGCGTCACGATCTATGAGACCGATGTTCGCTGCGAAGACGGACTGCTAAACGTCTATCGTCGAGCAGTTTCGATCTGTCTCGAAAACGGCTCATTAAACCGATATGAGGGAGCATGGATTTTCTGGCACGGTGCCGGCTGCTGTAAGTGCGATTGCCCACCCAGTTCATCCAGCACGTCATCGTCGTGGAGTTCCTCTTGGTCGTACTCGTCGTCCTGGTCGTCCGATTGGTCCAGCAGCTGGCTATCAAGCGTCGAGCCCTCCGTGGAACCTTCAGTTAGCACGGAATCCAGCTATTGGTCCTCCGGATCAAGCAGTTGGTTATCCAGTGTTGAGCCTTCAGTCGAACCATCCGTCAGCACCGAATCCAGCCTGTGGCCATCTGTTTCCAGTGAGGTACCGTCGAGCAGTGGCAGCAGTAGCAGCTCCGGTAGCGTATCGGCCGTCGAGCCAAGTTTTGTTTTCCCGACCGAGTTTCCGTAGGAGGATTGAATGCGTCTATTTGTGGTTGGTTATCCTGGCGATCTTGGTGGCGCTTGCACTGAGCTGTGGCACACCTTGAAACTCTGGCGACGATTTGGGCTTGAAGTTCACCTGCTTCCGTTAGGCAGGCCAGTTCCGAAATGGCGGTCATTGGTAGACGGTATTGGCTGCGTTACGCACGATGTCCAGCCCGAGCACCTAGCTGCGATTCCTGTTTTGCCTGGTTCGCCGGTGATTGGATTCTGCAACTCGGATTTCCTCGCTCATGCACATCGGTTTCGGGCTTTGGACTGCCCGTTGATTTGGGTCAACTGCATGACCTGGTTGTTCGACGCCGAAAAGAAAATCTATGCCGAGCATGATCTGTTCGACGCCTTTGTCTTCCAGTCTGAATTCCAGCGGAGCGAGCTTGAACCACAGCTTGCGGAATTCGGCTACACACACGATCGTGGTTATTTGATCCGAGGAGCTTTCGATTTGGAAGAACTACCCTTTGCTCCACGTTCCCACCAAGCGGGCGATGTGTTTGTTGTGGGCCGAATGGCTCGACCGGACCTCGACAAATGGTCCAGCAATACCTGGCCGATCTACAACGCGATCCAGTACGCTAACAAGCGGGCCATCATGTTGGGGGTTGACGAACGCATCCACCAGAAGCTGGGGCCAACGCCGCCGTTTGCTGACTGCCTGCGGCCGATGGCGATTCCCGTTCAGCAGTATCTGTCGAACCTGCATTGCTTGATGCCGATCAACGGTGGAGCCCGAGAGAATTGGCCTCGTGCCGGCTTGGAAGCAATGGCTGCAGGCGTGCCCGTCGTCGCTCAAAACGAATGGGGCTGGAGCGAGATGATCGCCCATGGCGAAACTGGCTTTCTGGCCAACAACGATTGCGAGTTGGCCCACTTCGCGGCGTTATTAGCCTACGACGAAGAGTTGCGACAAGCGATCATCAAGCAAGCCTATCAGCGACTGCAAGACGAACTGGCCAGTCCGGAGCGGATTTGGTCCGATTGGCAAAGACTGTTTTCGCAGCTCGATGACCAATCTCATCATTCCTCCGGTTCCTATCACCAGCAATTGGTGGCGGAGGCAGTCCATGAGTGAGATTCCCGATTACACCCCCAAGAGCAACGAGGCGGAATGGCACATCACGTACAAGTGTGACTTGGCCTGTCCCAACTGCAATAGACTTTGCTTCTTGCCTCCTACAACGGGCGATATGACGCTCGATGATGCGTGGGAGTTCAACCGACAGGCCAGAGAACTGGGTTGGTTTCCCAAAATCGTGATTCTTGGCGGCGAGCCGACGCTCCATCGCGACCTGTTCGAGTTCATCGACATCGCGAATGAACTGTCGCCTGGTCGAGTCGAGGTCTGGTCCAATGGCTATCGACCAGCTGCCAAGGAGAAACTGGCTCGAATCCGCGAGGAGGGAAAAGCCAAAGTCTGTGAGGAGACCATCAAGGCTTGTGGCAGCGAAGTCCTGCAGCACGCCGATTTCTTCCTGGCACCCATCGACTTTGGCGTCATCAACCATCGCCCCTGCCACAACCATGCCGCCATCGGCTGCGGGATTTCGGTGGACGCCGAAGGCTATGCAGCATGTTCGATTGGCGGGGCTATCGACAGCGTGCTTGAATTGGGTGTCCGCACCAAGAATCTGAAAGACTTGTTTGATGTCGAGTTCGTCCACAAACAGACGTGCGCCCTGTGTGATGTTTGCGGTCGAGAACTGGGCATCACCAGTCATCATATCGCCAAGAGTCAGGTCATGCATGGAACGCTGATGTCACCGTCCTGGCAACAAGCCGTCAATCGAATCGAATCCCGCAAGCGAACGTCGCAGGAGAAACCCGAATGAAACTCGCTGCTTTGTGCTGCACCTATTTGCGACCGGCGGGACTTGGACAACTCATCGAGTGTTTCCTGCGACAAGACTATCCACGCGAAATGCGGGAGTTGGTGATCCTGGATGACGCCGGCCAATATGAGAACCAAGCTGGCGAAGGCTGGCGGTTGATTTCCATTTCACAACGCTTCAATTCGCTGGGCGAGAAACGCAACGCGTGCGCAGCTTTGGCATCGCCCGATGTCGAGGGGTTCCTGATCGCCGACGATGACGACATCTATCTGCCGCATTGGTTCCGCACTCAGGCCGAGGCTTTGAAACAGGCTGATTGGTCGCGACCGGGATTGGTTTTACTTGAGCACAACGACGGACTTCGCGAAGCCGACACGGGCGGTTTGTACCACGGTGGCTGGGCGTTTCGTAAGTCAGCCTTTCAGGAGGTCATTGGCTACGGGGCACACAACAACGGCGAGGATCAAGAGCTGGCACGACGCCTGTGCGAGTCGGGAGCAACCGAAATCGACCCTTGTACCTTCGCACCACCGTTCTACGTCTACCGCTACGACAACGCGAGTTACCATTTGAGTTACATGGACGATCGTGGCTATCGCGACTTGGGGAGCGATCGGCAACGAAATCGAGAGTCAATCACTGTGGGTTGGACACAAGACTGGGCAAGTCTCCCCGTCATCCGCCGCTTCACTTTTGGTCCCCACGTGAATCCGAAGTCCGACCGCACCCCGATTGAGTTGATCGGACCAGTCCTCGAACCCGGCACCAATGGCCCCCAAAACGGCATGTACGCCTTGCAAAAGGAACTCCGCAAACGCATCGACGAAGGCCTTGATTGGCTATCGATTAAACCGCTCCCTGTCAGCAAAGGGGCGATCCCGTGGTTCTGGAATTGGCAAGACCGTCGCTATACCATGTGGTGGGACGCTGAAGGCTTGCCCTTCATCCAAGGCCCCAATATGCTCTTCATCAACTCAGCCACCCCCCGCATCGACCGTGAGGAGTGCGCCCTGCTCGATTCCCCGAACTGCCTGATGATGTTCTGTCACAGCGAGTGGTATCGGGACCTAATCTTGGCCAACCGCGGCCCGAATAACAAATCCGAAATCGTGATGTGGCCGTACCCCATCGATCCCATGCCCGAAGGCCCGCTGCCGGCCGAGTATGATCTCCTAATCTACGCCAAGAACGGCCATCGTCCCGGACTACTCGAGCATCTGGCCGAACTCTACCCCAACCATATCCAATTCCACTACGGACAATACAAACGCACCGACCTCATCGAAGCCGCCCGCCGCTCCCGCGACGAACAACCAACCCGCCCCCACCCCCCGCGGGCCCCCCGCCGCTCCCGCGCCTGCGCCTACCTAGCCGACGACGACCACGGCCCCCTGGCTCTGCAGGAAATCCTTCTTTCGGGATGTCCAACTGTTGGGGCGCGAACCGGGGCACCATATTTACTCTGCGGCGGTCTAGGTAAGTTATTTGCTAGATTGCCGCCTGGCCGTAAGCATTTACAATCAGAACTCGATCTATCATTACTCGGTTCGTTTCTTGACGGAATTAAGGAAGCCCAACAATTCAAACGAATTGAAGTCCAAACGCTCGCTCAGTCATTGTTTAATTCAAAAACAGTCATAAACAGGCTCTTGGAAAGGATTTCAGATGAAATTTGGATCCTGACTGCAAGAAATGGTGAAAACTACGCTCGAAATTAATTCGTTAAGGGCGTGTCTTTTTCTGCGCAACGAAAACTATCCATGGACTGAACGTGGTGATTTTGCGAAGTCTAAGCAATTGCTCCAGTCGCACCGCCATGGGAATCAGCGATGAATCGCTCATTCTCCCGAATGGCATCCAGCATAAACCAACTTCCTTGAGCATTTTGAATCCTTGTTTCCGCATGTAGGTTCGCCAAGGAGCATAAGACGCGGTGTAGTGTATAAATTCCCCGTCGGCATCTCGTTTCAAATTTCTCATCAACGCTCTCCAAGATCGTGCGTTCTGAAAAACCCCGACAAAGACTCCGTTGTCCGACAATACTCGGTTGGCTTCGTGGACGAACCACTCTTTCTCTACGATTTCGTGGACTTCAATTGCAAGCAAGATGCCAACCGAATTGGAATCACAGGGCAATTGAGTTGAATTTTGATCCACCAAGATACAGTTTGCGCCGGGAATTCGCTTCTGGCATACTGTTAAAGCATCGGCATTAATGTCTGTGCACGTCATTTGCCAGCCTTGATCGGCAAGTATTTTTGACCAACGACCACCCTCCGCTCCAATTTCGAGTGCCAGCCCAAAGGCAGGTACTTGCTTTAGAGCAAACTGGATCGCTTCAAGCTCAATGGAAGAAATGTATTGTCCCCATCGCCGCTCCGCGACAGGCTCCCAAAACAGTTCGGTCGAGTCTCCGGTGTCTGGATGGTTCGAAGATGCTATGCTGCTCATCGTGTAAGTCTTTCCGGTATTGTAAGTCAACGGTAGTCGAGTAAATGGAACGCCTACCTTGCGAGGTTGACATGGCCGCTAAAAGTTGTTTGCAAACAACGAATCCACCTCGGAGTCACTTCGCAAGCCAACTACCACAACTTTCCCGGACAACCAGTCGAACGAAATAGCACTAACGCCGCGAAACCAAGTTTCTTGAACTTCGAGACCATTTCGTTTCACAATTTTAACCGGTAAATTGCCGAAACTTACACTCTGCGACTGACATTGCTCAAAAACCAGAAATATCGATCCATCCGGACGTCGGCAAACACTTACGACGCAATTACAACCGCCGTCTCCGCAGGTACATTTTCCTTTTGGACATTGGCAAGATGAAAGCGACAATAACATCGTTGATTCTGGGGTGGCTGAACCAGGAAGTGCGTCGTCATTCCAATACTTGCTTACATAAGTCAACCGTCCAAAGCTTGCATCTGCATCGGCGAGCGAAAGGTCTTCCAAGTTGTAATGCTTTTTCAACGTGCGAATCGATGCTTGTGGGTCAGATTGGAATTGCTCTACCACAGGTTGTAAGTTGAGCGATACGTTCGTCGCCTGCTCGACCGCCGAGCGATCCATTGAGTTTCTATTGGTAGCCCAAGGCCGTCCGATTATGACAATCATCAACACGGTTGCCGCGAAACAAGCCGCTACCCCGAAAATGGCTCTCCATGGACGCGAACCCAACCGCGATTTAATTCGAATACTCCCCAGCTTTGAGGAATCGCAATTTTTCAATACTTGTCCATCTGTTCGGAGATTCATCCTCTGCTCAATCATCTCCCATAAGGGTATGTGACTCGAATCCGCCGAAAACGAATGAGCCAACTGATTGAGTTTTTGAAAATGAACTAACTCTCTAGCGCAACTAGTGCAGGTAGCCAGATGTTGCTGCACTCCGTCCGTGAAGGCTCCTTCTAATTCACCGTCCATCCATGCGGAAAGATGTTCTTGAACAATTTTGCAATCTATTTTCATTTTAACCCTCCCAGCCCAGCTCAATAAGTTGGTCGCGAAGCTCTCTTCTCGCGCGATTTAATCGCGAGCCAACCGTCCCTTCAGGAATGCCCACGATTTCGGCAATTTCTGCATAACTAAGCTCGTCAATGGCTTTCAATTCAAAAATGCGTCGAAGCTCCGGTTCAATTTGTTTCATAGCTTGTGTTATCACTTCCGCAACTTCTGAGGCGATAAACGGCCGTTTGTCGATCTCAGGTTCGGGCTGTCGATCAAAATTAGTTGTCATGAGTTTTCGCTTTCGCTTACGCAGGTGTTGCAATGCCTCATTGACCATTACCCGATGAATCCAAGTAGAAAAAGCCGACTCAAATCGAAACGTTGGCAGCTTTTGGAATAACCGAATGAATGCGTCTTGCAGGACATCGTCCGCGTCGGATTGTCCAACGATTCTTTCAATCGTCCGGTAAACTTGATTCCCATACTTTTCATAAATCCGTCGCTGCGCATCGCGAACCCCTTTCGCCGCGAGGCGAATCGTTCCATCGTCCAATTCTTGATCTAGGTTTGACATTCTATTTCCGCCAACCTGCTAACCGACCACAAATGCGGATTGGAATGTCCATAATTTGGATGATTCTCAAGCGGTGTCCCTTCACGGCAAATGGTTGCTTTCTTTATATCGCATTGTGAAAGGAAGCCAATCTGCAATAAAGTTGATCGATTTCACCATCACTTAATCTTTCTCCCGAAGCGAAAAAACAGCGCGGGCGTTACCAACTGATCCAAAAGCGTTGACGTTAACATACCGCCAAACACGACGAGCGCAAGCGGATACAAGATTTCTTTACCCGTTTGTCCAGCGCCCAATAGCAATGGTAACAATCCGAACAAGCTGGTCATCGCAGTCATCATCACGGGAGCGAGACGCTCCAAACTGCCGCGAATAATCATCGCTTCGCCAAATTCTTCTCCTTCATGTTCCATCAAGTGCATGTAGTGCGAGATCATCATAATTCCGTTTCTACTCACAATTCCAATCAAAGTGATAAATCCAACCCAGTGAGCCACCGACAACGTCGTAGCACCGATCCAAATACTCGGCCACTGCCAAAAAGAAGCCGCTGCCAGATCTTCCCAGGATGGCTGATTGACGATCAGTAGCGTGACGATTGAACCCATCGCCGCCAATGGGATATTGACCATCACTTGTAACGCAGCTCGCCATGAGCGTAGACATTTTAACAACAGTAAGAAAACGCCGACTACAGATAAACTGCCGAGGATCAGTAAACGAAAATTCGCGTCTCGTTGGGCTTCGAATTGCCCCCCAAATTCAATTCGATAGTCGCCGGGCAACGTGCGCAGTCGTTCTGCAATGGAGAGTGTTCGCGAGCGAATGTCTTCCACTACGCCGATTAAATCGCGGCCTTGTACATTGCAGAAAACGACAATTCTGCGCTGAATATGTTCTCGGTTCAGGGTAGTCGGCCCAGTGGTATCCAGTACTTCGACGACTTCCCCAAGGGAGACTCGTCGGCCTGAAGGAGTTTCCACAATCGTTTGGGAGATAACATCTGGATCATTCCGGGAGGCCTCATCGTACCAAACGATCAAATCGAAGTAGCGGTCTTCGTCAAGAATCTGCGATAATACACGGCCTTTGTAGGCAGTTTCTAACAGATCTGCAACATCGCCTGGGGACAAGCCATAGCGTGCGGCGTCATCACGGCGAATCTGCAACCGCACTTGGCTGACCTCAACCTGAGGCTCGATCTGAAGATCAACAACACCCGGCACTTCGCTCATTACTGTGTAAACATCCTGGCTTGCATCACGAAGTTCTCGTAAATCCGAACCGAACACTTTGACTGCAATCTGAGCGCGAACGCCAGACATGATGTGATCCAGACGATGCGAAATGGGCTGACCGATATTGGCCTTGATCCCAGGAATCATCGTTACTTTGTCTCGGATGTCGGCTAACACCTCTTCATGGGGCCGACCTTGTGTTTCATACCCCCATAGATGAGCGATCGGAATTAGGCGAATGACGGCCGCAGCCAACCCCGGCTTGGGGCGATGGTGCTCAATGACTCGCACATCAATCTCAGAAGAATTAACTCCTTCGGCATGTTCATCCAACTCGGCTCGACCCGTTCGCCGCGAAACCGCAACGACCTCCGGAATAGTGAGCAACATTTCCTCAGCGCGGCCTGCCAGTCTCTGACTTTCATCGAGGCTTGTTCCAGGTTCGGCTTGAAAACTGATCGTGAATGTCCCTTCATTGAACGGCGGCAAAAACTCGCCACCCATCCAGTACAGCGTCGTCATCGAAAGCGTCACGCAGACCATCGTTGCAATCAATACAAGATTGGCTTTTCGCAGGGTCGTTTGAAGGACTCGGCTGACAAGACGTTTTAAGCTACGCAACAAAAGCGGATCGGCCCGCTCGTTCAGAAACTTCGCTTTTGGCAACAGGTAGGAGGCTAACACCGGCGTGATCGTCAATGAGACCGCCAATGATGATAGTAGAGACACCATGTAGGCAAGCCCAAGTGGCGCGAACATCCGACCTTCGAGTCCACTTAACGCAAACAGCGGTAAAACGACAAGAACTACGACAAGCGTCGCGTATACAATCGAGTTTCGGACTTCGCGCGAGGCATCATAGACAACGTCCAACGCAGGTCGCCGCTGATCCGACGGTAAGTGATGATTTTCTTTCAGGCGGCGGAAAATGTTCTCGATATCAACAATGGAGTCATCGACCAAATCTCCAATGGCAACTGCGATCCCGCCCAGTGTCATGGTATTGATCGAAATGCCGAACCAATGAAAAACCATGAAGGTCAGAAAAATTGACAGCGGCATCGCGGTTAGAGAGCTAAAGCTGGTTCGAAAGTTCCACATAAAGAGGAACAGTACTATGACGACCCAGATTGCTCCATCACGAACGGCTTCCGTAACGTTGTCGACTGCCGCCCGAATGAAATCAGCCTGATTAAAGATCCGGCGCTCGATAACAACGCCATCGGGCAGGTCGGCTTGCAGTACGTCGAGAACCGACTTGATCTTCGCTTCCAGTTTGAGAGTGTCTTCACCTGGCTGCTTTTGAATGGCAAGAATAATGGCCGAGCCGCCCTCGATCTCACCTTCGGCTTTGACTCGCACACTTCCATCGCCGCGTTTGACCGGCCCAGCAAAACGAACATCGGCGACTTCTTTAATGAGAATAGCTCGTTGCCCCCGCCAGGCTACGGGTGAGTTCTCAATTTCTTCCAGGGTTAGGCTCTGTCCACTGATGCGGATCAAAGATTCTCGCGGTGAGCGCACCATGATTCCGCCGCCGGCCAGAACGTTGGCTTTCTGCGTTGCTTCCGTCAACTGCTGCAGGGTGATGTTCTGAGCCGCCAAACGTGCAGGGGAAGTAACGACTTGATATTGTTTTAGAGTTCCACCCATGACGGTCACTTGCGAAACACCTTCGACCGCCAACAAACGGTTTCGAACGGTGAACTCACCCAACGTCCGAATTTCCATTCGTTGATACTCGGCTTCCATTTCATTGGCTGGAACTTGGTCACTCCGCAGACCAATCAACATGATTTCGCCCATAATCGACGAAATCGGAGCCATCACTGGGTTTACATTGGCGGGGAGCCGTTCGCGGACAATTTGAATTTTTTCCGCGACGATTTGCCGGTCACGATAGATATCCGTGCCCCAGTCGAATTCAACCCAAACGATTGACAAGCCAATTCCGGATGCTGAGCGAACTCGTTTTACACCAGTCGCTCCATTAAGCTGATATTCAATCGGTCGAGTGACGAGGACTTCGACTTCTTCTGGAGCCAAACCGGGCGACTCCGTCATGATGGTAACTGTCGGTCGGTTGAGATCGGGAAAGACATCGACCGGCATTTGACTTAGGTTAAAACCACCGTACAACAGCACAAACAAGCCAATAATCAAAACCAAGCCACGGTTGCGAAGAGAGAATCTAATGATTGCGTCGAGCATGATGTTGTTCG
This sequence comes from uncultured Planctomycetaceae bacterium, assembly GCA_937862885.1. Lineage (GTDB taxonomy): Bacteria > Planctomycetota > Planctomycetia > Pirellulales > Pirellulaceae > CALMEE01. The sequence continues at coordinate 10,224 of CALMEE010000006.1, forward strand.
TTCTGCTTTTACTCTACGACTTCTCATTGTCGTTTCGATGTTTGAATGATGACACGGCCAATTCTCCCCTGATTCACTTGAGAGCTGCGTAACCCGACTGAAGCTCCCTGGCACCACGAATGGCGATGGCCTCACCAGGTCGCAGTCCTGACGAAATAAGCGTGCCTAAATCATCAGATGGGCCCGTAACGACATAGCGTCGCTCAAACGTGCGATTTTCACCCTCAACAAAAACATAAGGTCGCAATCCTTCGTGAACGATCGCTTGCCGGGGAATCCTTAATCCTTCGTTTTTCGCACCCGTTTCAATACTGATCCGAGCCATCATTTTGTGCTGCAACTGAAACGATGGCATCGTCTTCAAGTCAATCCAGATTGACAGTGTCCGATCGTCTTTTGAGATGGCTTGCCCACTACGAGTGACAGTGCCAACGACTATTTCATCGGTTGCGGCATCAAAACGAACTCGAACATTTTGCCCTATTCCGATACGAGGAAAATCCAACTCGGACACGAAGCCCTGAACCCAGGCATGACTGAGATCATGAATCTCAAACAGTGGCTCCTCGGGGCTCACCACATGCCCCAAAAACTTGTCGAAACCCACGACGACGCCATCAATAGGAGCCCGTACCGACATCGTCAGCATAAGCTCTCGATTTGACAGCAAATCTGAAATTTGTTGTTGTGTGACGCCCACGGTGAGCAATTGCTGAATCAGCTTATCACGTCTGCTGGTCAATTGGTTGAGTTGGCTCTCCATCTCCCAAAGCTGCCGGGCCGCAATGGCTTCTGTTGCCGAGCGAAAATTCTGAACAATGTCAGTTGTCAGGATCACATCGAGGTTCGTCTTCAACAAATCGAGTTGCAGATTCTTGAATGACTCGCTGGCAATCTCTGCCAAAACTTGTCCTTTGCGAACCGTCTCGCCTCGATCGACGAGGATTTGCTCAATTGCTCCGCCAAGTTGTGCCGAGGCAATACTCCGGTGAGTCGGAGGCACATCAACGACCCCCGCAATGGTTATCGTCTCCGCGACGGCTCCATGAGAGACGATTTCGGATTGCAGGCCAATATCGCGTGCCGACTCGGCATTGACTTTCAAGACTCCCTTGGCAAAGTACCCTCCGAGTTCATGGACGCCGCGCGTTACCACTCGGTCGCCTGGAAAAAGGTTTCCGCCTAGTACTTCGATTTGGTCACCACTTCTTCGCCCCAGCACCAACGCTTGCTTTTGATAGATCGAAGCCACAGCGGTTTGCTCTTGTTCCACGAGGGCAAACCTTTCGGCACCATCGCGCATGACCGATGAGAAAGGAATCACCAGCTGCCCGGAGTTGCCGCCGATATTGATTTGAACTTTTCCCGTCACACCCGGAAGAAGTGAAACGCCATTGGATGTGCCATTCTCAAGCGTCGCCCACACGGTTCCCTGGTAGCTTTCTGAATCAAGACTCGCACCGACAACGTCGATGGTTCCCACAACCGGAACTGCCTTGCTTGAGGTCCGTTGGAACGAAACTTGTTGCCCAACAGCTACCTTAGTCAGATCTTTCTCGAGCACCTGAATCTTCAGCCATACGCGACTCAAATCAAGTATTTCAAACAGATGCTCTTTCGGGTCAACGTTTTTGCCCATCGACAAATCAGCATGGGTGACGACTCCGCCGATGGGAGTTCGTAACTCGAGCAACTGACGATGCTCGGTCTCGGGAGACCTCAAGATTGTGTTTAAGGTCACAATTGGGAGTCTTAACGCTTGCCATTTTGCACGTCCCAATTCAATGGCCACCCGATCTTGTTCTAACTTTGATTGCGATTCACGCAATCTCGCGCCCGGGACTGCACCGCTTTGGCTGGCCTGACCAAGATTGGCAACCAGTTTCTCGGATAGCAGGAGGTCTACTTGGGCTGCACGAAGTTCGAGCACCAATTGCTCGAGTTCCAAACTTTCCATCACCGCCACCACTTGCCCGGCTTGTACCGTTTCGCCCGGACTGACTTTTAAGTCGACAATTCGGCCTGCCAACGGTGAGGCAATGACAGCGTGTTGATTCCACGGAACGACGATTGAGCCGTACGTCCAGATCGTATGCTCGAACGGCTTTGATGTAACTTCGGCCGTCTGAACATCCAACAAATCTCGCGAAGTCTTCGTGAGAACCATTTTGCCTGTCTCTGCATCGACCTCCATTCCCCGAGTCGGTAGCGGGCGGTGTCCTTCGTGAGCGTAAACTAGAGTGGCAAAAGCCAGACTGACTAAAATGAAAATGCGACGCATCCATCATTCCTTGCCTGAATTCGCTTGCTTAAGTTTGGCGACAGTGGCCAGGGTTTCCTCTGGTTGTCGCAGCGCCTTGGAGCGGCACCCTTCGCAACACAAAAAAACTGGTTCGCCGTTGACTTCAACTTTAATGGGAGTACCCATCGAGCCAAGCGCACTGCTAGTCGCTACAGCACAATACTTCTGAGATTCGGCCACGGCCCGATCTTCAGGACTTAATTGGGCTAATGCGTTCGCAATCTCCGGATCAATATCTCCTGTCGATTTGGCTTCGGTTTCCTTGACCGCTGAGTCTTCTTGTTTGGCAGGTTTCCTTTCGCCTTGGATGTATTCCTCAGGCTCCAGAACGCTTTCAGGCTCTTCTTTAGCCATTCGCACAAACTCATCGACACATGGAGGGCAACAGAACAGGTACTTCTTGCCATTGACTTGCCATTCAATTTTCGGGTTGGCCTTGGTAAAGGTGACAGGACAAATCAATTCTCCCGGCTTGGGGTTCATATCGTGCTTCGACATGAAACCTTTGAATTTTGCACTCGCCGTAAGGTTTCCGTTAGCCTTAATATCAGCTTCGGTGTATTTGCCAGCGGCGGTAAAGTAGAGTTTCTGTTCTTCTTCACCGGTTACACCGGCTGGCATTCCCGTATCATGCACTTGGATGGCTGTAGTGAAACCAACTCGAAATCGCTCTGTTCCAATTCGCAAATTGGGTATCGTTACATCGATCGCCAGTCCAATGGCCGTCTCCGGAAGTTTACCGACAAACTGAGAAGTTTTGCCCGGAGTGTCACCATCCTGAGGTGTCGCGTTCATTTCGATCGGGACGGCGTCCGTCTCTCCAGACGCTTTGACGAAAGCCTTTACAGGCTGGATGTCAACTTCATGAATCCGAGTTTCATCCGCACCAAGCATGAAAAGCCGTAACTGGCCGTCTTTCTCAACGACCGCCTCGGCATGATAACTGTCGGCGCCGATTGGAATAATGATTCCGCCATGAGCACCCGGCACATGGGGGTGTTCCTCGTCCAGGTTTTCGGACTTTCTCGGACTCACGGTTGCTGGAACTGTCGCACTTGACTGATTTGCCGTCTGCGCCGACGGTTGACTGCAACCCACAGCAACGATGGCAGTAACCGTTGCGATCAGCCCTGAACCAATTAGGTAACGCTTAAAAATCTTCATTTTTTATTTCTCCATCCTGTGTTGACTCGGGAAAATGTCTTAATCTCGGCGCGCACTGCAGAACTCAAGCCCGAGAAACACTGCTGTCCAGTTGGATGTCTGCCGGATTGATTTCCTTCACGGTGGCAGGCGAATTAATTTGAAACCCATGAAATCCAAGCAAAAAACAGGGGGAAAAATCTTCCAATTAGTTGTCGCTTCTCGATTAGTGCCCTCCGGCCAGTAAAGCCAATACGGCCATACAAACCATCAGCCCATCTTCTACCAGCGTCACAGTGGACATAGGAAGATTAAAAATAGTGCCAAGGCACGCACAACGAATTTTCCGTTTGTTTAGCAAGCTCTGAATGACTCCAATGCTGCTGACAGACATAACTACAAGCGTCAGTAGGTTTGTCCCGAACGGCTGAAAAGCAGAGATGTACGCAATTCCTAGAATCAGCTCGATGAACGGATAGACATATCCGTATAACGGAAATTTTCGAGCGACCACGTCATAGCTTCGGTAATTGCCAGCGAATCCCTTCAGATCAAGCAACTTAAAGAATGAAAATGCCAAGAAGAACGAGCCCATAAAGTTCCCCATGGCCCGGCCCCAGGCGAAGCTGCCAATACGCAATTCGATCAGTGCCACTATTACGAACAGGAACGCGACAAGTAGTAGAAGCGGAAAGTAGGTGATCGCCGCTGGCGAATCAGCGGAATGTGACTCGACCACCGGAACTGTTTTCTCAGCAATTTCGCCAAGTACTTGGTAGCCTGCCCGCGAAACTAACTCAATAACTTTCTCCGGTGCTACCTTGCCTTCGATCGTAAGTACCTTGTCGGGCGAGGCCAAGTCTACTTCCCATCTGTCCACATCCGGAGCCTGATCCAAATACGGCTTTAACGTCGCGATACAGGCTCCGCAACGGAGATTCGTCTTGTATTGTCGTGAAGAGTTCATTGTCATGCTCCTCCTAAAGCGTTCGGTTTCTCATTATGACCTTTTTTCAATTGGGCGACGCACGGCATTCCAACGCGACATGGAGAATCAGGTCATTTTCAAGAAGCAGACGGACGAACTGGTGGAGTGTTACACCAGAACTGAGAAGATTGGCAGAAATCGAGGAATAGAGCAAACTATTTGGGAGCGGCTTCCTCTCGACGCGAACAAGTGCAGTCGAGGCAACCGGCATCGGCACATTTACCGCAGAATTGCTTCAACTCATTCCGAAGTGCCGTCCGAGCGCGATGGAGTCGCACACGGGCGTTGCCTTGTGACACATCAAGTCCATTTGCAACAGAGACCATCGCTTCCCCGTCGAGATCAACCCGGCGGATCATATCAGAATACTCAGTCCGCAATAGCGGAACGAGTTTATTGAAGCAATCGCAAATCGTTCGCTCGTTTTCGATAGCCGAAATGGCCTCGTGCGCTTGCAGTGAAAACTTGCTCAATGCCCGTTGGCTTGCGGCAACCTGGCGATAGTGATCAGTGATAGCATTACGCAATAGTCGATAAAACCAGGAGATGATCTTTTCTTCGTCTCGGATTTCGCCAGCCTTCTCTAATCCCTTGACGAGGGCGTCTTGGAGGATGTCCTCAGCATCCTCATGATTTCTCAATCGCGTTTTGAGAAAACCAAGAAAGTGACGATGGTTCGCAAGGACTACGAGTTGAACCGAATCTGTCGTAGGATTCTGCGGGCTTTCGAACATGTCACGCCTCTATCAAATCGAACGTTCTTTATCTTTTTAACTCATCAACTGATCTTAGCAGCTCACGTCCTATGGATGCTTTTTGCAAATCGTTTGAAATTACTGCAATTGGCTTCCGATTCGCTAATGAGCTTGCCTTCAATGTTCGGAAGGATAACAGCTTAGATGTTTGTCAGTTTAATTTCCTTCAAAGTAGCAAACGAAAATTCGTAAATTCCCCGGAATTTAAGAGAAAGCGAAATCGCATTTGCATTGATTTCCGGGGGAAGTGGCCACGCTACCATTGTCGCCATTCGCTGGCAGGAGTAACCGCACATTACGCACTGCGATTTTGCTTCGACCAGTCTCAAGCAAGACTGACTCCGGGAACTGAAAAACCTTGTCGTTAAGAACTACTGTTGATCCAATGCTTGATCGCGGAGACCATCGTCGCCGCTTTCATCGATGACTGAATCCAGTGCGCCGGTCAACGTCGAGCCTGCAAACTTGGCACGCGCCTGAGCCAGCTGCGATTGTGCATCCAGAAAACTGATGTTTGAATCAAAGAACGTTTTTCTCGCGACCAATACTTGGACGAAACTCGATTCGCCAGCTTTGTACGATACATCCGCCAATTGCAGCGACTCCATCGCACTGGGTAAGATTTCTAGGGAGAATTGTTCCACTGCTGCCAAGGCCGAATCGTATTCGCGTGATATGGCTGCCAATCGTGCCTTGATCGACAATTCGATGCGTTCGGCATCCTTGACGGAGCGACAATATTCAGCTTGTGCCGCTGAGATGTTGCCCTGGTTCCGATTATTAACTGTCAGTGGCACACCGACCTGCAAGTTTATCAATCCAGAGTTTGTTGAGTTATCGACCCCTGCAGCGATTTGGGCCGTGACATTTGGAATCGCTTGAACGCCTTGCCGCGTTAAATTAGCTCGGGCTCGAGCGATTCTCGAACGAGCCGCCTGCATCTCTGGACTGTTTGCCACGATCTCGGATGCCAATGAATTCCAATCGAGACGCTCCGCCTGCTCGGGCAAATCGCCCGAGACATGCATCAGTGGCAAGCCTGGAGTTCCCGCGATCGCCACCAATTCTGTCCATGCCGTGGTGAGCGCAATTTCGGCTTGTTGCCGAGCAAGGTCTATTTCGTTCTTTTGGATTTTTGCTTGAAGTACATCAACTTTGGTTCCCTCCTGAGCGCGAAATCTGGTTTCAGAAAGTTCCATCCCCTTTTCAACGACACCGCCAAATTCACTCACTAACTCTACTCGCCGTTGAGCTGCCAAGACTTCGTAAAACTTGATCTCGACATCCGTCAGCACCCGAATCTGCTGCGCATCCAGCTCGAATCGTTGCGCTCTAAGTGCCTCATTGAGCACCTGTCGATTGAGTTCAAGCTTGCCTCCGCGAATAAATTGCCGCTCGAAAAAAAGCGTATGCTGGTCGGTGCCCTGATCTGCTAGCTGTACAGCTTGGTATCCGACCGTCGGGTTAGGGCGCAACCCAACTTGGGTCAGATACCCGGCCGCTTTCTGCGTCGTCGCTGCAGTGGCTTGAATCGTCGGATTGTTTTCGATTGCCAATGCTTGTAATTCTGACAGCGTGATTGTCCGCTGGGTATCACCGGAGTTTACGGAAATCGCATCGGTAAAGCTCGACACTTCTGCGCGAACCGTCTTTCCATCAAGTTGACTTTCCGACTGTTCATAGGATACATGTCCAACCGAGGCAGGATCTCGAAGCGTCACGGAAGAGGGAGATGGATGAATTGGCCGTTGGCTATGCTGTGATACGGGCAACGGAGGGGTCGAGCGGCAACCCGCCGCGACGACGAAAACTACCGTGACAACAACAATTCCATGGATTTTCATAACTCATGATCCTGAATTTTCTTCCTAAAGATTTGGTTGCGACGGTACGAAGGATGGTATCGACATTTCCGGTAACGGCAGGTTAATCCGTCCGTTGAGGTAACGATTATCGCGATTATGCCGATTTAATCGGGGGGGTCCCGGACTCATCCGATTATTGTCAAAATTCATCATGAAAAGAACGAAAGAAAGGCGAACTATTCGTTGAGGTTGACTCCGCTGCTCCCTCAAGCTAAGATTTTGATGCAGAAGTATCCTGACCGGGATCTTTTCAAATTTTTTTGAGGTTTACTGTGTTTCGTCGTTTTTTCTGTTTTTTGCTGATCGCCTTGTTGCTTGCCAATCAGGCAATTGCAATGGGCTGTCCGCATGAACATACAGGAACGACGCCCGATGGGCATTCAGAACGACCGCATCTTCACACCGGCGTACATGTTCATCAACACTTTGATGGTCGTCACTTGCACGAACATTGTCTCGATCACGTCGCGCAAAACCGAGGACTTGAGCATCCACAACCGACCTCCGAGCATTCGCACGATGCCGCGAGTTGCGATGAGGAAGTTCCATGCGGTCACGACTGCGATGCAATCTACGTCGCAGCACAAGAACTCCACTACTTGCCCACGGTTCAGCAAGACTTAGTAAAGGTCGGCCTGGATTGGGTTGCATTTGTTGTGGTCGATTGGCCTCAGCCGACACCTAGTGTCCCACCCATCCTACCTGTTGCCCAAAAAGGGCCATTCTCACAAGAGCGATGCGCGCTCTATCTGCAGATTCTCTGCTTGCGCATTTAAAATCTCGCCCTTCTTGGCGTTGCTTTGTAGCACCCCGTTGTTTGGGCTGTGCTGTTTCTAATTTTCTGCATTCGATCGCTGAACGGTTCGTTCGTCGTTGCAGTTGCTCAATTGCATTTGGATAGCATCATGCGCTTCAAGTTGAATAACAAAATATATCAATGGGTTGCTTACGTGGTCGTGATCTCGGGGCTGGGTGCCGGAGCCTGGTTCACCCGCGATTCATGGCTGACAATCTGGAATAAACCGACAGACTCGGGGGCGATGGAGGCAGAGCTGGAACCACCCGCCGAGGAAATTCTGGTTTTGAAACTCAGTGAACAAGCAAGACAAAATCTCGGACTGCGGGCTGCGCCGGCAAAGCCAGAAAACTACTGGCGAACAATTGATGTTCCTGGTGTGATTGTTGATCGGCCGGGCATCACCGACAACGGTATTACGTCCCCACTTGCTGGAGTGATTACCAAGGTTCATGCACTCGAAGGTGACATCGTTCAACCTGGGCAGGCTTTGTTCAGCATTCGTTTGATCAGCGACTATCTCCAACGAGCCCAGCTCGATCTTTTTAAGGCTGTTCGCGAAGTTGAAATCCTAAAAACGGAAATTAATCGTTTGCGCCCCTTCGCGGATTCTGGGGCAGTACCTGGTTCGCGGCTGATTGAACTCGAGCAACAAATCAACCGGCAAAACAGCCTGATCGAGGGCCAGCGACAGGATCTTCTTTCACGAGGCTTGAGTGCAGATCATCTCAAACAAATTGAATCGGGCGAGTTCTTAACCAAGATCGATATTTTTGTCCCTGAAATGACCAAGCCGGAAATGGAGTTCACTACCGTCAGCTTTGAGCTTGACTCTTTAAATTTGTTCGAGTCAGGGTTTTTCGAGGTTCAGTCGCTTCAGGTCAGCTTGGGACAGCAGGTGGATGCAGGCCAGTTGCTGGCAGTTTTGGCCAATCACAACACGCTGTACTTGAAAGGTATCGCATTCAAGAAGGAGTCGTCAGCCTTGGCACGGGCTGCCGAACGAGGCTGGAAACTGGAGATCGATTTTACGGACGATACCACTCAGGATTGGCCAGAGCAAGCACAGGAGTTTCAGATTCGCCATCTGGCAAACACTACCGATGCCAACTTGCGAACGTTCGATTTCTTTGTGCCGCTACTCAATCAATTCCGCACTTACGAGAAGGGCAATCGACTTTTTGTCCTCTGGCGATATCGACCTGGACAACGGGTGCGCATTCAAGTCCCTGTCGAAGAGTTGACCAACGTCATTGTATTACCAGCAGAAGCAGTTGTCTTCGAAGGCCCCGAGGCCTACGTGTTCCAGCAAAACGGAGATTTATTCAATCGGATTTCAGTCCGAGTGTTGCATCAAGATCGATTGCGTGTCGTGATCGCTAATGACGGCACGATCCAGCCCGGTCAATACTTGGCCCAAGGCTCGGCATCGTCGCTTAATCGCGTGCTGAAAGCCCAAGCGGCCAGTGGTATGAGAGCGGACATACACGTCCACGCTGACGGAACGACCCACGCCGCACATTAAGGAAAACATTTATCATGCTTGACTCCGTCATTCGATTATCTCTTCGCTATCGCTTCCTGGTCGTGATTATCAGTTTGATCCTGCTGGTCTATGGATCGTACCTGACAACGACAATGTCCATCGACGTGTTTCCAGATTTGGATCGCCCCCGAGTGATCTTGCTGACCGAATGTCCGGGGATGGCAACCGAAGAAGTGGAAACATTGGTCACTCAGCCGATCGAGGTGGCTTTGCTGGGTGCCAGTGGCGTCGAGGCCGTTCGCAGTCAAAGCACCGCTGGGCTGGCCGTCATCTACATTGAGTTCGGTTGGGAGACAGAAATTCGCGCGGCCCGGCAAACCGTTCAGGAACGCCTGTCTTCTCTGTCCGGCATACTTCCGCCTGGAATTGTCCCTCAGATGACTCCGCCCTCATCGATCATGGGTCAAATCGTCGTGGCCGGAATGTATTTCCAGAATGGCCCAGGCGGTGGGCAGTTGGCTCCGGTGGGAGAAACAAACCTGTTGGCCGAGTTGTTGGGCACGGACAGCGAACTTGTCGAGGTCAAAATCTGGCAGCCCATTGATCGGCGTGATCTCCGAACTTGGAAGCGGCTTGACTTTTCCGCATTACCCTCCATCAGTGAGAACCTTCTCGCTAATAACCAGCAACGGAACTTCGAGGTTACCATCGGCAAAACCACGCACCCGGTGACGTTTCCTGATGAGCTTCGAAGGCGACTGGAACTTGGCACGCTGGGTGACTGGGTGGCTCGCCCCCGCCTTCTGAAAGTTCCAGGGGTTGCGGAAGTCTTTTTACAGGGGGCCGACCGTAAGCAATATCAAGTGCTGGTTAACCCGCTGGCGTTGATTGATTACGACGTGACGCTTCAGGATGTGGAACGAGCACTCGAGCGGAGCAATCTGAATACCAGCGGTGGCTACGCGATTACAGGTGAGTCCGAGCGTCCAATTCGAATACTGGGACGAGTTGGGCCAACCGGCCAGCGAGTCGTTTCCGACTTGGCCAAAGTTCCTGTAAAGATCACGGATCGCCGGCCTGTTCTGCTGGGCGACGTGGCCAAAGTAGTGGAAGGTGCCGAGTTCAAGCGTGGGGACGGGGCCGTCGACGGGCATCCGGGTCTGGTGTTCACCATCGTGAAACAGCCGCACAGCGACACGCGCCGATTGACCGATAACATTGCGGCGGCACTTGAAGAAGTCCAATCTTCGTTGCCAGCGCATGTCGTGGTCAACAGCGAGCTGTTTCGCTTACGGAACTTCATTGATCGAGGTGTCTTTAATGTGGGTGAAGCACTGGTGATCGGCGCATCGCTGGTAATTATCGTGCTATTTCTGTTCCTGTTAAACTTTCGCACGACTTTTATCACCCTGACTGCGATCCCCATGTCGCTCGTGCTGACCACACTCGTGTTTCGGGTTTTGAGTAATTTGTTCGACACTTCTTTGACAATCAACGTGATGACTCTCGGTGGCATTGCCGTTGCCATGGGCGAACTGGTGGATGATGCGATCGTGGATGTCGAGAATATTTTTCGACGACTAAAGGAAAATAACTCTCTGGAGAACCCGCGACCAGCAATTCAAGTTGTGTTTGATGCAAGTCGCGAAATACGCAGCGCCATTGTGTTTGGAACCATGGTAGTGATTTTGGTATTCCTCCCTTTATTCGCGATCTCTGGTGTGGCTGGCAGATTATTTGAACCGCTGGCCATTGCCTATATTGTGTCCATTCTGGCGTCGCTTTTGGTTTCCCTCACGCTGACGCCAGTCCTGTCGTTTTATTTGTTGCCAAAATCAAAAGCGACACATCGTGAGTCAGATGGAATGCTTTTGAGGGTTCTCAAGTGGCTTGCAAGTCACCTGATACGACTGAGCATGGCCATCCCTGGGCCATTGCTCTTGGTAACCTGGATTGCGGTCGCCATCGCGGGCTGGCAATTCGCGCACTTGGGAAGCAGTTTCTTGCCGGAGTTCGATGAAGGCAGCGTCCAGGTCAATGTCACGCTGCCGCCCGGTTCGTCACTCAATGCCTCCAACCAAGTTTCGAGCATTATCGACGCCAAATTTCGCTCGTTCCAAAAGAGTCCGGACAATCCCGATGGAGTTATCCTATATTTCGTCCGACGAACGGGTCGTGCCACCATGGACGAGCATGCCATGCCGGTCAATGCCAGTGAATACATTCTGAGTATTAACCCGAACATTCACCTGCGCCGCGCCGATGTGATCAAGAAACTGTTGGATGAACTCAGGGAAGAAGTGCCCGGTGTCGATCTGGAAGTAGAGCAACCACTGGCTCACCTGATCAGTCATATGGTGTCGGGAGTGTATGCCCAAATCGCAATCAAAATTTTTGGCGACGATCTGGATAAACTGCAAGAATACGCCAATCGAGCCAGCAAGAGTATTCAATCAGTCGAGGGCGTCACGCCGCCCGTGATCGAGCCCATCAAACAGACGGATGAACTTCACATCCGCTTGCGTGCTGATGATCTGGCCTTTCACGGATTAACTCGAGCCGATGTGGCACAAATTCTGCAAACGGCTTTGCAAGGCGAGGTGGTATCGCAGGTTCTCGATGGCCAGCGGCGTTTCGATTTGTTGATTCGATTGGAAGAGGCCTATCGAACGGATTACGCCAACCTGGGGCGACTACGCGTCGATTTGCCCGATGGCCGTGGCCAAATTGAACTCAATGATATCGCAGACGTGGAAGTTGGCGTCGGCCCGAATGCGGTAAACCGCGAGAATGCCCGGCGAAGGATTGTCATTCGTTGCAATACACAAGGGCGGGATTTGTCGAGTGCCGTGGCCGAGATCAAGCAGCGATTAAATGCAGAGTTAAACTTGCCCGAAGGGTATTTTCTCGAATACTCTGGCCAGTTCGAAAGTCAGCAGAGTGCGACGCGAACCATCCTCATCCTGAGTTGTGTTTCCCTCTTCGGAATCTTTGTCGTATTGATGGTGCTGCTGCCATCGGTGCGGATCGTTTTGCAGTTGCTCAACGCGTTGCCGACAGCATTTATTGGCGGTGTCTTGGCATTGGTCGTAACTCAGCAGGATTTGACGGTAGCCAGCCTAGTTGGATTTATCTCACTGGGTGGTATCGCCGTGCGAAACGGAATTCTGCTGGTGACCCATTACATTCATCTGCTCAGGGAAGACCAACTACCTTTTTCGCAAGAAACGATTTTGCGCGGCAGCTTGGAGCGGTTGGCTCCCGTACTCATGACGGCATTGACAGCAGGAATTGCGCTCATTCCGTTAGTAATCGGCGGTCAGGAGCCGGGGCGAGAAATTTTATATCCGGTCGCCACCGTCATTCTGGGCGGTTTGTTCACATCAACCTTTTGCGAATTCTTGATTCATCCAGGTTTGTTTTGGAGATTCAGCGGCAAAGATGCTGTCCGCATCGCAAATCGCGACAAGTCGCAGGAGATTTAGGACTATTTCCCGAACTGATATCTCACGGTGGGGGAGATTAGTAAGGGACCGAAACTGTTTCAATACCACCATTTTCAAGGAGAAGTTTGATGAGATACAAACAGTATCTAATTTTGATCGCTATCGCTGCCATGGGCACGTTTGGCGGTTGCAGTTCGAGTAAACCAGATTCTCAAGAGGCAAAGAAAAGTTCGACGTCCGGCGAGCACGTTCACGACGACGGCACGGTTCACAAGTCTCACGATGAGGGCCACTCTCATGGCGAGGGGCCTCATGGCGGAGTGGTCGCCGATTGGGGAGGCGGGAAATTCCATGTCGAATTCACGGTCAATCACGACAAGCAGGAAGCCACCGTTTACATCTTGGGTGACGACGAGAAAACAGCCGTAGCCATCGACGCAACCGAGGTCTTATTGGTGATCAAGGATCCGGCAACTCAAGTATCGCTAGCCCCGACACCGCAGGACGGCGACTCCTCCGGCAAGTCCTCTCGTTTCGTTGGCAAGCATGAGAATTTGGGAACCGTGATGGAATACGAAGGCTCAATTTCTGGTGTTGTCAACGGCACTCCCTATTCCGGGAACTTTAAAGAGGTCGCTCACGACCACTAACTTTCCCGGTTTGCCACTTGCAATAAATAGAAACTTGCTCCTGCCGAGCGAGATCAGAGTTTGCGTAAACTCCGACGGTATAGTTCGGCAGGAGCTTTTCAATCAATTCAATCGTCCGTAGATTTGATCTTGAATGTATCGCCCATCATCCAAATTATTGGAAAACTTGAAAGCGGTTAGTTTTCGTCCGTCGGACTCAAATCAATTGAAAATGTTGGATTAGCGGTCGCAACACGGGTATAACCTCACCCTCCAGAGACTTAGAGAGTGCCGAGAGTTGGGGCGAGAAGGGGCGATAAGTCTCCCCAGAGCATTCGCGCTGGTATTCAGAACGGGGGCGAAAACGAGAGAGTTTGAGAGGCGAGAGTTTGGCGAAATGCCTGGAAAACAGGGGCCAGAAACGCGAACAGGCCGACGTTTTGAGGCGTCGGCCTGTTGGTATAACCCAAGGGTCAAACAAAGTTTGATGCCCTTGATTCAGTTGCGGGAGCAGAACTCGGTTCTAGTGGGGCAATCACTTGTGTAATCATTGAAGTGTCATTACCTCACACCGGCGAATTCTCAAGGAAATCTCTGGCAATTGGCTTCTCGACCAGACGGCAATCCGACTCAAACCACCCAACAAATGTCTTTCTCTGGGGCATACCGAAAAACCTGGCCGGACGTGATTGATACTGTCAAATGACGCGCCAATTCCGAGTGATGCTCGTTGATTCGCTGTATGTCGCGAGCTACTGCCATCGAAACGGAATTTCTAATCTTTTCGGCATCTGTCTTCTTTCGAGAACGGCCACTTAAACCGAAAGCGCGAGCAAGTTCGCTGGTTAGCATATCTTTTTCCTTCTCCAATTGGTCAATTTGGCCAAAGTCGTTGTTTGCTCTTGCTTCCTCAAGTTCTTGCAACAATTCCCGGTAGCGGCGGCCATACTCCGCTTTTGTCTGTTCATCCAAAACCTCACCCGATGAACCTATAGTAATCAGTGGATCAATTCCGGCTCGAGCTGCCAACAACTGAACGGCAGTGATGTCCCGATTCGGTTCGGTTAACAGTCGGGCTATGTAACCTAAACCGACAGTGCCTTTCACGAAAACTGTGGTTCCGCCGTACCTTAGTTGCCAAAATTCGCCTCTGAGCCTAAAGATTTGCTCGGCTTCATTTGACTGGGAAATGACCATTTCACAGAGAAACTCTGCACGCAGTACCAATCTATCTTCCTCCGCTTCGAATGCCGAGAAAAGCGGCATTGCGGCTGCGAACCCAGTCTCATCAAACAGTTGGTCACCAATTGCAATTAGAATTGTCCCGGTCGGAATAACCTTGTAACGTAGTTCCGAAGACTGAGACTTCGTCAAAACTTGCGTGTTGTTCAACAAGACTAATCGGTAGACCTTGCCCTCAATCTGGACTGCGCCAATCGACCATGCCAAACCAGGAAGTAATTCGATCGGCGATGCAGCAGGTGACAACCCGAGTGCCAAGTTTCGTACAAGGCACCGAAAATCTATCGTCCAGCGCCGAAGATTTTCTTCCGCAATTTCCACCCAACCTGCCTCCTCGCACGGAATTCGAAAAACCACTCGGCTATCGTGCAATTTCACTCGAACCACTTCCTCCACATGTCCTAAGTGACAAGCATCACAGGCCACGTTCGAGGCCGGCCGTGTTGGAACGATAACTTTCGCATCAAGCAAAAAATGCTGGTGAGAACCCAGCAACTCCTCAACATCGTGCCAGGTCAAGGAAGGCTGTTCCTCGGTCAACAGAAGACTAAGCTTGCTGAGTAATTTGGACACGATCCACTCCCCACAATCTCAAATACTTTTCCGCCAATTCTCTGGCAGCCTCAGGTTTGCTTTTCAAATTGCTGGAATTCGGCGACGAAAGCTCGAACGAGAGCGACTTGGGTAGAGTCTCCAACTCCTGATCGAAGCTGAATTTGAACCCCACCTGCGTGACATCCAAGATCGACAAGGGGAGACGCTGCTGGTTCAAATAGCGATCTAGCATATCATAAATGTCATCAGGGCTACCGTCCGCGTTCGCCTCTAAGGTAATTCGTCTGCCGGGAGATCCTTTGACGTTTAACCTGAGTTTTCGTACTCGCACGGACACGATTCCGTCAGCGGGATCGGTGGCAAACTGAAAATCGCGTCGAATCAAACCGTTGAGTTCATAAGGATGGGAATTGCGATCCTCTGGCCCAATTTCAATTCCCAGGATGACACGGCAAAAAATTTCCTGGATGGGAATGTAAACTTTCTTGCCGCCACGCACGAACATCTCCAGCGAACCGTTTTCTTGGTCGTAAACCAAGACGAGTTCAAAGGCTCGACGTTCCGGTCTTCGGTCAAATTCCCCTGCGTCATCTAAAGTGACATACGTGTCAGCGTAATCGTCCAAGTATGCGAAAAAATAGTGTGAACCACTTGCTCGAGTGTAACGTTCAATCTGACAGTATCGACCTCTGGCCTGCGAAGCAACGAAGAAGGCCGCGAATGCCAGTTCTAATTCCCTGATACGATCGCTGGACGTTTCCGGCTGGAAGTTGGGGATATCGCATCGTTTGATCCAATACCTACCCCTTGACATGCTATCAGCACGTGCAAAACGCACAGCCAAATTCCATAAATCATTGGCCCGCAAATAGGTCCATACTGCTTTGTCGTATCGGCTTTCGTAGGTGTCCAACTCATCAATCAAGGTTTGATTACCTTGTCGAACCGCTTCCTCAATGATGGCTCGGATTCCTTCATCGCCAGTTGCCATATCGTTGACTTCGTGAAGCACGATTTCGATTTCTCGCCGCTCCGATTCGTCCATCTCCTGCCAATAGAAAAACACTGGCTCGATCTCTGTTTCTGTGAGATCATCCCAGGGAATTGCTGTTTCATGTCCATGGGACATGAAAAGATCATTCAGAAGGTTGTTGGAGATTTGGCGAAGAACGCGTTTGGGATCAAAATTGCCGGCCATAGAGGCCTCCTTTCCAAAAATGTGTCTCCGTTCGATGAACAGTAAACACTAGGGTCAAAAAAATTAGTCGAATAACGAGGGTTCTCGTTTTCGTACCAGTAATTTCATTCCTTCCAATCGGATGCGCATGGCATCCGTGGAAACTTCGAATTGTTCCGCCAGCGGACGGCAGGCATATTCAAACAACATATTCTCAGTTGCTTTTTCTCCTGATTTCATCCCGCCACGCCGCAAGAGTTCAGCGGTTAGAATCTGCTGACTTCTTTCAAGCAAATCCTCCAGGTAAATTGGCTCCATGTTCCCTCGCCATTGATGCCAAGCCCGTTTAATGAATTCACGTGGCATCAACAGGCAGGACGCAAATCGATTGGCCTGATACTCGATTGGGTCGTTATCGCTTGACCGACAAATGTACTCAGGACGTTGGGCATTCTCTGGCAGTAGGGTCAACTGGTTTGCTCGCCGTTGAAACAGGTGTCGATGCAATCGCCAGTGACCAGCCTCATGAGCCAAAGTAAATCGGTAACGACCGAGCATGGCGGGATTATCGGTGGGTTCCAGTCGCTGGTCGATTCCGACACGCCGCTCATTTACCCATAGTGCACCATGAACATCGTCGACGCCAAACTCTTGAACGAAATCGTCAAAGGTGAGTTTGAGTTCGAGGTACAGCTCGACAATCTCATCAACTGGAACAGGTGGATCGATAACTGGTGAGTATTTTCGGCCGTATTCGGCAAGGAGCAAACTCGCTTCCTCTTCAAACTCGTGGTCTCGCATAAATCGCAATTTCCGTCCTTTGGAACTCCAATTACTTTTCACTGGACTCGCCTCCCTCATCGCCGGGTTGTCGTTTTAGCTCTTCCACTGCCTTCCGAATCTTCCTCAGTTGTTCCGGAGACATGCCACGAAGTGCTCTTAGAATATCCGGCACTTGTGTAGGAGCGTCATGAATGATTTCCGGCAAGTCCTCCGTAATTCGACCAGCCAAAGCTGTCCACTCGTCCACGTTTTCATCAAGCAATTCGGCCATCCGTTTGACTCGATCTGCGGTCGGAGGATCGACATTCGATTGCTCGACCTGCGAAAGGTAGGTGGGGCTGACACCAACCGCCTGTGCAAATTTGCGCAAACTAAATCCCCTTTCTATCCGCTTTTCCCGGAGCAATTCGCCGAACGTCCTTGGACTACTGTTGGTCATTACTGTGTCTTCTGTTGGATTCTTGATACAGAATCAATCATTGCTTTTGGATTCATGGTTGTCCCAAGCTGGCAATATGTGAGGTCAATCCATTTGCCAGCCTCTCAACAAGTTCGGCCAATCGCATTACCGCTGGCTCTTGGATCACCAAGCGTTGACCGATTCGGTAGGTTCGATCCCCACTCTTGTCGATATACGCCTGATCGATTACGCCTTCACAATGGTTCAGCTTGTGGCGCTGTTGGAAAAATAGATTGAGTTGCTCCATCTCGCGGGGGTCCAAAACATCTTCATATCCGATGCCTATCGCTGCTTTCCAGACGACCGTCGATTCCGCAAGATTCTGGAAGAGATTAGTGCGAACCTTGACACTTGTAGTTTTAGGTGCAACTTCGAACATCGCCTCGGCAAAACGTTGAAACGAGGCAACCAATTTAACGAGTCCGTTTTCCAGCAATTGTCGGCAAGTGTCTGCTGCGGCGTCTTTTCCAGCAGCCTCTTCGACAGTTCGCCTGATATTTGGTAGATGAGCAATCGTTGTTCGGACTCCTTCGACAGCCGCTGCGAAGGTCGATCTCGCGTTGTTGGAACCGCAGGAAGGACAAAAAAAGGATGCGCCTAGTGAGCTGTATCTGCAACCACATTCCTCGCAAATAAATTCTTGCCGCATCTCTTCGGCTGCTTTTGGTGGAATGAGAATCACTGCGCTCTCAGGCTTGACTTGCATCGATATGGAAATCAGTCCACCGCGAGGCTGGCGTGAATTGAAAGAACGAGCATCTTCAACCATGGCCTTTTTGACAATCTTTTTCAAATGAGCCATTCCGGCTCGTTTGATGTAATTTTCTTGGGAATTGGTGTTCCACTCTGTGGATGGAGCTTCGTGTCGACAAAACGGGCAGAATACGACGTCGTCTCGAACTTTGTCACGCCAGTCATCAAGAGAAATCTTGAAAGTCGCCCGACATTTCCTGGAGGGGCATTGTCGATCCAATTGACCATTGTCGTCCACCGAAATCTGGATTGGTACCAATACGCCACGTTCTAGCTTTTTCAATTCACGAAGCAACTTATCAAACATCACCTACAAACCTCCCTGAAATGCTCTATCCAATATCGAGGGAACGAGTGCGTCAATCTCCGCGTCTGAACGCTCGAGAGTCTGCCGCATTTCCCGTACTTTGAGTATGAGGCGATCAAATTTGATTTGACTGTCATACTGGGGCACTGGAACGTCAATTTCAGCAAGCTTATTCAATCCCAGTGTTCGATTTCTTCCTGCTCCCCCCGGCGAGGCCGCTCCAATGCGCTCTAATCCTTCAGACGTCAGAAAATAGAAACAAAGAAAATCAGCCGTTGCAATACCTTTGTCTGGTACACACGTGATAAATCGGTGCGAGCCGAATCTACCTGAATCTTCAGGTTGAGCGACTGCGATGGCACCTTCCCAAGCGAATACATTGCTGAAGACCAAATCTCCCGGCTCGATACTGTAAAGTTTCTTTGAGCCAACTTCCAGATAATCCAAGGCGGGTTTGTGAAAAGTGCCCTTACCGTAGGATCGTATTCCTAGCTCTGGATATGTATCGCCGACTTCAAGTTTCGCAGGCCTACGAACAAGCGGGGCAACAATCGACATCTTCTTACGAGGAGCATGGAATGTTATCTGAGAGAATCGACTTCGAAGCATTGCGTTTGCTTTTTCGACTTGCAGTTGCCTAGTGATTCTGACTTCGTCAAGTTTTGCGACAAGGCTATCGATTCGGGCCACGATGCGACGCTGCTCCTCAAGCGGTGGCAGCGGGATATTTGCTGCAAGCAATGTTTTCGGACGAACAGCTGCGTATCCGGTTGTCCCAAATGCCTGAGAGCCCAGCTCTTCTTGAAGATAATTTGCCCTAAAGATTGCGTGCAACCACCCTGGCTCAACTCTATCGCGATTGACATCAAAGAGAAAAAAGTGGCTGGTGCAAAGAGCGCCCTCGCCTTCATCAGGCACGATACCAATTGCACCCTTCTTGCCCCATATTTCAGAGAGAATAACTTGACCCGCCTTTGCCACCTGATGACGCTTCATCTTCAGCGATGTACCGTCTGCAGGAGAATCAAGGACGACTCCCTTTCCATAGAGCTTCACCGAAAGCTTGGGGTATTGACGCGGCTCTGGTTGGGCGATGTAACCACGAAATTGATCCAAGACTTCCCCCAAATGTACAACCGGCCATCTTTTGTCGGCATTCATTTTCGGCCTCCCTTCCGCTTTTTCGTTTTGCGTTTCGTCGGCGGGGTGCGGCGTTCGAGTGCGGCCTGTGTTCGCTCCAGTTCCGCTGCTAGAGTTTTCTCGTCTGGTAACGTCATCAGGTACTCTGCGGCAAGCACCTTATCGGGCAGCCGATCGAGCGTGTAATGGGCAACAGCGTGGTTGTGCTGGGCGCACAAAACCAGACCGACCGGAGGATTTTCGCCGGGTCGAGTCCAGTGCTCGGCAGCGTAACCAAGGTAGAGCAACATCTGTCCGGCATCGGCATGCGTGAACTTGCCGACCTTTAGGTCGATCACCACCAGACACCGCAGTGTGCGGTGAAAAAACACAAGATCGACTCGGTACCACTCATCGTCAATCCGCAGCCGTTTCTGGCGACCGACAAACGTGAAGTCGCCCCCCAATTCCAGCAGGAACGATTCCAATTGCCGGATCAAAGCCTCTTCGAGATCGGTTTCGGAATACTCGTCCTTCAAACCGAGGAATTCAAGTACCAGCGGGTCTTTAATTTCTTCTTCGGGAGTGAGCCTTTCGCCGTCTTGCGGTATGGCTCCTTTTTTCAGCATGGCCCCTTTGTTGCGTGAGGCGAGGGTTCGCTCGTAGAACAGCGTGCTGATCTGGCGGTCGAGTTGACGCACACTCCATCCGCCGCGCAGGGCTTCGTTTTCGTAAAATTTTCGGGCCTCGGGCTTGTCGACCTTGAGCAGCCGCACGTAATGCGACCAAGGGAGCGGGAACAGGGCGGAGAGCTGGCGGAGGCTTGATTCTTCAGACGGTGCGCGAACAATTACGGAATCCGCGAATTGCGCAGACCGTGTCTGCGTATCGCCGGATTTTCCAGACGGTGTCTGGGAAATCTGGCGGCTAGTTGCTTCTGCCAAATGGTCAGACGACGTCTGACCGATTCCGGTCGGTTCCAAAAGGCCAGACAGTGTCTGACCTATTCCCACCTCCCGATAGACGATGTAGAACTTCTTGAACTGCTTCAGATTCGTCAGCCCAAAACCTCTTCCAAATCGCTTACGCAGATCGTCTGAAAGGTGCTTGAGAAGGCCCTCGCCATATTCAGCCCGTTCCGCGCCTTGCTGCTCGCCTTCGACAATCCGTCGGCCAATTTCCCAATAAGCGGCAGTCATGATGGCGTTGACGGCACGGGCGGACGTGCGGCGGGCGGATTCCAGGAGATCAACGACACCGGCCAGAACATCATCGTAGCCCGCAGCGATGGCCGGGAGGGTATCGGAATGCGTGGATTTCTTCCGAGACGTGCGTTTCATCCAACCTCCCCCGCCAGTTCGGCCCGAATCTCTTCCATAATCTCGATGATCCGCCGCTCCTTGGCGAGAATATCCTCGACAAGTTGCTCCGGCGGAAGATGTTCCAGTGCCTCGGCCCTGTTCGGATTCTTCAAATCGAGATTGCAGGAGATCAGCGTTTTAGCGTCGTCATACTTTAGGACATCCGCGACAGGAACTCGCCAGGCGTGATCATTTTCTTTACGCCGCTTAGACTGGAACCACTTGACGCAGTCAGCAAATTCGTCGTACTGCAGCGATTTGGTTTTGCTGTAACTCTTGCGACCTTCAGGAAGCGGAAGCTCATAGTACCAAATCTCTTTGGTTGGGCCACTGCGATCAAAAAACAGCAGGTTAGTCGGAATGGCCGTGTAAGGAGCAAAGACGCCGTTCGGCAGTCGCACAATCGTGTGCAAATTGAAATCCTTCAGCAATTCTTCCTTGATTCTCGCACAAACACCATCGCCAAACAACGTGCCGTTGGGTACGACAATTGCCGCTCGTCCGCCGCGTTCGCTTCCCGCACTCGGACGGCGAAGCTTGCGCATGATCAGCTGCAAAAACAGGAGAGCCGTTTCGCTGGTTTGTTTGTCCGCTGGAAAATTGCCACGAATGCCCGCCTCTT
>CALMEE010000007.1 GCA_937862885.1 uncultured Planctomycetaceae bacterium
CCGCAACGAAAAAATGCTTGAAAAATCGGGATGATTAAGCCGGACAATCTCCAAGCCTGCGGGATTTGTTTTCCACCCCCAAAATCCTCCACACCCAGAACACTCCACCGCCAGAACACTCCATCCCCAGAATCCTCTAACTTCAGAATCCTTTAACTTCAGAATCCTCTAACTTCAGAATCCTCTAACTTCAGAATCCGCCATCCCTGGAGTCCTCTAACTCTAGGATCGCCCATCTCCAGAACCATCTATCGCCGAAATCTTCCACCCAAAAATCCTTCAGGTTCTAACTCCTTCATCGTCAAAAGTGTAGTGATGCCCAGAAGAACAGCCATACAAAACAGCGGGATTTCCAACTTACAAAAATTTCGACTATCATACGAACGGAATAAACTAACGTTACAAAACTAGATAACCAACGAAACCAAGGTACTTTGTGAGCCAAGGTTGTCCCCATTGCCAATCTCTCGATACCGGTGACGAAACGCTCGTCGAACCGGTAACTTGCCTTCAATGCGGTCGTTCGATTGTGGTTGATCAATCGCTGACACCCGCTGCTTCGAACCTGGTGATTGCAAACTCACAATCGTTCGGCAAGTTTCGTTTGATTGAAACCGTTGGCGAAGGCGCTTTCAGTGTTGTCTGGAAGGGGGAAGACGTCGAGCTTGGACGAACCGTTGCGGTCAAGCTTCTCCATTCGTCACTGCTCGCACGCAAGACGGATGCCGAGCGATTCTATCGGGAAGCCCGGGCGGCAGCCCAACTGCGTCATCCCGGAATCGTCGCGGTACACGAAGTATCAGAAATCGACGGGATTCCCGCGATCATCTCCGAATTTGTCGAGGGTGTGACCTTGCGGCAAGTCATTTCTGAACGACGCCTGGACTTTCGGGAGTCGGCCAGTCTCGTTGCCCAAGTAGCCGACGCACTCCACTATGCCCACTCGTTAAAAGTCATCCACCGCGATGTCAAGCCGGGCAATATCATGGTTTCCTTGCCAGCTAACGACAGTTCGAATGATCGACAGGGCACATCTGAGCAACCATCCAGCGACCTCAAGCCAGCGTCTGTTTCGATTTCTTCAGTTTCGACAGCACCCGCCGCGCGATTGCTCGATTTTGGTTTGGCGTTGCGTTCCGAAGCCGAAGCGACGATGACCACCGACGGGCAAGTGCTGGGGACACCGTCGTATATGAGCCCAGAACAAGCGACGGGAGACAGTCACCGCGTCGATCGCCGCAGCGATGTTTATTCGCTGGGGGTGGTGCTGTACGAAATGCTGACCGGAGAAGTTCCATTCAAAGGCCCTTCGATGGTTGTCTTGCGAAAAGTAATCGGTGACGAACCGCCACGCCCGCGCGAATTGCGGCCAGCGATCCCACGCGATCTGGAAACGATCTGTCTCAAGGCGATGAGCAAGGCGCGAGAGTCGCGTTACAGGACGGCCGGAGAGTTTGCAGATGACTTGCGGCGTTTTCTGGTCGGCGAACCGATTGCGGCCCGACCGATTGGGACCCTGGGAAAAGTTTGGCGGTTCTGTCGTCGCAATCCTTCCCTCGCGGCGTCGATCCTGGCGATCAGCGGCATCTTGCTGATCAGTTCAATCGTCTCCACCTGGTTTGCGATCACGGCGATGGAAGCCCGTCGCGAAGTCGAGCACGCTTTGGTTGATTCATACATCTCCAGCGGAATTCAATCTGCCGATTTGGGGCGGCCTGCGGAATCGTTGGTCTGGTTTGCTGCGGCCCATGATCGAATCAAAGACGATCCGCAGGCCCGACATGAAAACGCCGCTCGCTTCTGGTCTTACGCCCGAAGTGTTCCCAGACCGCAACATGCGATCGAGGGAATCAATAACGCACGATCGATGACCGTTCACCCCACAGGCCAGTTTGCTATTGTTCGACGCGCCGATGGGATGTTATCGCTGTTGGATTTCGACCGAGAACAAAAGCAACTGTTTCCGCACGGCGAGTTAGTTTGCATGGCGGCAGATTGGAATCCGCAGGGAAATTTGCTGGCCGTTGGCAGTGAAGCTGGCTGTGCAATCTTTGATTTTCCCTCTGGCAAAATGCGAATTCAGATACCCGAATTGACGAAGGTCACCGCGCTCAAGTTTGATCCGTCTGGTCGATTTCTGGCGATCGCGGATCACGTACTCAAGATTTGGGATTGCCAAGAGCAGCGATTCTCGCGACCCCCGTTTGAACTCCGTTCCAATGGTGTTGAACTGCATTTTAGCCAGAACGGAAAATTCCTAGCGGCCGTTTGTGACTATGACTATTGTCGCGTTTGGTCACTAGACAGCGATGACAATATCGAGTTGGTTTATTCTCCAGTCGTGGTTCCCGGGCACGAGTTCGCACTGTTTCATTCGACACAAAAGCAACCTCAATTCGTAGGCAACGATCGATATCTGATCGTCTGTCCCGATGAATACCGGTTGGTATTGATGGACACAACTACCTGGTTGCCCGCCCGAACGATCACGTTCCCATTCGAACGATCGCAAATCATTGAGTGGTTCTGCGTTGATCCGGATCGAAGTCTCATTGCGGCGTGTTGGTTCAACGAGGTTCGAATGTTTGATGTTGAATCCGGGGCACTCGTTGGCACACCCATGATCCATGCCAATCGAGCAACTTCCGGAAGTTTTTCGGCTGACGGAAAGACGTTGCTGACATCGTGTGGCGACCGGATTTGCAGGTTCTGGTCGGTTCCCTCCGGCTTGTCGGCTGCACTCCCTCTATTTCATCAGGACGCGGTCTGTTTGGCGAAGTTCCGACCGGACGATTGCTCATTCGTGACCATTCAAGAGGATGGACTGCTACGCGTCTGGAGCGATCAACCGTTGTTCCGTGAATTGCCAAAGGGTGGAACAGACAGCATGGTTGTGATGAGCCCCGATGGAAAGTACTGCATCGGTGCGGGTGTAAACATATTGCGTGCGTTGCGCGAACCTCAGTTGCACCACTTGGAGAGCTTCGAGTCGATTAATTCAGTTGGATTGAATATCGAGCAAGCGCAGTTGCTCAATGCCGCTTTTTCGCCCGATAGTCGCCAACTCGCACTGTTAACCACCGATCCACCAAGTCCAGGGGAACAACTTCCCGACCGAGCTTCGGATGAGATTGATGGGGGATGGATTCGGTTGTTTGATGTCGACAATGACCAGCAACCAGGCGTCTCTCTGGCCACGCCAACCGAGCCAATCGGCGCGGCGTTTTCCAGCAATGGACAATGGCTGGTTGTCGTCTGCGCAGGCGGCCAGGTATTGATTATCGATACCGCACAATGGGAGGTGAAACACCAACTGTTTAGTGAGACGGGTTTCAACGGCAGTTTTGGTTTACGGGATTTCGTCCGTTTCTTTCCAGACAACCCCAGATTCATCACTTGGGGGATCGGCAACAAGGCGAGAGTCTGGGACGCGAGGTCGGGAAAACTGGAATACGAAATTGACGCCCAAGACAAGTGGTTTTCCGACATCCAGTTTTCTCACTGTGGCAAGCTGTTCGCAGCTGCTTCATTCAACAAGACCGCAACCGTTTTCGATGCATTCACGGGTGTGCCTGCCGGCCCCCACTTGGTTCATCCGGATTGGGTTCCAACGTTGCGGTTCAGCCCAGACGACGAGTATTTATTAACGGCTTGCCGCGATGGCAAAGGTAGACTGTTCGATTGGCGAACTGGAGATTTGGCTTGCTCGACATTGAATCATGACGACGAGGTGTTTGATGTTTGTTTTGCCGACGCAGGAAAGTTGATTCTAACCGCCTGCCGCGACGGCTCAGCCCGCGTGTGGAGTGCAACGAATGGCAGGCCGATTAGCCCGCCGCTTCGAACTGCAGGCTATTGCTATCGTGTCAAGGCAACTCCCGACAACAACTTAATCGTTTTGGCCAGCCAGTCGGATAAACTGCAAGTCTATTCACTGCCTCGTTTGGTCGAGCCGGAAAAAGCTTCCGAGGCCAAACAAGTTTCCGACGACAGCTTCATGTCCATTGCTGAAATAATTTCTGGATCAAGGCTTGACGAAAACGGTGGCATTGAAAACCTGACATCCAACGAGTGGCTCGAACATTGGAGAAACAAATAATCGCTACGAGTCTGCGACAAATCTTGAGAGGAATCAAAGGGGACATTCTACTTTACCTGCGGATTTCGTTCATTTGGAGTGCTGCAATGCCACGCACATCAAGAGCATCACGAGTTGGGTTTGTTTACCATGTTCTGAACCGGGGAAATGGCCTCTGCGATGTCTTTCATCAGGATGATGACTTCGCCGCGTTTGTGAACCTGGTGCGGGAGGCTAACGAAAAGGTATCGATGCGGTTGACTGGATTTTGTCTGATGACAAACCATTTTCACCTGCTGTTGTGGCCACATGGAGATGGAGATCTGAGCCAATGGATGCAATGGCCCATGACGTCTCACGTTCGCCGTTATCATCGGCACTACAAGGGGAGCGGCCATGTCTGGCAGGGGCGGTTCAAAGCGTTTCCCGTCCAATCCGATGAACACTATCTGACGGTGCTGCGTTATGTGGAGCGGAATCCGCTGCGGGCGAACATGGTCGAGCGAAGTCAGGACTGGGAGCGGTCCAGCCTGAAACCGACGGTTCAAAGCGGCCCGGACGGGTTGCTGTGCGACGGACCGATCCTGAAGCCTGCTCAGGCGACTCGCCATGTCAACGGAGTGTAAACAGAAGCCGAACTTGGGATCCTGAGACAGATTCTTGCTCGCGGCACTCCATTCGGAGATACATATTGGCAGACAAAAACTGCTGGAAAACTCGGTCTCCAATCCTCGCTGCGACCTCCAGGTAGGCTAAAGAAACAATAAAAGTAGAATGTCCCCTTAACTCACCTTCGATAGGCGCGGGCCAGACGACGAAAGGCGATATCTGCCTGTCGTGCCAAAATTTTTGCCTGCTCTAAATCCTGGTCTTCCACGGCATGCCGAAGGTGTTCCAGTCGGTCGCGGAGAATCTGTGCCTTGAATCGATGATAGGTACTCAACTGCCCGGTGCGGATAAAAGTTCCGACCTCCAACGATCGCGACCAAGCCGCCTGTGCCTCAATGCCTCGTAACGCCGTTTCCCAACGTCCGAATTTAGCTTCATTGACGTCCAGATTTACAGTTTGCATTTGTTCCAGGGTCTCCACGGTCGGTGGATAATAGATATAACAACCTGCCACGCTAAAGACCAATAAGCCCACGATTGAGACCGAGGCAATCACCCAGTCGGGAAGTACGATATCCTTTTTCCGTCCTTCGGATTTGGCCAATAACCACTTGTCCAATCGCTCTGATCGCTGCAGGATTTTAAAAAACAGACCAACGCAGAACATTCCCCCTAAAAGCATGGTTCCGCCAATTTCGTTCTGCTGCCAATGTTGCACCATCTGATTGAGGGCCATCGTGCGATAATTGCCGCTGCCTGGAAATGGATTGGTATAGACATCAAATGCATGCGTATGACCCGCTACCTCCACACCCTTGGGAAACAACGGCTCGCTGATCAAAAAGGCAATACTCAATGAGCAAATTGCCAACAATAACAAAAAAACCAACATTCTACGGCCACCCATCAATCGCCAGAAACAAAGTAAGATTCCTAGATTAATACCGGCACCAAAGATCAGCAAACTAAAGGCGGCACCAATCGAATTGCCGTGTTGAAACATCGATCCGATCTGGCTCATCGCCAATAAAGGAGTCGAATAAATGGGCAGACCCAACGCCGCCACGGTTATTGGAGCCGCCAGATTTTCTCGCTCCAGCATGGTCGACATCGCTCCATGTGGCAAAAACACGCTCACAATCACCGAACCGGCAATGCCGACCAGAATGTATAGCGTAGCCGAAGTGAAAATCATTTCCGTGGCCGTGCGAAACAAGGCAACCATCCGTTTCCACCCAACCTCGACTGCGGGTTCGTCGATTGTCACGTTGGGTTCCCCATCGGCAAACCACCAATCCCAGAGCAAGCCCACAAGACTCACAATCACCAAGCTGCACAATGCAAACGTTAAAATGGCAAATGGATCTGACAGGGTCAATCCGTACAGCACCGAAAGCGGATTGAACAACGGAACCGTTAAGGCAAAAGCGATCAGCGTTCCACCGCGTACGCCAGCACGGTGTAGTTCTCTCACGACAGGAATCGCACCCAGCGAACACACGGGTAGCAACATGCCCCATATCCAACCCAACACCAGCCCTTTCCAGCCTCGGCCTCCGAACAAGTTGCGAATGCGAACCGGTCCGACAATCACTCGAAAGATCGCGGCGATGAAGAAGCCGAAGACGATCCACAGCGTCGAAAAAACGAACACTTGAAATAGACGTAGCAAGGCTCCCCAAAACAAGCTTTCAATCATAACGGTCTCCGCAGCAACTACATTGGCATCCAAGTTTAAATACATCAATCTTTATCAGCTCGATGTCCATGCATTAATCTCCGATTCGCCCGGTACGCATTTACGAGTCAGGTCTTTCGGTGTCATTCAGTTCACAACTTTCTCGTTCCATTCATCAAACACAGAGAACATACTTTTCAGCGAATTCAGTTGATCGTTCAATTGTGCGGAAATTTGCCGATAGGAATCGCGCAGGTCAAGCTCGTCGTTCGACTTGGCATTTTTCTGGATTTCCGCCGCCAATTGAGTCAACGTCTGACAATGACGGTGCACTTCATCCCATTCTGTTTTCGGCAGATCGCTATTGGCGGCGATGATGGGCAACCACCGCACGATGTCAAAAAACTCCTGAAAAATTCCGATTTCGACAAACTGGGGGTGGACTTCGTCGGAGTGCTGATGGTTTTTATCGTGATCGTGATCGTGATCGTGATCGTGATCGTGATCGTGATCGTGATCGTGATGAGCAATTTCGAACCTTCGCGGTTCAGACAGGCCTTCATCGGAGGTTAATGACATGTGAATCTCAATCAATCGCACTACGGCGGCTTTGAAGTCCGGGGGGCGATGAGGATAAACCAGATGCTGATGGTCTCCGCTCGAACAACCGGCAGCGAATACAAGCATGCTGATTAACCAAAATAGCGATTGCCTGCTGGGCCGAAACTTGTGATTTCGACTTCGATTTCCAACGGGGTTTACAACCTTGCGATGTAGCTGATTCTCAAGGTCAAAAAACGACTTGGTTTGGTTCATGACTTGAATTGATAATATAATGGGTTACAGGATGCGAAGCGGCGCGAGCTGAACTCGGTCAAAAGTATTTTCATTTCTGGAATCTAAACGGGCACGGGAACCGAATTCAGAATCTCCTGAATGATTGGATCGGCGGAATCGAAGTTTCCAGATAATCGAACACGCAGGACCGGTTTAGCGACCTGCTGAATATCGTCGGGCGTGACAAAATCCCTCTCTTGAAGCATGGCGAACGCTTGCGATAATCGCTGCAACATAATCAGGCCACGAGGTGACAGGCCGTTGCGAATCTCTTTATGACCACGAATGGCAGTGGCGATTGCTACCAGGTATCGTTGGACCTTTTCTGCGACTTCAACTCTTGCCACTTCGTCTTGCCAGCGTCGCAGTTCATTTGGTGTGATGACTTGTTCGGGTCGTTTGGGATTGGCGGAATCACGAACTGCCTCGTCTTTGAGCAAGGCAATCTCGTCGTCAGCACTCGGATATCCAATGGTCAATTTCATGGCAAAGCGATCCAATTGGGCTTCTGGTAGCTCGAAGGTGCCTGAGTGATCAATGGGATTCTGGGTGGCGATTACGAAAAAGGTTTCCAGCAGGGGAAAGGTTTTGCCGTCCACGGACACTTGTCGTTCACCCATCGCTTCAAACAGAGCGCTTTGGGTGCGCGGCGTGGCCCGGTTGATTTCGTCTGCCAACAAGACATCTGAAAAAACTGGACCAGGTCGGAATTCAAACTCCTGGGTCTTGCGATTAAACAAGTTGAAACCGGTGACATCGCTGGGGAGCAAGTCGGGCGTTCCTTGAATGCGTCCGAATTTGCCGCCTACAGCTGCCGCCACCGCTTTGCCCAAGGTTGTCTTTCCCAGCCCCGGCAGGTCATCAAACAGAATGTGTCCCCCTGCTAACAGGCCTGCCATGACATACTCAATTACCTCCGCTTTGCCCATGAGCGCACGATTTAGAACCGTGCGGAGTTGCGCGATTCCATGGTTAATCTGGGTGCGGGACGTGCCCGTCAAAATTGCGGTTTCAGACATAATTTATGGATCCAAGCGTTTTCCTAAGCCGTCGAAGATTGCTGAAGCCGAATCGGGCGACGACTGACCGACAGGCTTGAATGGTGGATTGGTCTGCCGCTCTGCCTAACAACATCGAGCGAGGATGATAGAGTTCACAATTGAGTGCGGTCGTATATTGTTGAACGCAGTTGGTGGTCTCTTCATCTTCATCTTTTGTCAAGAGCTGACTTAGGCTCCGACTGAATCGAGCTGGCGAAACCCCCGCGGCTCGAGGGAAGCCGGCCAATTTGGCGCGGCGGTCGATCAGTTTGGCGGATTGCCGCGCCACGGTCTGTGGGTTGAATCGAGTACCGAGTTGCCACATCAACGTGTGATAACCTTGAAGCAACCATTTGTAGTTCCAGGTCAGCATACCGCAGAGCAAGATCAGCAGCCCTGCGGTCAGGGGATGCGCCGCCACCCATCTGCATGTTCGAAAGTAGGCGAGAGCGATTCGTTGCTGCATCGACAAGTGATATCTGGGTTGCGGAAATCCGGGAGTCGGCTCGATCGGAGTCCAATGCATACCGTCGAGCGAGACCTCTAACCAGACATGCACGTTTTTCCCCAAAACGCTCGTGTGACCCGTTCGGCGATCAAAATTTTTCGGATCAACCCAAAACCCTTTGACCAACCGCGTTGGAATTCCTAAATGACGGATCATCAAGGCCGCCGCCGTAGCAAACATGTAGTCCGTTCCAGCACCCTGCTCCACCAGGAACCTTGCGGCATCGGTTTCACCCTCGGGCAACAACGCGTCGGAGTCATGTTGATAGTTGTCGCGCAAATGCGACACAATCGCTTCGACCCTCTCCCAGTCACTTTGCAAACCCTCCGCGCAATTCGAGGCCAATGATTTTATCGATTCGGAAACGGCATCAGTATTGAGATAGTCCGCTAACGCAAAGGCACGGTTATTCAGTTGCTCACGCAGACTTTGTGGGCTGACTAAAGCTTGATAGAGGTTCGTTCTCGCCGAAACGAGATGAATCACGGTATCGGCGGGAATCTGCGATCCACCGTGGTTCAATTGAGGGATCTCGTCAGAGCCAATCCGAAAAAAGTCCTCACGGTCGATTCGATCGATATGGAACTGTTCAAGACTTGGGGGTGTCGGAATACGCAGGGATTGCAGGTTGATCACCTTGACAGCAGCATACTCCCAACCACCCCAGAAAGAGGAATTCAGTTGATGGCGAACTTTCATCCACGGCTTGCCGGACTGTGTTTCGACGCTAACGTTTCGATAAACTACCTGGTTGCCACCACTTTTTCGCCGGGCCACATTGCCTTTTGTTATCGCAACCTGATCCTGTTGCACCCAACAGCCATCATCGAAGTGATTGTAGGTCTCCATCCCCAACCAGACTGGTGCTTGCCCCTTGAAGTGAAACAGCGCCAGGCTCAATCGGTCTTTGGCTGTTGTAGCCCGCTGATTGCGCGGTTTGCGAGCGACAGAGAATTCACCAGATGCCTGTTGGCTAACGGCAACGCGTTCATGGGCGTGCTGCATCAGCTCCGCTTGGATACCGACCGCCCGAGTGGACCTGCGAACTTTTTGTGGATCGCCATAGACATCGGATGTGATATCGTAAAGCGAGGGTTGCTTTGACTCCAAGAATATTTGGGAATCGACTGGCCCAAATGTGATCGGATTATTCGTTGCCGCACGGATTCCGTCACCTTGGCCAACCCCGTCCTGAGCAAAATCATCCGAATATACGTTACCGCCTGAGAACCAGGAAAATCCACGCCAACTTAATGCGCCCGTGGAGGCAAGCGTGACTAGCAGACCTCCCAAAAATACCATCCCCGCGATGCTCACAAGAAAAACGAATGACCGTATCGAGGCCTTGCTTACTTGATCATCCGCAAACTTCTGCTCAAGTTTCCCCCAATAGCGGGTCATCGACCACCACAATAGCACGATCGCATAGGCTCCGCCGAGTAAGCTGAAACGCCAACCCTCAATCATTGAAATCACAACAAAGGTCGATGTACCAGCAAAGATTGCGGTCAGGTTCTGATATCGTTCATGACGCGAAAGAACCGCCAACAACAAGGTCCAATTGGCAAACACGACCATCGAGAGAACCTCCCAGGGTGTCCCCAAGTCAAGGTTTCTCTCGACTAGACCTATGCCAAACGGCAGCACCAAGCCCGCCAGTCCGAATGGCAGCAACCAAAAATCGACTCGCCTCACTTCAGTAATTCGTCGCGTGGAAAAGAATAGCCCCGCCGCCAAACCCAACGATCCCAAAGGTTGCAGGTACACAGCGAAATTCCATTGAAATTGATATGCACCGCGCCACATGAAGACCAGCATCCACGCGATCACGGCCAGTAACAGCGAAAAGCCGTTTACATTAATTTTAAATAGCTTGTTGAGCACGCTGATTGGCCCTCCAGGATGTTATCAACTGAGTAAACGGGTCTTGCGTGGGATGATCCAGGTCGATCACAAAACCCCGATCCGGCAATGCTCTGATATCCTGATCGGATTTAGTTGCAACCAAGATCACAAAGTATCGTGATTCCTTATCCGTTGATTCACACCATGCGGTAGCGTTAGAAACCAAGTACGGGTTATGATGACGCGCAGGTCCCGGTGCGGCACATTGATCGCAGTATTCCTCTGGATTTAAACGCGACAAGTCATCGAACCAGGCGTGAATTCCTGCACGTGAAGCTCCAATCACTTGGTTGACGTTGGCGTAACCAGCCCGCAGATCAAACTGATGTCCGTGAAAGAATTCGGCCAGCGACGCCGCAATCCGAATTTGCCAATCCCAAACCTCTTGACGTCGATCGAGATCTCGGTGCGGAGTCAGATCAATTGACACTTGTACACCTGGCCGCGCACAGGTTTGTCGCTCTAGCACGATCAAGTCTTCTTCCGACCGCGAAGTCTGAGCCCAATTTACCATACGCAGGGACTCTCCAGGCTGCCACACACGAGAGCCTAAGATGTCCCCTTGGTCACCAGGTTGGTCCCGCAGCGCACCCAAAGGCGCGATGCCCCACGCCTCAACTACCGGCAAACGTTGCAACACGGTTGTTTTGGGCCATACCAACAGTTGCCCGCGAACGGTGACGTCCTTGAACGCCGTCCAAATTCCAAAGGGAAACGCCGTTGATAAACGCGGTTGTTCCAGCGGATACACGCCTCGGCGTGGGGGTACGAATCTCCAGACGTAAGTGTTGCTTGAAAACGGAGCAATGCGAGAAAGCGTCACAGCGACCTGATTCTCCGAATTTGGCGAACCGGCTTCGGGTAGAAAAAATCCCTTTTCAATGGCCAAGCCCCACAATGGAAAGGGGCCGCGATTCGTGATCTGCACCCTCACCAAATTTGCACTCCATTCCGACGCTCGGCAGCAATCAAAACTGACCTCGCAAGCACACATTTTAAGCTGCACCCACGGCCAAGCAAGTTGGATCGCAATCACAACTAAACAGCAGGCCAAGACCGTCCAACCGGATGACGAAACGTACATGCCGGTCAACAATGAAGCGACAGCCGCAAGCGCGTACCAACCTATAGGTTGTTTTAACCAATAGACGTACTTGTTTGCCCAGGGACAAAAATCGGTGGTCAAAATGTTTCGTATGCGGTCCATGGAAACTGAAGGGCTCATCGCCCAGCTATATAAAAGTATTTGATTGGTCGAGCCGACCCGCGAACCGGCTGCACTGATGGCTTAAACATCGCAACCAAACTACCTCGGAAGGCAATCATCTCTACCAATTCGACTAAAGTGAGCGCGCGGCACGGCAGGCGCTGAGCTAAAGTAAACGAGTTCATACGATACTCGCTAGGCAAAAACCAAGATAATTTCGGAACGGCGCCGATGAACAAAAACGACTTGTGGCAGCCAGATCGAGCAGCAAGCTCTGGTTCAAAACTTATTCGCTGCCGAATATCAAATCAGCCCATTGAGGCTTCGCGAATTTGATTGCGAAATTAGGGTGCGGGCGGGAATGTTCAGATGCATCGGTGAAATCAACCGGCGAAGTGCGGCACCAAACGTCAGTCTGAGTCAAAACTTGTCCGCAAATTAGCAAGCCGGTGGTCCACGGGCGGTAGAGACAATGGTGACGGCCTTGAAGATTGCAGGACAAGGCAAGTCCAAAGATGAAACGCGATCCGAACAAAGATGAATCTCGTTCGAAACTTCGGTAGAATTGTACTTTTTGAAAAATTCGCAAACCGCACAATTTGGGTCGGTGCAGCCACCAGGAATGCTAAATGAGGGCTCGTTTGACTGGCCCGAGATTCTGGTCGCACGCTCTGCAGGGCCACAGCAATGGCAGCAATGTTCGGCGTATTCAACCCCACTTACCGAGTGAAAGTGAAAACAGGGCGCACGGTGAAGCGAAGGCCCGAGGTTCAAAAACAAACCGAGGTACGCGATCAGCGAAAAGTTTAGTATTCGACTTCTGATCATAGAATAAGCCAGATAGGGAAGCATTTACAACCAAGTTGTAGATGCAATATCTTTGTTGTCAGTATGTTCATCCCACCCAAAAAGTCAAGACGCAATTTTCCTAAAACTAAATTAAGGTCGGTTTAAGAAAATTGAATGGAAGGGCCCCAGGATCCAGCTTTCGTGTCAGATTTCACCGCTGGAGTTCAGACTTCTAGCCTGGTCTGATAAAATGATTGTATCGGATCAAGAAACAAACAGCACGTTTTGTTGAGTATCAAGGAGGACTTTCGTGGATTCTTTTGCTCGGTTCAAGTTAGTGGACTGCGTTGTTATGTAAAATGATGCAACACGTGAGTCACGGAATAGGCCCGCGGCCAACTAGCCTGGCTGGAGCCAAAGTTTGATAAGCCAGTTAAAGCAGCACCCCATTTTCATCGCCTCCGTCCCCGGCCCGCTTGCCTGGCCGGGACGAAAGTTTGGGATGCTCATGTTGATGTTACTGACCAACGGTTTAGCTTCGAGAATTTTCCGTCCAGTCGGATAAACCGGCTGGGGCGGCTTGTTTAAGTACTCACGATTCGATGCCAGATAGCGCATCAACTGACCGAGAAGAAGGGCGGCAATATCTCAGAGGTTTTGTCATCCCAGGCGTTGGCTGGGTTGATCGATTGTATTTTG
Organism: uncultured Planctomycetaceae bacterium; assembly: GCA_937862885.1. Taxonomy (GTDB): domain Bacteria; phylum Planctomycetota; class Planctomycetia; order Pirellulales; family Pirellulaceae; genus CALMEE01. Next base: position 13,351 of record CALMEE010000007.1, read on the forward strand.
AGTTTGTCCCGCGCGAATGCATGATGATTCGATTCACGGTCATAACCCGCGTCTGCCACGATGTCGCGGATTCTTACCTGCCGCGCTGCGCGTTCCAGCGGCGTTTTGAAATCAGCAACATCCGGGCAGGGACCACGCGACGCCTGCGCCTCGAGAATCAAATGATTGCTGACATCGCACACAATTCCAACTTTGGGAAACAGCGTATCGGTCGTTGTTTGCCAGAGATTCTGCTCACGTGAGCGTCGCTTTACGTAGTACGAACTGCAATGCCGCGATTGCGAACCCGTCGAGTCAATCGCCCGGATTTTTCGCAATCGAACAATGTCTGATGCTTTTGAGGAGGGTTTTACGCTGGTGAGAATAGGGCTGAAGTTTGGCCGCATATTATACGGAAAGTGGGGATCAGCGTTTGTGTCTGCTTTCAAGATTCAATGCCAGTCGAATTCGTTTCTACTAAGCGGAGTTGCTGTGGGAGATCAAGCCGTCCAGCAATGGAGCTAGACTTGAGAAACTGTAACTTTGGCGGTCGAAACAACGAGGACTCAATTCGCCAAGCCACGAAAACATGGCTATGATGATAGTCAGGAAAGAACAATGAATGAAGAAACATTATTCGAATTAGTGGTGAACCTACCAACGGCAGAACGTGAGGCCGCCTTGGCGCGCGAGTGCGGCGAGAACCTTGCACTGCGCGACCGCGTTTTGACTCTGTTGCAGGCACACGATGCAGCAGAACAATCAAGCAATGGACTTTCCAAGGATTTTGAACTTTGCGAAACCAACGAGCACGACTCCGTTGGTTCTCGCCGCGATACAAGCGGTTCAGCTCGACAGACGTTCGTGCCTGAGGTTGCCGGATCAATTATCCTTGAGCGGTACAAATTGCTGCAACAGATCGGCGAGGGTGGCATGGGCACGGTGTGGATGGCAGATCAACTGCGGCCCGTGCGTCGTCGTGTGGCCATCAAATTGATTCGAGCAGAACGCGGCACTTCCAAGCAGGTGCTGGCTCGTTTCGAGGCCGAGCGTCAGGCGATTGCGCTCATGGATCATCCCAACATCGCAAAGCTGCTCGATGCGGGCACTGCGGAAAATGGTTCGCCGTTTTTTGTCATGGAGTTGGTCAAGGGCATTCCGATAACCGAGTATTGCGACCAGGCGCGATTGACGGTTGCCGAGCGCTTGAAGTTGTTCAGCCAAGTCTGTTATGCCGTTCAGCACGCTCATCAAAAAGGGATTATCCATCGCGACTTGAAGCCCTCGAATATCCTCGTCGAGAATCACGACGGAGTGCCGGTACCCAAAGTGATCGACTTCGGGTTGGCCAAAGCTTCCAGTGGTATGAAGCTGTCTGAACAAACGTTGTTTACAGGATTTGGTGCCGTTTTGGGGACGCCAATGTATATGGCTCCCGAACAGATTGGCGGCAGCGCAATCGACATCGACACCCGGGCCGATATTTTTGCATTGGGTGTCATCTTATTCGAGTTGTTGACAGGCAGTACACCGTTGACGCGAGAATCGCTCAAAGAGGCGGCCCTTGACCAGATTGTCAAACTGATCCGGGAGTCCGGCCGGCCGACACCGACCAGCCGCCTGAGTCCCCCGGACACTACAGTTAACGTCGCCGCAAACCGACATACCGAGCCGCAAAAGCTCAGTCGATACGTAAGAGGCGATTTGGACTGGATCGTAATGAAGGCGTTGTCGAAAGAGCGCGATCGACGTTACGAGTCGTCTGGTTTGTTTGCGCAAGATATCGAACGATTTCTCAATCAAGAAGCGGTCATCGCGGGCCCTCCAACAACTGCCTATCGACTGCAAAAATTTTTGATTCGCAATCGAGGCAGAGTGGCTGTGGCATCGATGTTGTTGGTGGCGTTGATCGCCGGATTAGCGGGCACGACCTGGGGCTGGATGGAGGCCCGGCGGCAAACAGCCATTGCGGTACAGGAAGCTGCGGCTAAAGAAAAAGCACTTCAGGCAGAGGCCAACCAGCGCGAGCGAGCCGAACAGCGCGAACGCGAGGCCATCGAGGCCAAGCGACAAGCCGAACAAGCGGCCGAGCAAGAGCGGACGGCCCGCGAAGAGGCCGAACGCGAACGGGCCGCAAAACAACAAGAGATGGAATACGCGCAGGCCATTGCCGACTTTGTCCGCGATGATTTTTTAGCGTTGACCAGCGTCGAAGGGCAACTCCGCTTTGCCGATCCCAGTGACGGCTACGAGCTGAGCAAAAATACGACGTTGGTGCAGTTGCTGGATCGAGCTGCTAACAAACTCAATCGCCGTACGGATTTGGCTCCCGCCACCGAGGCCAGCCTACGCTGGATGATCGGCGAGAACTACCGCGGTCTGGGCGACTACCCGCAGGCGGTCGATTTTCTCACACAAGCCCATCAACTGTACCGCGATTTATATGGAACCAAGCATGAAAACTCATTGTCGGTTGGCTTAAATCTGGCGGATGCCACGCTCGCCGCGGGATTCGCGAACGAAGCGATTGCGTTGTTTCGCGAGGTTGCCGAACATCGCGCTGAAATTAACGGCGAGGACGACTTGGTGACTGTCAACAGCTTGATGGGCTTGGCCAATGGGCTCGATGAAATCGGAGAATTTGGCGAGGCGATGGAACTGTTCAAACATGTCGTTGATAAATTTACGGACCAACTCGGGCCAGACCACCCTGACTCGTTGAAAGCGAGACTCAATTTGGCAGGCTGCTATCTGGCGTTAGGTCACTACCAAGAAGCGTTAGAATTGCAGCAAGATGCGGTCGATAGTTTCACGAATTCACTCGGTGCCGACCATCCGAACACCATCAAAAGTATGGCCTGCTTGGCGAATACTTATTTTGTTTTGGGCCGACCAGACCAAGCCGTATCGCTGTACGAAGATGCGCTGCGGCTGGCCGAGGCGAAACTCGGCGAGGATCATCCGCTCTATATTTCCGCGATGCACGATGTCGCCTTGTGTTACCACGCTTTGGGGGATTTGAATCGCGCCTTGCCACTGTATGAACGGTCGCTAGAGTTGCGGAAAAAACGACTGGGGGCCGATCATCCGCAAACGCTCAAGAGCATGGACAGCCTAGCGATCGGCTACTACGGCAGTGGGAAGTTGAAGCAAGCACAAGCCCTATGGGAACAGGTGCTGGCATCAGCCCAAACCAAACTTGGCGCCGATCATCCGGAGATCATTTCACTATGTGGGAAATTAGCAGTTAGTCTTTTAGAGGCTGGCATGCAACAGCGGGCCATTTCGATTTTAGAAGAGACGCTGCCACGCAGCCGTCAAAAACTGGGGCGGGATCATCCCGACACATTGACGCTGGAAAACAAATTGGCCAGCGCCTATCAAGCCGACGGTCAACTCCCACGGGCGATCGAGTTGTTCGAGCGTGTGGTAGACCAGCGACGCGCGAAATTGGGGGACGACCATCCAGAAACGCTGAACAGTTTGTCAAGTTTGGCCTCGTGTTATTCCGACATTGGCGACTTTGACGCGGGCTTGCGTTTGCATGACGAAGTGTTGGTGGGCCGGCGTGCCAAGCTAGGTATTGACCATCCACACACATTGACCAGTCTCAACAATGTGGCGATGGCCAATCGAGTTGCAGGCAACATAGAGCAAGCTATCTCGATTTACGACGAAGCGTTGACGCGGTTGCGCAACAAGTACGGCGATGTCCATCCGCACACGGTTGTTTGTGCAGCCGGGTTGGCTGATGCGTACACAAACATCGACGACATGCAGAACGCGATTCCACTGTGGGAGACTGCCTTCAAGGGTATGAAACAGGTGTTTGGCGACGAGCATCCGATGACTTTGCGATGTATGAGCATGTTGGGTACTTGTTATTCGCGCACCAGCCAATGGGACCAGGCAATCAATGTGAACGAGCGTCTACGGAAAATAGCTGAAGCGCAATTGGGGGCCGCTCATCCCAACACACTGGTAACCAAGGCCGGATTGGGGCTGAATTATCTGGAGGTAGGCCGGGCCGCCGAGGCCATCGAGTTGCTCGAAGACGTGATCGACAATTTCCCGGATGTTTCGCAACTTGCTGACATTATGCAGCGACTGCAGGCGGCCTATTTGTCAGAGGGGAGAAAATCCGAGTACGAACAACTAGCAGACAAACGTCTCGGTTTGGTCCGTCGCCAACTTTCAGCGAAGTCGCCTGAGTTGGCCGAATTTTTGGCTGAGCTCGGAGCCGGGTATGTAAGGCTTGCGGATTATTTCAAGGCCGAAGAATTGCTGCGTGAAAGCGTATCGATTAATCAACAATTGGCCGCAGAACACTGGCAAGCGCATTATGGTACCGTGCTGCTCGGAGAGGCGATGTTGCAACAGGCGAAAACGGCTTTGCTCCATGTGGAAAACGAATATAATCCGATACAGGGTGAACCAGCGGCACAGGCCGCCGATTTTCTCGCAGCAGGCTTTGCGGGTTTACTTCGCCATCGATCGGAAATTCCGTCGTGGCAAGTCGACCAGATTATGGAATCCATCGACCGTTGGATCGCGAAATTTGACGAGCTGGGCCGAACGGAACAAGCGGAACATTGGCGCGTCGCGAAACGTGAATTTCAAGAGTTAATGTCTCCAAGGCAGGAATGAAACCCGACGAACTCATCAAATCCGTCTATGACGAAATGCGGCGGTTGGCCCAAGTCAAATTGCATGAAGAATCACCAGGGCACTCGTTGAGTGCCACTGCTTTGGTCCATGAAGTGTGGTTGAAACTGGCTGATGCTTCGGTAGATTGGCAAGATCAGAATCATTTTCTGCGCACAGCTGCCACGGCAATGCGACGAATCTTAGTCGATCACGCCCGCGCCAAGCTCGCACAAAAGCGAGGGGGTGGCGCCGCGCGAGTTGAACTTTTGGACATTGATTCTCCCCTGCCCGATGCAGAACTGTTGGATTTGGATAGTGCGTTAAACAAATTAGCGGAACTTAAGCCAGATCACGCCAAATTAATCGAACTGCGCTACTTTGCCGGACTCACCGGCGATGAGGCAGCCGAAGCGCTCGGTGTCTCCCCTGCCACGGTTGACCGCATGTGGCGTTATGCCCGCGCCTGGCTCATGACAGAAATGAAATCGAATTGAGTCAGACTCGCCTTTCGCACGCTGCGTGCATTCAAGAAATTTGAACGAGCCTCAAATGTGTCCACGAACTGCTGGTTTGATCGATGCTTGATAGATGTCAGCCAAGCTGCGGTGCACTTCGTCGGAAAGACGCGGCAAGTCACTTGCTCCAGCATTTTGGCGTGCTTGTATCGCATGTTTGGCGCCGGGAATTACTGTTGTAACCTGCGGAAAATCAAGGCACCACCGTAACGCCCATTGCGCCATCAATTGCCCAGCAGGAACAAAGTTTTTGAGCTTCTCGACAACCTCCAAACCTAATTCCCAAGGTACTCCGGCGAACGTCTCACCGACATTGAACTTTTCCCCGTGCCGATTGAAGGTGCGGTGGTCAGCCACGGCAAACTCTGTCTTGCGATCGAAACCGCCTGCCAATAATCCACTGGCTAACGGTAAACGGACGATAATCGCAACCTGTTTTTGACGTGCGCGTTCCAACAAGGCGTCAGCCGGACACTGCCGAAAAATATTGAAGATAATTTGCAAGGAATTCAAACCAGGGATTTCCAAGCAGTTCAAGGCTTCGTCAATCGTTTCGACGGATGCCCCAAACGCGCGAATTTTGCCCTCCCTTTTCAAATCAGCCAACGTATCCCAGACGCCATATTCGCTGAGTTGTTCGAGTGGTAAACAATGCGTTTGAGTCAGGTCAAGCACGTCAATTCCCAGCCGTATCAGCGAATCCTCCGTGTGTTGCCGAATGTTATGCGGTGTGAAATTTTCGGGCCAACCGGGATCGCTACGTCGACCTAGCTTGGTGGCAATAAAAATTCGGTCGCGCGATGCCGTTTCGCTCAGGAACTGGCCGACAAGTCGTTCACTCCGACCATTGCCGTAGATATCTGCGGTATCAAAAAACGTGATGCCGGATTCGGCGGCCGCATGTAGTGTATCGATTGCTTGCTTGTCGCCGACATCCCCCCATTCTGTGCCACCAATTTGCCAGCATCCCATACCAACTTCAGATACGCAGATGTCCAGATTTGAAAACTTGCGACTTTGCATGTTGCTCCTCTATCGATGGAAAATCCCATTTCCCAATGAATTAATGATTGCGCGCGACAATGTAGAAAAACTCTGACGATGCGGCTTATGATAATCACAGTTATACTATGGCGAAGCCAACCTGACACGTACACAACCTGCGATTGAGAAGTCGCCATGCGACAAACATCGAGTAAGTTCCAGTTCCGTGAATTTTGTGTCGACGATGATCGGTGTGCGATGAAAGTGGGAACCGACGGTATCTTGTTGGGCGCTTGGACCAGCGCTCATCCAGCGGTCAGAAAGCTTAAGCCGAGATCGATTCTGGATGTGGGATGCGGTTGCGGTTTGATCTCGCTCATGTTGGCAAGCCAATATCCTCATGCACAGGTGACGGCCATCGATATTGATGCCCACGCGACCTTCCAAGCTGCTGACAATTTTCGAAGATCAAGATGGGCGAGTTGTTTTCATGCCAAATCCATGTCGTTGTCACAATTTGCAATTTCCGAGCAGCGCGGGACGATTGATCTTGTCGTCAGTAATCCGCCATATTTCTCCGCAGGCACATTGCCGCCAGCCGTCAATCGCCGCTTGGCGAGGCACCAGCAAGCGATGACGATGCAAAGCCTCCTGGCCGATACGGCATCCCTGGCAAACTCGTGCTCATTGTTGTCATTGGTTCTGCCGTCGTTTGACGAAGATCGATTAATGGTCGATGCGGCAGAGAATGCATGGCATGTCGAAACGGTGACGGAAGTCAGATCCTTTCCACACCGACTTCCGCATCGTATCTTGATTTTGCTTAGCCGGACCGAGGTTACAATTAGCCGACAAGAACTGGTTATTTATCAAGCTCCCGGGCGGTATTCACGAGCGTTCTGGGAGCTAACCAACGCCTACTACCTCGATTCCACACCAGCCAAGCCGGTTGATAGCTAGTTGATGGCATCAATTGAATTGCGAAGCTTCTTCCCAATGTTCATAAAGAACGAGCAGTTCCTGTTCGAGTTGTTCCAGTTGTTGTGCAGCGAGAGAAACTTGCGTACCGTTACGCAAGAATTCTGGGTTGCTCAGATCGGTGTGCAGTTGTTCGATTTGTTGTTCGTGCAGGGCGATGTCGGCTTCTATGGCTTCAAGCTTGCGGTAGGGAAATTTGCGCTTGGGCCGATTTGTTTCTCGATTGCGGAGCCGTTTATTGTCATCCGTTGTTGGTCTACTGCCGTTCGTTTCGGTGGCTCGCAAAGCTCTTAAGTGTTGGTAAGTATCGTAGTTCCCCTCGATGATTGTGGGTTGCGGGCCATCCACAACGATCAAATGGTCGCACACTTGATTGATAAAGTAGCGGTCGTGGCTGACGATTAGCATTGTTCCTTGAAAAGTTTTTAGCGCCGCTTGCAAAGCTTCGCGTGACCATAAATCGAGATGGTTTGTTGGTTCGTCTAGGATCAGGAAATTCGCGTTTTCGGCGGCAAGTTTGGCAAGAGCCACTCGTGTGCGTTGTCCACCACTCAAGTTCCCCACTTTCTGCAGTGCCAGATCACCAGTGATGCCAAACTTTGCTAAATAGTCACGTCGTTGTTGGTCAATCAAATTATCCTGGCTAGGGCGAATCGCTTCCAACGCAATACAATCCGAGTCGATACCTAACAGCTGTTGGTCGAAATAGGCGAATTGTACACGGTGCCCGATCGTAATCTTCCCTTCGTCTGCTGTTTCCTGGCCAACCAAGCAACGCAACAATGTTGTCTTTCCGCAGCCATTCGGCCCGAGGATTCCCCATCGTTCTCCACGTTCAATCTGAAAGGTGAGTTCGCGGAAAAGTGGCTTGTCGTAAGATTTTGCGATGTCCTGGGTCTTGATAACGATGTCGCCCGCCCGCTCAACGTCAGGAAAATTCATCCTCGGCAGCGGAATCTCGCGAGGCAGCGCGACCAATTCAATTCGCTCTAGTTTCTTCTTGCGATCTTCTGCTTGAGCGTGTTTTTGTCCAGCATGATGGCGGCGGACAAACTCTTCCAGCTTCTCAATTTCGATTTGTTGTTTTTCGTAAGTTCGACGTTCGACTTCCAGACGCTGTTGCTTCAGTTGGACGTACTTTGAGTAATTTCCAGGATAGTCATCAATCGTTCCGTCGATCAACTCCAACGTTCGCTCGGCAACACGATCCAAGAAGTAACGATCGTGGCTAACGAGTAGAAATGCTTGTTTCGAATTCGCCAGAAACGACTCGAGCCATTCCGTGGCCCCAATGTCGAGATGATTTGAGGGTTCGTCCAGGATCATCAAATCTGGCTCTTGCAATAAGAGCTTTGCAAGCAGCAAACGATTTACTTGGCCACCGCTGAGTAAATTCGCCGCTTGTTGAAAGTCTTGTGACTGGAACCCGAGCCCTTGCAGAACTCGCTCGATACGATGGTCGAAATGATAACCATCTCGCTGACGAAGGTGTTGCTGAATTTCATCAAACCGCTCAGTTAGCCGTGCAATCTCGTTTGGGTCTGAGGTCTCAGCAATTCTAGTTGCAAGTCGCTCACCTTCGATTTGCAAATCGATCAAGGGTTGCATCGCAGACATGGCGATTTGCCAGACAGTTTCTCCTGGTTGGAACACCACGGATTGTTGCAGCCAACCAACGGAGGCTTTCGGTGCCAGGGTGACTTCACCTGAATTTGCCTGTTCATCTCCGCAAATAATGCGAATCAACGTCGTTTTGCCGCAACCGTTGGGTCCGACAAGGCACACATGTTCGCCACGGCGAATTTGGAACGATGCGCCGTCCAATGTTGGCTGTTCGCTAAAATATTTTGTGATTTGATCAACTTGTAGCAACAAGCTCATGGTAACTGGCAATCGACAAAAAAAGCCAGCCTGAGTATCGGACCTGGCCTTGATACCGGGCTGGCAAGCTTTCGCAATATTGTCTACGAATCGAAGGGATGGTCAACGTCATTTTAGGCCGATTAGAGCCGGTGAACGCGAAATTCGTCGGGTCTCCATCGATGATTATTGCTTCAGTGCGTGCCGGGCGATCGCATTGACGTAGCTTGAAATCAGGTGATCGTGAAAGTGCCTCCCTTGGAGCAGCTTGATTGATTTGCACATTCCGCGAAAACCGTCGCTGTGCAGATTCCAGCCGGTCATGGTGTGCAACTCGCCTGACTTATTGATGATGTGCGCCTCGCCTTCATGCCGATAGCCCATCCAGTTCGCTGGCAGATAGGGAACAAAGTCGCGACCATTGACCCAGCGGTGGTGTTTCAATTCGGTCTGAGACACGTATGAGCGATTGCCAACGCGTGGACTGCCATAGGTGAAAACGGCGGCAGGTTCATTTTGCAAGGCAGACATCAAACAGCGATAGGCTGAAATGAAAGCTAGAGCACCTCCGATGCAATGTCCAGCGAACCACAAACAGCGCCGGTCAAGTTTCATGGCTTGTTCGACTTGCGGCCACAACCCGTCAACGCGCTTTTTGAAAGTCGAGTGCACCCGACCTTCCGTCTCGGCCATGACCAGCTCACCATGCATGGCGTTTAGCAATTGCTGTCGATTTGTAGCCTCAATGTCACGGAACACGACAACGCTGTCATGTTCATTGCTGATCCAATGTGCTTGGGAATCGAAAAACTTGAAGCCTTGCACCTGTGTGAAGCCGATGCGGGCGACTGCCTTTTCGAACTCCTCTGGCTTTAAGTAAGCTACGAGCGCAATCTCAGCGAACAATAACGCTTGTTTGAGATGACCTAACTGACCAATTGGGGTCTCAAGCGTCAATTTCAACTGAATATGATCTGCCGTCTTTTTGGATATCGGTTCAACCTGAGTTGTTGGTAGGGGCATAAACTGAAAAGAACAGTAATTGGGCGCGAATAATCGAAATCAAGTCGCCGGTTCGCAGGGCTGATTGGATCGTTTCCCATCCATGGCAGCGTATTGGCTGAGACCAGTGGAAGCAACCGCGGACCGGCATACATGAAAAACTACTATTCTAACCTGAGCCGTCAATGTTGAAAGGTAACGACCCGGTTTGCACGCTGTGAATTAGCAAATTCTAAGCGGCTTCAACTAATTCAATTACCCGCATGGAGCGCCATTTTCCTCCCAGAAATCTCAGGCCGAAGATGGTTGCGGTAGCCCAGACCCAGCCAGTGATCAAGACCCAACTTCCAAAGACATTAAAACTCAACCGTTCGATTGCCAGCCAACTGCCAAGTGCCAAAAAAACAGCCATCACCAGGGAAACTAAAAAGACAAATCGAGTATCGCCGGCACCCTTGATCGCGCTTGAAAACACAATTAGCATTGCATCGAACAGGTTGTATGCGGCGACAAACCGTAACAGAGTAATCGCCAGATTTTGCACTTCGACCGAATACTCTGGATCCGATTCAACTAAGAAGAATGTAAACAAGAAAACTTGTGGAATCAATAAGTACAACAATGAAATGATGGTCATGTAGGTCAACGCCACAATCAAAGTCGTATGGGTGGCGCGTGCGGCAAGTTCAGGTTGATTTTCTCCCAAGCGTTGGCCGACAAGAATCCCAACTGCTAAACCAAAACCCCAAATCGGCATGAACGCAAGTGTGCTGATACTGAATGCCATTGAAGTCGCCTCGTGTTCCAGACTGCCCAGACGACCAATCAACATCACGAAAACGGTAAAGCCGACAACATCAACTAACATCTGCAAGCCGCTGGGTGCGCCATATTTCAGCAGACGCTGCATCAAATCAAAATCGAAACGATAACTACTTCCCGTCGCGAATTTTAAACGGTGTTGCGGTTGTAACATCAATAGCACATACGTGACCCCCTTGAGACAAAGGGCAAGCGAAGTTGCATAGCCGGCACCAACGATCCCCATTTCGGGAAATCCGAATTCTCCGAAAATCCAACAATAGTCCAAAACGACGTTAAGCAGCGCAAACAATGTGTCGACCCACATGACAACCGACGTGCGTCCCCGGCCACTGTAGAAGGCTGCGCCAGCTTGAGAGACTAATATGCCGACGCTGCCCCAACTCAAAGCTTGGAAGTAGTCAGTTTCTAATTGTTGAATTTCGGCCGAATGGCCAGACAGCGAAAATAGCCAAGGGGCAATCCAGATGAGCAGCGGCACAATGATCACTGAGCTTGAAGCAACCCAAATAGCCTGCCATACGGCACCTCCGATTTTGTTGGGTTGGTGGTTTCCCCAATATTGCGCGACAAATGTATTGGCATAAGCGCAAACCCCGAGAGGGAAACATAGAAATACAAACCAAACCAACGAGGCAGAAAACGCCGCAGCCATCGCGGCGCCCGAAACCCAATTCAAGAAAATCCGATCAATGAACGACATCACCGTCCAAGAAAGGCTAGAAATGACCAGCGGAATCGCGATTCCGAGGACTTCGCGCCCACCCGCTGGCCGTTTCCACCAACTCGCTTCGTGTTGATCGATCAATTTTGCTTGCATAAGTAGTTTCTTCCCAGTTCCCAAGCTCCCGCGAATTCCAAGTAACGACACGTTTCGGCCGCTGATGTTCGCTCGAAGCTAGAATTTTCGTAAGAGCGCTGCCGAAAATGTCCGTTGGCATACTCGCTTGTAGAATCCAGTATGCAGTGTGTCGCAATCGCCATGTATTTTCAAAATTCGTGTGACCTTGACATGTTGATGCAATTTTCCGCCATCGTTGAAATTTCGGGGCCTTCGTCGTGCATTCGAAATGATTGTGCGGCTGAAAGTTCGGTGACAATTGCGGGATTTGAAAAACATCGAGACGGATTATTTGGTTTTAAACTTATTCGCATACCATTTCGCTTGAGTGCATTATTATGTGATGAACAGATGCGCGCTATGCGACGCCCTTGATGAAATTTATTCGCGTGACTCGGACGGAAACGTTTCCTTTATCATTGGCTGGCTGTTGTCTGGTCGCTTTGCGGTTCGGTTGCCGGTTCGATATGAATCAGAACTCCAACCAAGTTGGGCAGCTGCGCTTTGAGGATAGATTTGACTTTTCCGGCCAACGCATGCGCGACTCGGATGGTCGATTCTGGGTTGACATGCAGATGCATATCCACATGATATCCGGATCCGCTTTTCCGCACGTAAACCTTTTCGATCTGGTGAACCCCTTCGACCTCTGCAGCGATACGGCTGATGTTTACGGACATTTCTTCCGAAGTGGCGTCGAGCAGTTCGACCAGCGCAGGTCGAATCAGGCCTGTAGCGGTGATCAGAATAATGCCACTTGCAAATATCGCTGCGGCCTCATCGGCAAGCACCAGTGCGTCAAGACCCGTGAGTCCAGGCCCCCAAACGGCAATCGACACTCCGACAAAGGCAGCGGCGGACGTGATGGCATCCGAGCGATGATGCCAAGCGTCGGCGCGGGCCGCGTCCGAGTTAAACTGAACTGCGCCGCGCATCACAAAACGAAACAAGATTTCTTTTACGGCAATGACTGCCGCGAGCACTGCCAATGTCCAGGCGGCCGGGGCTTGATGCGGAACGACAATCTCGTGGAAGGCTTTGACAACAATGTAAAGTGCTGCGATTACAAGCATACCGCCCACCGTGAGTGCCGCGACTGCTTCTGCCTTACCATAGCCGTAAGGGTGACTTGGGTCAGGTGGCCGGGCAGCAACTCTCAACGCTTGCCAGACCAATACCGAACCAATGGTGTCGGCCAAGGATTCAATCGCATCGGCGACCAAGGCACTCGATCGGCCAAAAATGCCTGCCGCCAACTTGATCGCTGCGAGCAATAAACTGGCCACCAAGCCAATCAGTGTGTTCTGCTGTAGATTTTGTCGAGTCATTCACGCAGGTTAACGAGATATCAGTTGCATCAATTGATTTTCGACTGAGGGTCGAACGAAAAATCCGTTTAGCTGGTTATCGTTACCCGTTGTAATGTGATTCCCTAGTCAGCGATGCGATGTGCAAAAATAATCCGCAGAAAAGCAGGTTTGGTCGGCGAACCACTGCAGGCTGTTTCATTAAAGCGTTGTGTATCCCGCAAACTCGTGAACGGTGGAGCGAAAATGCGAAGGAGGCAATTGTGCCCGCACGCCCCAAACGATTGTGCGACATCAGTATTCAATCGACTGGTGCAAATCCACGCCGCATGGTGTTTTCCGTAATCGTTTGCGGAACTACGAACTGCAACAAGTAATCTCTTCCTCCAGCTTTCGTGCCAATGCCTGACATTTTGAATCCGCCAAATGGATGACGTCCCACCATTGCGCCCGTAATTGTGCGATTCAGGTACATGTTGCCAACACGCAACTCGCGGCGAACCTTGGCTAGGTTCTCGGGGCTGCGCGAGAACATGCCTCCGGTCAAAGCGTAATCGGTTCCGTTCGCAACCCGAATGGCTTCATCGAGATCTTTCACGCGAATTACGGCCAGCACCGGCCCAAAGATTTCCTCTTGAGCCAGACGGGCGTCAGGGGCGATTTCGGTAAACACCGTTGGACTGACGAAATAACCAATATTTGCGTAATCACCTATGTCCACGGAAACGGCAGCTTGTCCTTCCTGACGGCCCAAGTCGATGTATGCATTGATGCGTTTTTGTGCCTCAGCGTCGATAACTGGACCAACATTTGAACTGGGCTCTTCAGCTGGAGCGACAATCAAGCTCTTTGCTGCTTCAACCATGCGATGCACGAAGGCATCGTAAACAGCGTCTAAAACGATAACGCGGCTACAGGCCGAACATTTTTGGCCTTGAAAGCCAAATGCGCTATAAATCGTTCCCAAGACTGCCTCATCAAGGTCCGCATCTGCATCGACGATGATTGCGTTCTTGCCACCCATCTCGGCAATTACGTGTTTGACCATGGGAATCCCTGTGGCAGACACCTGTGCCGCTTTTGCGTTAATGGCCAAACCTACGTTTCTGCTTCCCGTGAAAGCGATCAATGCTACATCGGGATGCTCGACAATTCGCGCTCCGACGGTTTCTCCATAGCCAGGTACCAAGTTGACGACGCCGGGAGGAAAGCCGGCGGCTGCGAAGACCTCCATCAACAATGCTCCGGTAACGGAGGATTGTTCGGCAGGCTTCATCACCACAGTATTGCCGGTTGCCAAGGCCGCTGAGGTCATTCCGGCCAAGATGGCAATCGGGAAATTCCAAGGTGCGATCACGCCGCAGACGCCACGAGGCAAATAGCCAAACCGGTTTTCTTCGCCAGGAATATCGGCACCGTCGGGCTCTTCCAAGGCGATGGCGTTGGCCGCATAATACTCAAAAAAGTCGATAGCTTCACACACATCGTTGGTTGCTTCACGCCACTGCTTTCCACATTCAAAAACTTCCCAGGCGGACAACTCAAAAAACCGTTCCCGCATAATTTGCGCCCCGCGCCGCAACAACTCGGCACGTTGCTTCGCGCCACTGGCATGCCAAGCGGGTAGCGCTTGTTTCGCCGCCGCCACAGCTTTATCGATATGGCCGGCGTCGCCAACCGCAACATAGCCGACAATTTCATCCTTTTTTGCCGGGTTTTCCGAGGCGAGCCACTTTCCGGTTTCGGAGTTTTCTCCGCGAATCACTATCGGAAAACGTTTGCCAAACTGTGAACGGACGTTACCTAAAGCCGCCCGCATGCGTTCTACATTCTCGACTTTTGCAAAATCAATTGGAGGCTCATTTTTGAATTTAGCAGCAAGTGGTTTGGTGGTGACAGTTGGCATAAGATTATTCTCGATCGATGGTCGACCATTGTGAGTTGAGGAATTTTCAGTTGAATCAGGCGTAAGCTTCGTATTCGGCGCATCAAGTAATTGTGGCCGAGCGTCATCGCGATTGGGGTTGGCCATCAACCTGTCGATGTCGACGTTCTGGCTCATACCCTGGCGCAAAAACGAATCGTTAGAAGTGTTTTCCAACAATCGACGCACGAGGTACGCCATGCCGGGAATTAACTCGCCATACGGCATATAAACACGTAAGCGATGGTCGCGCCGCGTCAGACCCGCCTTTTCCGCGTCAGCCATGCCGTACAGCATCTGAATTTCAAAGGCGTTCTTCGGGAGCCCCAAATGTTCAGCGACCGCGATAGCGTGCGATATCGAGCGCAAATTGTGGGAGCCAATGGCTGGGCGCAAATACTCGATATTCCGCATGATAAAGCGAATCTGCTGTTCATAGTTTGCATCGGATTGCCATTTCTGTTGGTAAACTGGGATTGGCCAGCCTTCGGCCTGGGCATGAACGGTTTCGTAATCCCAATAAGCGCCTTTAACTAGGCGAACCCATACGGGTGTGCCACGCTCTTTGGCCCAATCGCGCAGAGATACAAAATCGGCGCCAGAATCAACCAGATAACATTGAATCACAATCCCAACATCGGAACAGTCTCGGAATTCATCTTCCATCAGCACACTTTTGAAGATGTGCAGTGTAAGATCTTTCTTTTCATAAGACTCCATGTCGACGTTGATGAAGGCCTTGTGTTCTTTGGCAACTCGCAACAGTTCCCGCAAACGCTGGCTCACGCGGCGCGTCACGCCAGCACGGTCAATCGGATCAAAATGGCAATCGAGCGCAGAAAGTTTGATTGACAAATTAGTGCGGGGGATTGGTCCCCAAGCATCCTGATCGAGTAGATCATTTTGCGACCATGAATTTACGGTCGGCGCGACGTTCTTGATTAGATTAACGTATTCGTTGAAGTATTGGTCTGCTTCAAGATTACTGGCTACCGCTTCGCCCAAGATGTCCATCGTGAACGCTCGGTTTTGGCCGCGTTCGCGTTTGGCGGCATGGATTACTTCAGCGGAGCTGGTACCGGCGATGAATTTCTTGGCGAAGTCTGCGGCACCCAATTTAGCTGCTTTGGCCAACATCCATCGCGATACGCCGGTGGTGCCCAGGAGCTTTAAGCCAGTGCGGCTGGTTCCGCCGAGCGCACCTTCAGCTTGAGCCAGATATTCACCTAAACGCTTGGCCACCAAATCGTTCGTGTGCAACATGGGCAGCACATCGACAAAGCGGAATAATTGGACTTTGAGCCGTTCATCGCTCATCGACCAATTCATAATCTTGTTGTCCCAAAACTTCCGCTGAAATACCCAAGGACGTTCGCGGTTGAGCGATGCAAAGATTTCCTTGCCGATCTCGCGCGTACGATTGTCGAGTTGCCGAAGGTCAGACGACGAAAAAGTCTCGGCTGAACCATCTCGGGTTGAAGTCCCAACTACTGATGTCACAACTACCTTTTTGCTGATACGATTGATTAGCTTCGCCTATGTTGCTCGCCAATTATTTTAATCAACCTTGGCTGATGCACTATCCCAAATCAGGCCGCCGAATTTCAAGAGCTGTGCGGGGCTGCCGAAGTTATCACGGCGATTGGCGTCGGTCGTCCCCCGGGTTTGCGGGATCCAGTTGCAGAAATTCTACATTTGCTCGACCACGGAAATTCCCAAGCACGACAACCCCTGTTCAATTACGCGCGCCGTCAAATCGCAGAATTGCAAGCGGCTCAAACGTAACTGCTCACTCGGAGCGTCTTTAACCGAACATTCGTCGTAGAATTTGAAGAATGTCTCAGTCAAATCGTACAAGTAGTTGGCCATGAGATTGGGACGAAAATCGACCTGAACTTCATCTATGGCTTCGCCGAATCGGAGCAACGCCAATCCCAATCTTCGCGCGATCGGCACATCGAACAGGAAGGGAACGGGATTAGATCGTAAACGCTCCAGTTTGTAGTCCCCCTTGCGAAAAATACCTTGCACGCGGGCATACGAATATTGCAGGTACGTTGCCGTATTCCCTTTCATCGCTAACATCTTGTCGTAGTTGAAGACATAGTCCGACGTGCGGTTCTGCGACAAGTCCGCATACTTCAGAGCACCCAAGCCAACCACATTCGCGATCTCACGCCGCCTGTCCTCGGATAATTCAGGGCCAGTAGGCTTGGCGTTATCGGAGTCACAGACAATTTTGTACGCGCGATTCACGGCTTCATCCAGCAGACCCTCCAAGCCAACGGTGTCGCCATCGCGAGTTTTCATCGGCTTCTTGTCGTCGCCCAAAACCGTTCCGAACTCGACGTGGACCAGTTTGATCTGCTCGTAGCCCCAGCGGCGTGTTGCCGCAAACAACTTTTTGAAATGATCTGCCTGGCGATGATCGACAACGTATAGGACCAACGCGGGGTTCCAGGTGTCGACGCGGTATTGAATTGTGGCCAAATCAGTCGTGGCGTAGAGAAATGCGCCATCTTTCTTCTGTACGATCATCGGCGCTTCGAATTGCGGATCGAAAATGCACTTCGCGCCTTCGCTGGCGGTGATCAAGCCCTTTTCCTCCAGCGATGTGATCACATCAGCCAACCGATCATGGTAAAAACTCTCGCCAAGTTCATAATCAAACTGGATGCCTAACCGCGCATAGATTCGGGCAATATCCCGCAGACAATGAGGAAGTACCTGATGCCAGAGTTGCCGATTCGCTTTGTCACCTTGATGTAGTCTAGCTGTCTCCTCCAGAACTCGCGCGCCGATCTTAGCGTGAGCAGCCGCGTGTGGCAAAAGCTGCACGTCTTGGTGGACGGCATTGATTTTGCGAGCCAAATCATCACGATCTTCTTGCAACTGTTCCAGTTTGAGTTTAGCGGCACTGATTTGCTTCTGCAGCTGTTTTCGTTCGTCTTTGTCAGCTGGAGAGGGCAATTGTTCTAGTCGCGCAAGACTAGCTTTAGCATTTTCCAGCGCGCCTTCCATGGTCGGCAGCTCTGCGTGCGCAGCGTGGTAGTCCATTAACTTGCGCACCAAACGATAAAGGCGTCCCAATTCCTGGATTGGATCACGCTGATATGCGGATTCATCCAAGAAGTTCTTGTAGCCATAGATGATCATGCCGAATTGAGTGCCCCAATCGCCGAGGTGATTATCGGCGATGACGCGATGACCGGCAAACCTCAGGATCTTCTTGAGGGCATCGCCAATCACCGTCGAACGAATATGCCCGACATGCATTGGCTTGGCAACATTCGGTGACGAATAGTCGATGACAACCGTCAATGGTGACGACACCTTTGCCACGCCCAAACGCTCATCCAGATAGGCTTGGCTGAGTTTGCTCTGTAACTCAGAATCCGCAATCGTGAGGTTAATGAAACCAGCACCGGCAACTTCAGCCTTCGCAACTAAACGATCGAGTTCAGCCGCATCCAGCAATTTCTGCGCGATGTCGCGTGAAGGCATACCAAGTTGTTTCTGCAGCTGCATCGCGCAGTTCACTTGATAATCACCGAATTTCGAGTCGTTCGCTGGACGAATCATGTCCAACCACGGTTCTGGCTCGGAGGTTAAAGCAGCCAATGGTCCCAAAAATTTCCTTCGAATATCTGCAAGTAAAGTCATGTTTCCTATGGAAATGAAACAGTCGAGAAAATGAAAAGATCGCAGCGAACAACTGGAATCGTTAGGCGAGCCGAATCCGCATGTATCCGGAATGCGGGACTCAAGAGCAAGTCGATCCACTAACCATCAATAAACGGTAAGCCTATTTTTGTCTTAGTACAGGACACCTGAGCATAGAATTTCACCCAAGGAAGGGAATTACGCAATCGGAAATCACCAAAAACCCGCATGCGCTAAAGGCAATTTGCGTTTCAGACGTGATTTTACTAAGTCGTGGCACGGTTTTCGGGGACCTTTTCGCGAGTATTTTGCTTCTCGACCTCGGCCAATGAAATATGAAAAAATCCGAAAAACCAAACGAGTGAACTCGTTCGTTACACCTCGATCGTTTTATTTTGCCCAGATCGAGTATGCCAAGCTCCATGCCGTTAGCGTTCCCAACGGATGTTTCCACTTCATATTTGCTTCCTGACAATTGCGGCCGATGAAAACCCTACAATTTCCGTACTGGAGAATGTTGGTTCGGCGACACGAACTGGGTATGAACTGCCTCGACCAGAGCAGTTGTCGGTGAGAAATGCTAAATTGCCTCAACGGCACATGTTTTGACTTTTCAGATTGGTCATTCAGGCGCTATCATTAATTCATAACGAGGTTGGTAAGGGAAGGAAGTGAAGGGGCGTCTTGTTTAAGCGAACTGACCGATTTGCATGAAATCCCGTGTTACTCGAATTTCTGTTTTGCAAACGACATGAAATACATTGCATCATTTGGATTGTTTTGCGCTATTGGGATTCTTCTGCAGCGGGTCGATCCTGTAGCTGTGGCTAGCGATGGTTGGCTGGCGGGCATAAATCGGCATCCGTTATCGGTGATTGAGGCTGATGTCTACGTGAGCCAACGACTGACGCGCATGCGCCTGCGAACGTTTGCCGACGATTTGGAATTGCTGCATGGATTGGAACCAGATGATTCCGGCTTATTCGATCCTGTTGAATTAAAAGCGGCGACGCGCAAGCACGCAACCTATTTGTCCGAAAGGATCACGGTACGAGATGAATTTGGAGAGTTGGTTCAGCCCAACATCGTGGAGATCGTCGATATTGAGATTCCCGATTCAGGTGTTTTGGCAGGAAGCTTGATGGATTACCAACTCGGATATGTATTTGAATACCGTCACGACAGTCCACAGTATTTGGTCTTCGAGCATGATGTGATTGATGACGAATTTCTTTTTCCTGCTGAGGTTACGCTGCTGCTCAAACAGGCTGGATCGGATGTCAGCTATCGTGCCATGATGAAGCATAAGCAACCTGAGGTGGTGAATTTTGATTGGGACCGCCCTCCCCTATCCACGGAAACTTCGGAAAAGGAATGGAACGAGTGGTTCGATGAACAACGAGAGAAAATGTTGGGAATCACCAGCTACAGCAGTGTTTACGCGTTCCTCTATATCACGGACTTCGAAGTGCGCAATGAAGTGTTGGTTCCTTTGGCGATGTTGGCGACATCAATTGACTTTGAGCGTGCTGATCCGGCTTTCCTCGATATTGACGAACAGGAAGCTGCGCGCGATCAAATCAAACAGTTTTTTTCCGCGGGCAATGAAGTGAGCGTCAATGGAATGCAAGTCGCACCAGAATTTGACCGCATTGACTTTTACGGCTTGGATTTAAGAGACTTTGCGGTACGACCCGCTGAACGAAAGATCAGTATGGGGAGTGGTCGAGTGGGGATCATTATGTCGTATCGTGTCAAAGCGCGACCTGAGCGTGTGACCTTGAGTTGGAAGAAATTCACAAGTAGTATTCGCACCGTAGAAACCGTTGTGTTTTCTCCCGAGAAGACCGAACGCTTGCAATTCTCTTCCTATTTGGCCGACAATTCATTCGAGTGGGTGAGTCCTGCACGGCCCCCTGTCAGTGAGATTGAGTCGGTTGCTTTCGAGCCGGTTCAATTGCGGCCTGCGCGAACTCTGCAATTTTCTGTGGTGAGTTTGATTTTTGCGTTTGTCGCCATCATTCTACTGGGTCTGGTTGTGGCGAGACGAGCGAATTTGGGCAGTTTGGTGTTGGTAATGTTGCTCTGCCTTGCGGGGCTTCCCTTCACCCTCGTCTCGATTAGTTTGGAACCGGCCAAAGTGAGCGAAGATCAGTCCCTCCAGATTTTCTCGCGGCTGCATCGCAATCTATTTCGATCCTTCGACTACTTTGACGCTGAGGATTCGTATGATGCATTAGCGCTCAGCGTCGAAGGTCCGCTACTGCGCCAACTCTACCTCGATTTTCGAAAGAGTTTAGAGGTACGAGAACAAGGGAATGCCGTTGCGAGAATCGACGAAATCAATCTCATCGAAGGTCATATTGTCTCGCCTTATCTCGAACCAACCAATCGAATCGGCTTCACCTACGATTGCAATTGGAATCTGGTTGGTACCATCGAGCATTGGGGCCATATCCACACGCGCACCAATGAGTACCGAGCGCTGTTTCAGGTCGAGGAGCGTGAAGGCGCATGGAAGATCACGGAGATGCAGGTCGTTGACCAAAGACAAGGGCCGGTGAAGACTAGCCTACGCCGCTTTTGACATCATGTTGAAGATTCTGTACAACGAGCAAATCAGATTGCTTCTGGACCTCGCTCGCCCGTGCGGATGCGAACGCAGTCATCTAAGGGCAACACGAAGATTTTTCCATCGCCAATTTCTCCTTTTTCGCCGGAGCGGCCGCCCATGGTGATGGCTTTGATTGTTGGTTCAACAAACTCTTCATTAACGGCGATCTGAAGCTGGATCTTACGGCGCAAATGCGAGGTCATGTCACTTGCTTGGTACAACTCGGTTTGTCCTCGCTGTCTGCCGAACCCTTGGCAGTCCAGGATGGTCAAACGAAACACCTCGGCGTCGGACAATGCCTGTTTGACGGTTTCGAGTTTGTGCGGCTGGATGATGGCAATGATTAATTTCATGACGGGTTACGACGATTTGTCAAAGGAAGATACGTTACTTCGTTTCTCTTGATTAACGTTCGATGTCGAACAAGGCATCCACGAACATACCGACGTCAAATTGTTCGAACGCGTCGGGAGTTTCGCCTAGACCGATGAACTTTACGGGGAGTCCAAACTCTTGACGAATCGGAATGGCTACCCCGCCCTTGGCAGTCCCGTCTAACTTTGCCAACACGATCCCTGTGCACCCGGCCGCATCCGAAAAGCCTTTGGCTTGACTCAAGGCGTTTTGCCCAGCGGTGGCGTCGAGCACAAGCAACACTTCGTGCGGCGCTTCCGGAATCACCTTGGCGATGACATTGCGAATTTTCGTCAGCTCATCCATTAGATTTCGCTGGGTCTGTAAGCGGCCTGCGGTGTCGACAATACATATTTCGCAGTTATTATTCTTAGCAAAATCGACCGCTTTATAGGCCACGCTGGCTGGATCCTTTCCACCAGTCACAATGTCCGCGCCGATTCGACCGGCCCAAATCGTCAATTGCTCGACCGCTGCCGCTCGGAACGTATCGCCTGCACCCAGCACGACCTTCTTGCCTTGTGCGCGAAAACGGTGGGCGAGCTTTGCGATTGAGGTTGTCTTGCCCGATCCGTTGACGCCAACAACCATGATTACTGTGGGGCCGGCGGCAGCCATCGTGAGATCGGCACTTTCCTGCTCCATGATTTCCAGGATTGCCCGCTTTGCGGAATGCACAAGTTGTTGCATGGTAACTTTGCGCGCTCGGTGTTCGCTGCCGACGGCGTCACGGATTTTTGTGGCTGCCGCAACGCCCATATCGGTTTTGATCAGATGTGCAAAAAGTTCATTCAGGAACTCTTCGTCAACCAAGCGGCCTTCCACGCCCACCAAATCGCGGATGTCCGTATTCAAGACGGCCACCGTCTTTTTTACGGCTTGCTTAAAGCGTCCAAAGATGCCTAGCTTCTTCTTGGACTTTTCCGGCTGAGCACCCTTCTTTTCAGCAGGTTCACTGGCTGAGATCGATTTCGTTTGGTCCGTCGATATCGGGCCGCTCGACTCTTCCGTACTTGGACTTGCTGCGACAAGCTGCTCGACAGCATCGGCCATAGCGTCGACATCTACGGCATCATCAGCTTCGGCGGTTTGCGGTGGCGCAGGTGCTTGCGGTTCAGGTTTTTTTTTGCGTTGAAAGGGGTTCCAAATAGCCATAAGCCGGGGAGTCAGTTCGTTGGTTTAAGTTCTAATTGTGTGCGTTGCAAGTCGATTCCTATCGCAGGATTGAATCGAAGCAGGGCAAATCTCACGCCCATGGGCCTTCATGCGACCTACCACTGCACGGATATTCTAGACACTATGTGGCATCGTGCCCACGTCTTTTTAGACGGTGCCTTCCGCGGGAATCTTAGTTTTGCGAATGCGGTCCAGCACTCCATTAATAAAGCGCCCTGATTCTGCGGAACCATAGCGCTTTCCCAATTCAACTGCTTCGTTAATAACGACGGCGGCGGGTGTATCGCAATATTTCAATTCGAAAACCCCAATCCGCAAGATATTCTTGTCGACCTTCGCCAGCCGGTTCAAATGCCAGTTTTCCGTGGTCGATCCCAATATTCGATCGATTTCAAGCAGATGTTCCTGAACACCTGCAATCAGGGATTTGGCAAAATTGACGAGTGGTTGCTTGTACTGAAGTCGACCTTGCAAGAATCGTTCATCCGCATTGCCAATCGCATATTCAACCAGCGAAGCTTGCTCTTCCGACACTTCGGTGTCTCGTACGATGAGCCTGCCCAGAATCTCCTCTCGGTATAAGAGTTGCAGTGCAACTTCGCGTGCTCGACTTCGCTTTGTGTTCATACTAAGTTGCTTGGCGACTGAGGTCGAAGATATTCCGTTTCAGCCCGACCATTTGCAGCGCCGCCAATGCTGCTTCGACTCCTTTGTTCCCGATTTTTCCGCCAGCTCGATCTTCTGCTTGTGCGAAATTTTCGCAAGTCAATAAGCCAAAGGCAACTGGGGTCGAGTATTCAAGCGAGAGTCTGGCAAGTTCATGACTCACGGAACGATTAATGTGTTGGTCGTGCGTGGTCTCGCCGCGGACAACAACCCCCAAACTAATCACGGCCGCAAATCGCTCTTGTTGAAGCAACCATTTGGTGGCAAGTGGTAATTCCCAAGCACCGGGAACTGGAGCAACGTGAATATCGGATCCATCGATGCCAGCATTGCGTAATGCTTGAACTGCTCCTTGCAGCAACGAATCGGTGATAACTCGGTTGTATCTGGAGACCGCAATCGCGAATGATTCGCCACATGGCTGGTACTGGTTGGTAAATTCGGTGTACACGATATTTGCTGACAAGGGTTTGTAAAATGAGTCAATCAGGTGATTTCGTTGTTTACGGAAACTAGTGCTATGTCTAGATCAAATTCTTGCGCAGTCAAGGTTCAATTCTTCTTCAACTCTACGCAGCTTTAACAGTTTTCACTTAGCCCACCCTAATTCTTGTCCAAGCACTGGTATTATCAAGCACTGGTAATGTATTGCCATCGGATCGCATTTAAGGATCATCGCAACGTACTGTGACGCGAGTTTGATGGTGCTGAACGCCGGTATTGACGTACGGACAACGATACTCGGAAATATAAATTTTCCTTACAGTATTCAGGCTCTCGCCGAATTCATACCCGTGTTCGAAAATCGAGCCAATTTCGCGTACGAATACCATGCCATTGATTACGAGTTAGAATTCCTGGTCATTAACCGCAGGAGTTCAGCGAAAATTGTCTTGGATTTCGCGACATAGCTGAGCAGGCAAATTCACAATCCATCGGTCAAAAGCTGGATGGCTTGAGACCAATCAAGAATTCGGCATTCGTTTTGGTTTTCCTGAGCTTTGTCAGCAACGTTTCCATTGCGTCGACCGGATTCATTTCGCTAATCATTCGCCGCAGCTGATTGATTCGGTCAAATTCCGCCGGATCTAGTAACCGTTCTTCGCGTCTGGTACCGCTACTATTGATATCGATGGCTGGCCAAATTCGGCGGTCGACCAAGGCGCGGCTGAGCAGAATCTCCATATTGCCAGTCCCTTTGAATTCTTCAAAAATCACATCATCCATTTTGCTGCCGGTATCAACAAGCGCGGTGGCGATAATCGTGAGCGAGCCTCCTTCTTCCACTTTGCGCGCTGAGCCAAAGAAGACTTTCGGCTGCTGCAACGCATTGGCATCCAGACCACCAGAGATCGTTTTTCCAGAAGGTTCACATTCCTGATTCCAAGCTCGAGCCAGCCGTGTGATCGAGTCTAAGAAGATGACAACATCGCGCCCGACCTCAACCATGCGCTTGGCCTTTTCCAAAACCATGTTGGCAACTTGAACGTGGCGTGCCGGTGATTCATCAAAGGTTGAACTGATGACTTCGCAGGAGGGGCCGCGAATTTGGCGTTCGATGTCCGTCACTTCTTCAGGGCGTTCGTCGACGAGTAAGATGATCACGTACGCGTTGACGTGATTTGCTAGCACCGCCTTTGCCATGTTTTCCATCAACAGTGTTTTACCGGCCCGGGGGGGACTGACGATGAGACCTCGCTGACCGAACCCAATCGGCGCAATCATGTCGACGACCCGAGTTGACATATTTGCACTGTCGAACTCCAACATAATTCGTTGGTCCGGATGTAGGGGCGTCAGCTCTTCGAAGTATTTTCTTCGCTTGGATTGATCCGGGGAAAGGCCGTCGATCGATTCAACGCGTAACAAGGCAAAATACCGTTCGTTTTCTCTGGGCGGTCGAACTTGACCCAGCACAAGCGATCCACTCCGCAAGCCAAACTTGCGGATTTGGCTTGGTGAAACATAGATGTCATCGGGGCTGGCCAAATAGTGATACTTAATGCTACGCAAGAAGCCGAAGCCATCTTGTAAGATCTCTAAAGTTCCCTGAGCCAACAAGCGGTTATTCAGTTGGATTCTCGGCTTCAACAGGCTCACAATCAGCTCTTGGCGACTCAAGCCGGTTGGAGGTGCCGTTCCCTCCATTTCAACCAATTCTCGAATTTGATCGAGGGTCATATCTTGCAAGAGTGTCAAGTTGATCGGCGCGATCGATTCATCAGGTTCCTTTTCGTCCGAAGGGAGTGAAGAAAACTCCAATTCCTTGGTAATCCTTTCAGCGATCGCCATTACTTCACTTCTGCGGTCTGCTTCGATCATGCGAGGCGACACAACGCCACTACCGGCCACCTTGCTACTTGGAGCGGGTGGAGAAATGTCATTGCTCGATTGTTTTGCACCTTGTTTGCGCTGCGAATTTGTCATCAATAGCCTGCAAATACGGACATGTTCGTCCACTAGGGGGAGTTCAAAAATTACAAAGATCTACGTTGATTCTTCGTGGCATCAAGAGCATTGAAATCTACGGAGCATCATTCAATGCTTTGCCCAGCGTTTTTATTTTAAAAACCAGACTGGTTCGAATTGCGTATCTCAACGCGGCGTAAAGCCCCCATTTTTTTCACACCGTTGTACCAAAACTCTTTCACTTGTGGATGTGGCCACCAGCCTGTGCGATCGATTTCCATAGAAATTAGGCAATTCCCGTACAAGGACAAGCAAACTTCTCGATCCGATCCACGCCACACTTAATTTAAACCACCGGCAAGGTGATCTTCCTTACCTGATTTGCCCTCCGATAACCAACAGTTCCAAAGCTGTCGGGCGGTCCTGATTGTTTCCGACCAGTCTCCGGAGTTGTCGATGACAAAGGTTGCGGCTTGTTTCTTTTGTTGCAAAGAAACTTGTGCCAATTCGCGATGCCTGAATTCTTCGTCCGTCCATCCTCTCCGTCTGGCACGAGCCAAACGAAGCTCTTCTGGAGCATTGACGAACAAGATTTCATTGCAAATTTCGTTCCAGCCAGCCTCGATTAGCAACGGGGCATCAATGACCAAAACCGATTCCTTGCGCGCAATCGCTTGACCAATTTCTTCTTCAACCCTTCGTCTTATTTCAGGATGCAAAAGACTTTCCAGAGCGAGCAATTCGCGATTCTCGTGCGACTCCGGCGAGCGAAACACGGATGCAGCTAACTTTTTTCGATCAACGTCTCCAGCATCATTGAAAACTTGGTCACCCCATCGTTCCCGTATCGCTTGCGCGATATCAGGGCGATTCAGCAGTTCATGGCCGATGGAATCCGCGTCGAGTACAACCGCGCCCCAATCCCGAAACTGGTCGGCCAATCGGCTTTTTCCACTTGCGATACCACCGATTATTCCGACAATCCGCATCAAGGGAACTGTGTTAAACCCAGGGCCAGATCACACGATAAGCGACGAAATACAGGTTTGGCACAACGGCAAATGCCTCAGCAAAAAGCAGTTGGCCTTAATTCTTTCTCAGAGTCCCGTTTGCAGGAGGAATGCTGTTAGCCCAAACTTCACGCCCGAGGATTGATTCGCACCTTCATCATAATTCCTCTTAAAGAATCCTAACATTATAAGTGATCGAAGTGCGTTGAAAACGGGGGTGAAATTCCGTTTTTTGGGCGTCCCTATGAGCAGTTTTCCCAGTTAATCGCTAAATTTCCGCCAGCTTCAGTATCCCTTGGGGGCGGTGGAAGCAAATTTTGATTTCGAGGTCCAAAATTTTCGAGACATTCGCGGCTTTTAATTTTGACATCGCTTATCTGGCTAGCTAAAATTGTAAATTGGTACGTTAACGGTAAGTTTGACGGGAAAAAACTTGCGATTTGCACCTTGAAGGCTCAAATTTGATACTCTTTAGTTTATCCGCAAAGTTTGCGTGACCGATCTACAGATTATGTATGCCTGTTTAACGTCAGTCATTCTAGCTCAACGAAAATAGAATCAGGAGAGGTCCCGCTATGGCGGCGCGTGAAAACCAAGGTTATCTCATTGCAATTATCTTGTTGGTGTTGCTGACAGTTATTCTTGCAATCTTAACTTATTTTGCTTTTAGCCAGGCCGGAGCCTCTAGTAGCGTGTTGAAGGAAACTGAGCGTCGATTGGCCGTGGCATCAGGCCAAGCAACCGCTTTTGAACAACAGGCTGGCGTGCTTAAAGCCTATCTCGGATTTGGCAGTGATTACACGGTCGCCGAGGTCGAGGAGCGGATTAAGCAGATCGAGCGCACGAACATTGAAACGGTAGTCAATGAAACGGCATCAATACGCGAGCAATATCTTGCCGATATGTCGCGATACTTGCGACCAACTGCTGATGGAGTCGAAAAGCACTACAAGGGCCTCGTGGATGATATGAACATCGCCATGATGGCAAGCCATCGTGAAAGAATCTATCAAAACAATCGTGTCGAAGTGGTCGAAGAAGAAAAGCGCGAACTCGAGCGAATCAAGAACAAGGAAATCGAAGATATTCGCACTCAATTAGAACAAGCCCGGCGCGATTACGCTGCTGAACAAGAGCGTCACAACAACACACGGAATTCATTGCAAACGGAACTTGACAACGCAAAAAACCAAAACCGTCAATTGAATGCGCGGTTTGAAGATGAACGTAAACTTTGGAGTGGCGAGCGAGAACAATTGGTCAAAGCCCGGACTGACGCGGAAACGCGGGCAAGAGGACTCGAACAAAAATTGGCCAAGTATGAAGTCAGACAATTAGACACCGTGGATGGCCAAATTATTCGCGTCGCGACTGCGATGAATCGTGTCTACATCGATATTGGTTCCGCTGATAATTTGCAACTCCGACAGTCGTTTGCCGTGTACGATCAAAGCTTGTCATCCTACGAAAAAGGAATGGAAAAAGCAAAAATCGAGGTCACCAATATCACTGGACCGAATACAGCTGAGGCTCAGATTATTGAATCGAGTAACATCAATCCAATTCTCACAGGTGACAAAGTAATCTCTTCGTCCTGGGAACGCGGGTTTAGTGTGCCCGTCGCGCTGGCAGGTTTCTTTGATATCGACGGCGATGGTCGCTCCGACCTCGAACGCGTGATTTCGCTGATTCGACAGAACGGCGGGACGGTCGTAGCTTACTATGACGAAGTCAACGAACGCGTTGTGGGGAGCGTAAATCAAGACACGCGTTACTTGGTTGTGGGCAGTGAGCCTGAAAAACCCTCTCATTTGCAAGGGATGTCAGCCATCGAGCGGCAGGCGAGAGATTTCGTGGTACAGCGAGTCGCGCTTCGCGAGTTTCTCAACTCAATGGGTGTCCGCATGCAAGGTCGGATCGAAGAAGGCACCGGCACAATAGATCGCTCGACTCGATTTCCCGAGCGTCGTCCGCCAGCAACTCGACCCGGAAGTGCTTTCGACAACTAGACGCGTTGAGGTCTGTACCAATTCGGGCAAAAAGCACAATTGATCGCTTTATCGGCCGTTCATGCTGCGGCTAATCGTCGATGATTTGTCTGTGCCTCATTCAATATCTGTAATCGGGATCTTCCGATTGGCGATACGTGCGAAGTCGCATGCTCCGCGGAATTGTGCGTCATCATGGCTGCAACGCGCACTCACGTGTGGTGAAATACATTTGCGGTTTAGCCGCGCGTTGCGAATCCAGCATCAATCCGATTGTCGACTGGATGAGCCAATTCGTGTTTGCTCAACCGCTTTGGCTTCAACAAAATCAATACTAGATCTTTCAATTGTCGTCGATTTTCGGGAGTCAACCAACCGTCAGTCGATGAATATGATTCCATTTGGATTCTCTACAACAACCTGATCTTTTTGGGGGCGCGTCGGTTCGGCGTGCCCTTGCGTTTTCAGACGATAGGTGAAGATGTTCTTGAGTTGAATTTCTTGCGGAATTTCGAATCGGCGAAAGTCTAATGGCAACTCGACGTTGATCTGCTTCTGGAACCAGTTTCCGGCGCTCGAGTTAGTCGAATTTTCAGGAGCCAAGTAAGCAAGTCGCGCTATGTCCCAAAGACGTTCACAAATGACGTCAAGTGACATTCGCGGATCCCATTGCAACTCGATTTCAGGCAAATGAATGCGACCGCCTGGCGGCACATTTGGATGAAAAATACTGGTGGTCCAAGTTATCTTAGGTGGCATCCGGGGAAATTCTGGCAGCAGCGACAATTCAATTTCTTGTTCGTCGTTGAATATCGGTTCCGCGGTACCTGATCGATTTTGTAGAATCCCACATACAAATTTCCCCGTGAATTTGACGTGCATTATGTTCGAAGCATGATCAAAGCGACAAGAAAAGAATGGACAGTGCTGCGCATATTGATCCAGCAAATGGATTTGGTTTCCAAGTTCAAACTTGCTATCGATCGGCAGATTAGATTCAGGAGATTCATTCATCTTCATCATTCTCGGTTTGCGTGCCAATGGACTGTTTGAATAGCTGGCGTGCGCCTAACCAGAAGCCGCCCGCCAACCCAGCTAATCCGACAACGGCAGTAATCAGATAGAACATCCAGTGCTGAGTCACAGGGATCTTGCCATCGAGTTGGTCTTGAAGGTTCCGTTTTTCTGAACTCAAATCAGAAATCTTCTTCTGAGCCAACTCGTAATCTTGGTTCCTTTTAGAAAGAAGTGCACGGTGAGACTCCAGATCGTTCGCAAGACTAGCGGTGTGTTTCTCTGTTTCACGATTGAGGGCCATCTGGCCCAACAGATTGTGTGCGATCTCAGTACGCTCCAATTCCAATTGTACGTAGCGTTTAGCTAGATTGGTTTCCTCGGGGTTTCCCAAGATAGCTATGGCTCGCTCGTAGGACTGTTCGCGGGCCTTCAACTTTTCCAATTCGCCTTGTGTTTCAAGTTTTTGGCTCAGTTCGTTGACTTTCGATTGCATTGGCAACTGGCTATCGAGCAAGATTTTATAGCCCAGCAACGCCAGAACAAGCAACTGCACAGTGAGCATCGCCATGATTGCAATTTGAAAGACGGGCGTGCGCTGATCGTTGATGTTCACTACTGGCTGAACGATCGGGCCGCCACCCGAGTATCGAGGATCTACTGCCATAGTTTTGTCACCTGAAAAAATGGAACTGAAATATACTAATT
Organism: uncultured Planctomycetaceae bacterium; assembly: GCA_937862885.1. Classification (GTDB taxonomy): domain Bacteria; phylum Planctomycetota; class Planctomycetia; order Pirellulales; family Pirellulaceae; genus CALMEE01. The sequence goes on from CALMEE010000007.1 coordinate 43,872, forward strand.
CGTCTTCGCGAAAACGATTTGCAAAAAGATAGAAGCCGCCGGTTCGCCGAGTTCGGGCGGGGGACTCGTTTGTCCAAATGAACCAGCCACGCTCGCTCCGGCAAGGGTCAATTACCAAAGCCAGGTCGAGTGGGCGATTGAAAAAATGGTCACAGATGAAGTCATCCATGCCGGAAAGGAAAATCCCCCAGCCCGGATGGGTGTGGTACCACCCCACCATCTCTAAGTGTTTCGCAAAACGCTCTCGCCGCCGCGTGATCTCCTGCCAGGTATCGTGCGTAAATTTAAAACTCCCCTTGGTCGCCTCATAGTGTTCGGCTCGCAAGCTGTCCAACACGATCACATAGGGCCGGCCGTGTTGATCATAATACTGGCCGCCCAACATCACCCCGCCTAACTCGACGTTAGTATTGCTGTGCGCATGTGCCTCCATTTCGCGCATCACATCGACGTCTACGAAAATCCGAATTTCACCGGGGTGAACTTGTCCGCACTCAACCACCGCAAAATGTGCGTCCTCATCGGGGGGCGTACCCGGTTGGGGCCCTTTGAATTCGATATCGCCAAATTGAATTTCGGTCATATTGCAAGACTTCTTACGGTTTAGAGACAATAAAAATCATCCATTGCAGTCACCGAATTGGTTGTTGGCATTCGCGTCCGCTGCGGTAACCGAATGTTCCGCAAGCCGGGAAGTTCTTGCTTCTTTTGAACCGAGCACACGCTCGCGATCCTTTCCGAGTACAAAGTATTGTTCTGTGGTTTGGCTACAAATCTTGACAATGTCATAGGCCGGAATCCCAAATTCAACCAACTTTTTCGACATCCAATTTTCCGAAAACCTCACCTGATGAATGATTACTGGTTGGGAGGAATTTTCACATTGTTGGCAAACGGCCTCGTGTTGGTTGACACGGCTTGCGGGAAGCATGATTTCGCGCGATATCTTACACGAACTGCAATCCAGGGATACCACGAGATCGCGATCTAGTTCAAGGAATAACTCTGCACGCTCAGGCTCATCGAAAGTGCCGATAATATGCTGGAACAATTCCTCTAACGAGTCCTGGTGACCCAGCGGCAATTCTTTGAGATTTTCATACGTTTCGTGGCTAAGACAATCTTCGCGAAAAGGATATTTTGTCTGGTACATCTGATTGGCGGTTCCGTTAAATACCAACGCACTCCCCTCGGCCACGGGTAAACCATGAATCAACTTGAGTGCTTCTTGAGTCTGTAACCCTCCAATTATCGACGCGATGGTTGGTGCGGTGGGGGTTCTTCCAGACGTGATATCCTCCTGGCTCAAGAGTGGACAGCTATAACGCAATTGAATCAAGCGGTAGTCATTCTCGGTCATGCCACATTCGTAACAAGGACCGTGAGGCGGAATAAATACCTTTGCCACGCCATTGATTTCTTGGATCCCACCATCCACCCAAGGTGTGTTGGTTTTCCAGCACATGCGATTGACCCACAATCGTGCTTCGCGGTTGTCCAAACAACCGATCACGACGTCGACATCCCTGACCAGTCCCAGCCCAATATCATGCAACACGTTTCCAACGACCGGAATGACGGTTACATCACGGTTTAATTCCTCGACTCTTGCAGCCGCCACAAGCGACTTTGGTTTTCCGTAGTCCGACTCCCGAAACAAAACCGAGCGAGTCAGGTTGGACGCCTCGACATCGTCCATGTCGATCAAATAGATCGTGCCGACTCCTAATAACGCGAGGTTCTTGAGAACTTCATTTCCCAACGCACCTGCACCTACCACTAAGATCCGGGATTCTGCCAAGCGTCGTTGGTCCCACCATGCGATCAAACGCATTCGCGAATAACGATCGTCATCGTCGATGATTAACGTTTGATCATCCATATTGTTGGTCAATCCGAAATGCGAACAAGATACCGGAAATCATAGCTTATGCCGAAGGTTATATGGTTAGCCGCGGTGAATTGCGGGTGATGTGAAGTCGTTTGATTATAGTTTTGAGTTCCGCTCCCCCTCTTTTGTTGGCGCAAGCTCAACAGATTTGTGGTGGTCGTATGGGGTACCATACTACAATCGCTTCGGTTGTCGCGTAACAAGCTCGGTTCCAGATGAGTTTGACGGGCGGAGGTACCAGCGAATCTTGCGCGTTCCAACTCAACGCTTGATCTGCCAACGATGCCAAAGTTCTACGAGCGTTCCCTCTTACATCTCTCATAGTTTAACAACGTCGCATCGGCTATCAACCGCGCAGCCCCACTTGGCGACCGATTGGGCAATGTACTGAATTCACCAGCGACCTGCTAAAGTTGGGCATGCGTTCAGGAATTTTGGGGTGGCTAGGTCTAGAACTTTGTTTTTGAGGGGGGACTCCCGGGAACCAAGACGAAACCGTTATTGACGATTTCACTTCCGGCCCACGAAAAGAAGCCAAACTCTTGTCGGCGCGGATCAACGACCAGGGCGATTTGCCATGGCTGGTTGAAGAAATTGCGATGGATGAATAAGTCGTGCCGTGAAAGAAACACTGAAAAGCCTGGATGCGTATGCTGCCATCCAACCACGCGGCGGCTCTGAAACTCTTCGTTTATTTGCCGATTTAAGTTAGACCATGTTGCGTGCGTAAATTTCAGCGAAAAGTGACCAGAGGTAACTCCGGCGGCCGGAAGAAAGTGCTGAACTTCGACGTATGGCCGGCGGTCCAAATAGTACCCGCCGACGAGGAATCCCCCGAGTTCATGGTTGAGATCACGATGTGAGAAGTCCAAGATTTCGTCGAGCACTGATGCGTAAACCACAATCGGAATCGACGACTTGGCCATCAGCGCTCCCATTTGCTTGGCTGAATTAGCGCCGACTAATGCAGGAAACGGCTTTGCAATGGGTTCCAGTGTTATCAACATCGCGGCGGCCTATATCGCTTCCTCGACAGCAAGCATGATTGTCGCCGCCTTGCGGTTCTGTTTACACCTGTGCTCAAACATGGCCGCAAGTCAACATGTGAGGGATGGTGTCTTCGTCATTGAAATTGCGTCGATGACGCGCCGAACGTACTGTCAATCAATAAATACAACGTCTTCACCTGAATACAGCCGCGGCGAAACTGCTTCCTCAACGACCTGAGCATCGACATACTCGATCATATTCTCCACTTGCATGACGGCTGGAGGAATCGAAGTCGTCGCTTTTCCCGTTTTGGGACAGAAGGCAACCAAGTCACGCAGGGGGCGCTGATCCAGCGGAAAACGAAAAGTACTTTGATTCTTGGCCCAAATCGCTGCATCTCGGTTGTAGGGACTTTCTGTGTCAAAATTCTTGTAGCGAATCATGTCCCACAACATATTGCACAGCTCATCGAGGGTTAAGCTGGGAACCCAATGCGTTCCGTATCCACCCAAACAGACAACACCGCCCGAGGAGATATTCGGATGAAAAATCGGAGTCTGCCAAGAAAGTGCGGGAGCCATTCGGGGGTAAGACGCGCTCAGTTCCACAATGACAATGTGCTCTTGGGCGAGCGAAACTTCGTGATGATTGATGCGCTGCGCTCCCAATCCGCGAAACACCAGGCGGTACATTTCCGGGGGCGTTCCCTTGGCATCAAAACTGAAGATTGAACTTTCAGATGCTAATGACTGCAATGCCCGATGATCAGACATTAGACGCCGAATTCGTGGTGACTTACGCATATTGAAGTTCGAGTCGAATTGCTTAATAAGAAACCAATCTTATCAGAATGCAGGATCGCGGAAAACTAATCAGTCAAATCGGCGACGTACCGCATGTCTTTTAGCGCCTGCAAAGTTGACGTCTAAATTCAGCCGGCGACGATCTCAGGGTAAACAATCAAGTGATCCCCTTCGTTTACGGCCGCTTGTACCAAAGTCTGGTCTTCATGCAGTCGCTTTCCCCCTTCCTTGTGGTCGAGGCTGTAGCTCATGGGGCGCCCATCTGGTCCAATCACTGGAAGATTCATTTTCGTAATAATGTTTGGCAAAATCCTTTTGACGGTTACCGTATCCGATACAACTGCTTCAACAGATTTTGCACCAGTTTGATCGAGAAACGTGACGCGTGTTCCTTGACGTGTGGACGGATCAGTGGACATTCTATGCTACTCCGCTGTGCTTTTGTTTATGATGATCTAAAGTCTGGTAGGCTCTGGTAAATTTTCGCGAACAACCACAAATTTTATGGCAAATTCGGATTTTGAATAGTAACTTATCGAAGTTAACCGTGAAACATAGGCGTATCCAACCGGAATTCAGGGTGCGCAGCCGACCACAACAGGTTTAGGCCAACTCTCCAATGGTTGCAACAATTCCATGCGACACTTGGGCCGCGTTTCCGAATCTTTGGTTGGCTACGTGCCTATTCGTCAAACGCCCGAGAATCTTTGAATTGAATTGGAAAAAAAGTCGACTCTTGGGGAAACGATCGCGCAGATACTCAGATTACCTCATCGTCCGGAAAATATGCTCGCATTTTTCGCCCCGGAAAGGCTGCAGCCCTCCATCGGCCACAACTCTATTGATCGTGGATATTGCCGCACTGTTGCACTATGAATTTTCGCGCTTGTGAGGGTTGACCCCCAACAATGGCTAATTCGCAACGTAGCGATACGAGTGCGCAATTTCGGCTTTGATTCGAGAGGATCGCAAGGAGGATTACATTAGGTCGCCAATTGGGCTGCTGCTGGTTTCCAGGGAGAAGCCAGTTGCAACGATACGGCAATGACGACGGCAACAATCATGCCCCAAGGTTGAGGGAAAAAGAATAACTGTCCCAAAATAACTGCCCAGATCAAACATATCCCTATCGCGAACAAATTAATGCGCGATCGTCGTAAGGGGTCCGCATTTTTCCACCAGCGTAACATCAAAAATAGGCTGGCAAAAAATACAACATGCGCAACCAGTTTAGGAACTCCCTCAGCCGAAAATCGCGATTGCTGAACAATTGAAAAGTTTGCGTCCATTTCGATGGTTTTGCGGTGATTCCAGGATACTTGGATTGCCTCCGAAATACCAAAGGATGCGAAGCCGACAATAATTCCCAGGGTCAACATAGCAAAACGGCGTAATACCCATTCTCCCTGCGAATGTTCCCAACTCTTATTGAGGAAGAGGATTCCCCACGTTGATAAAAGGCAAACCAAGATCAACCATAGGTAAAAACGCCACGTTTCAGGGGTCGGTTCGGAGAGCCCACCGCTAACCAGAAGACCCAATAAACCTAGCACGGCACAAGCGAGCGCGGCAACGACAACGGAACCACTCAATTCCGTGATTCGTGTTTTCCAATCTCGTTGCGCCAACTCAGCCCGTCGCTGTAAGTCTTGCTGCTTGCGGGTTAACCTGGGTTCAGGCTGAGGAGGCGGACTCGTACTTAGTAAGGGTTGCGCGACCACCGCCGATACGACATTTTCTTCCTGCGACGGCATTGCAGCCATGCGCACCAAGTAGTACACCAGATATAAAAATGCCAAGCCGAGCGTGAGCGGAACCAGCATATCACGACTCATGATCAACGCGACGACAACGGCCGCCACAATCAGCACCTTTACCGGCGTTGACACCTTTCCATTGTTCCACCAATCGACCAACTGATAATACCCACCATGCACGGCCCGCGCGATGGGTTCATCTGGGACTTTCAACGGAATTGTCTTGGCCGTCTCTACCACGACGACATCTTCGACCACACCTGCATTGGCCTGGCTCCAAGATTGTTGTGCAATCGCTTCATTCGCAGCGGAGAACGGATGATCCTGAACTGGGCCAAATTCAATATCATCGCCGATATACACAACCGGGGGCGCAGCGGACAGAACTGGCTTGATCGTCTGGTTTCCATAATTCGTAACCGGCGGAATACGTCGTCCAGTTCCAGAATTTAAGTCTTGGACGCGACGGTGCAGACTGGCCGGAACATGCTTGAAATTAAGGTCTCCCATCATCTCTTCGACCGACGAATATCGATTGTTCGGATCCTTGGCTAACGAGCGACGAATCACGGGACGAAATGCCATGGGAACCAGATCCAAGTTTGGATCGGCCGTCAAGTGTTTCATGATGATTTCTTGACTGCTCTCGCCATCGAACGGAACATGCCCGGTCAACAACTCATGCAGAATAATGCCCATGGCATAGATGTCGACTTCTTTGCCATAGATGCCTTTGCCAATTTCCGGAGCCATGTAATGAAAGGTACCTACGCTTTCAGTTTGGTTGTCACGTTGGCTGGACGAGATGAACTTGGAGAGTCCATAGTCACCAATTTTGACAACCTGCTCGTGGTCATCTTGGAAAATGTTACCTGGCTTGAGATCACGATGCACAATACCCCGTTCGTGGAGATAGGCTACACCGGCGGCAGCTGAGCTAAACCAGCGATCAACCTCTTCGATTGGCATGCCATGCGGGTGCTGGTTGACAGCATCGCGCAGGCTAATGCCAGGAACATACTCCATCACAACCCAGCATTCACCGTTTTCGCACGTGCGAATGTCCCAAAGCGCGATCAAATTCGAATGCTTCAAATTGAGGCATTGTCGCACGCCCCGCAATTCAATATCCAAATTTCGTAGAATTCGCTTCAAAGCGACTTCTTTACCTGCATCGCTTATGGCGAAATAGACTTCGCCAAATCCACCAAGTCCAATACCTCGTTTAATCGTGTAACCTTCCAGAGGTCGGCTGCCGCTGGAATACATGTATTTGGTGCCTCGAACTTTCAATAGTTCAGGCGTGCCGTCGACCGTATTCGTTGTTGGCTGTTCGCCACGCTCGACAGAAGGTTGATCGGGTTGTTCGCCATTCGGTTTCAATGGATCAGACCTGTTTTGCTTGTTGATAGGTAAGGGCTCTCCACCACCATGCGCGTCGTCGGAAATCTGAGAAGCATCTGGCATCGCATCACCTCGAGAGCCCATTTTCATTATTACTCTTAATTATGAACGTTTCGTTTCAGTATTTCGACGGTATATCCGAATTTTCGATTCGGCAAAAAGGTGATTTTGAATTCAAGCCTACTCGATTCGTTCCAATGCAACCGCCAAGTTTTCCGTATTGATTGCAGAGTTTTCCGAGATTTTCCCAGTTTTCTTGACGGCGATTCCATCAATTGTCATCGGTGCGTCATACTTGACGTAAAGTCCATCTTTGCGTCGAAAAATAATTAGTGGCCTAAGCAAATCAGGACACACAATGTGACATTTGGGATCGGGACCAAGGATCAGTGTATCCCCCATGAGTATGATTGCGTCTGACCAACGAGTCGTTCGATGCCTGGAAGCAATTCGCAGGATGGCGGAATTACTCAGCGGATGTGGGCGATGGAAACGGATGCGGGCCTTGCCTATTTGAATGAGCTGGTTGTCCTCCAACAACGCGTCAGCCTGCAAACATTGACCATCCAATTGAATCCCACCATTCGACGTGGCCATCGGATGCAAAACGTAACTCTCGCGAATCCGATTGATTCTGGCTCGATTCGAACCGAGGTCGCCTTGTATCGGAATATCAACTTGCCCCTGCAAATGCTCTTGTCCGATATCAATGGAATCTTTTGTGCAAACCCAAAAACCTCCGACACCGTCGACCCATAACATGAAGGCCTGGATTTCATGATGATCCAAGTCAGTGATCGAAGAGAGTTCGATCTTCATATTGGTTGAACTGCCCACTTGCGTGTCGCAGTTAGCCCGTGAATTGATTTCGGCTTGTGTACCAATCAGCTCGATTGGTGTCGCATTACTGGACATTTCCGCTGGGCGAACGAGTCGGTGGCCAGATTGGCCTGAATCAGGGGAAGTTGGATGCTGCTCGGATACTAACGTCGCATCGATAAATTTAGGTGACGAGCCAAACTGGATATTGCCGCTCTCTCGACCAATAAACACCTCCTGTTTATGCTCGACAGATGGTTGCGGATGAGCGGGTTCATCTGTCGGCGGGCAACGTCGTATGGCATCGACGGCGATTTGATAGTTGGGGGAGATTTGCAGCATGCGGCTAGAGATCTGCCGCACGCTCGACCAATTTGACTGGTTGATTGCGGAAGCCAGTTTTCCATGCAAGTTGGATAGCTCTGATCGCTGCTCACGCAGCTTTTGAGCCCGGGTCTCCAAGAAGTCAAGTTTTGGTTTTAAACGCTGAATTTGTTCCAGTTTTTCAGCCGCTTCGATCAGACGCCCCTCGGCGATGCGTTGTTCGACTTGTTGCATTGCGCGGCAAACTTCCCGAATTTCGTCAACGCGTCGATCAAGGATTCGCCTGGAATCCAAATAAGCAATCGTCCGTGTGGCTTGCACTGGCTTGCCGGCTTCAACAAACTGCTCAGCACATTCCACCGTCAGGTCGACCAAGCGCGACTTTTCTTTTGACAATCGGTCCAGCAATTCTGGCCGACAAATCAGACTTGCACGATCCAGGTTTTCCCATGCTCCCGCAAAATCGCCCATCGACGCGAACCGCTGCGCCTGGCAGGCTAGACCCGTAACCAAACGTTGGATGGTTGAACCGGCATCGCGATGCTGTGCTAACTGCTCCGTCAACACAGTATGCACGGCTTGTTGCAGTTGTCCTTCCGCAATGAGCCTATCGACTTTTTTGAGTTTTGCTCGCCACGATTCAAACATTTAACACCGACTGAAAACCTTAATCAATCAATCCGCAGGTCTTGAACAGATATGACGGCCACTTACTGGCTGACTTATAGACTTTTTAGTTGTCCAGTGCCCGCTGGTATGAACAACCTACTTCACAACCGAATCTTCGCTCTTCCATGTGGCTTGGCCACACGAGCACTTCAAAAATGTAAATCAAAATTGGCACAAAAAAAGGGCTCAAGCCTCACCAGCCTGAACCCTGTACCATCCACAGGCAAATGTCCACTTATCGTTTAACGAAGCCGGAATCCTGCTTGGTGAAGTAGATATCAATCTCTTCCAGGATATTTTCGGCATCCAACTCAGCCTCACCGGCCATTGGGATACTGCCTGCGTATGAAGGCGTCAGGGCCAAAAATTCCTCTTCCACGTCCAAGCGAGCTTTGATTTCGTCAACCATTCGCCGTGTTTGAGAAACTGGGCTGTTGTTGACGGTGATGCTGTTGGATTGCTTCGCGACATCCAGCATCGTCATGCGAGCTTGCAAGTTTTCGATTTCGAGAGCCAGAGATTGTTTTTCAGCATTCATCTGGTCCAGTTTCGACTTGGTTGACTCCAGATTTTGGCGCCGAGCATCCAGCATCTGTCCAGTTTTCTGTAGCGTTTCATTAGCCACTTTGAAGTTAGCAAACCGTTTTGCTAAGTCCTCTTTGACATGGCTGGTAGTGTACTTGCGATTATACGAGACGAAGTGAGTTTCGCCAGACTCGACGTGATTCCGCAATCGCATGATGTTCGCGTGTTGCACGTCCAATTGAGCTTGTTGCTCGTTGAGGTGCTTCTCAATGTTGGCAATGGCGACTTGTTCTTTCGCGATTTGATGCAGCAATCGTGTCTTCTCTTGTTCAATACTGTTCAATTGCTTTCGTGCAGCATCGAGCTGGAACTCAACCGGCACATTTTCGTTCACGACATTGCGTGCTCGCTCGAAAGCCGTTTTTGCGTACGGAACCAAGTTTTTGCCAAATAGAAGAGCCAACAACAAAATGGCTCCTGCGGATACAATAGCGGTTTTTTTGATCATGTTTCACTTTCTCCTAATGGAACTGAAATGCCTGTGTTCGGTGATTTTTTGTAAGCACCTTGCTTACATGCTAGGATCTTCGCCGTAGCGGGTGGATTATTTGGGAAATTCAGACCATTTTTTCTCAAAAATCCGTTCACCAGCTATGCCGCTCTCCCTGAAACAGAAGCCCTCGCAGGATCGGCTACACACGCGTACACCGCAGATATGGGCAAAAATACGAAGAATCCTGAGGTTTTTAAGCCATCTCAAAACGGGATCACTGCCTCGCACGACTCTTGACTTAACCGCCATCGAAAACGAAACCGGGCTTTGCCAGCCCACGACCCAGATATCCGAACGTGCACCTGCGAGGTCGATTTCAGTTCGTGACCGTCGAACGACCTAAACACCTTGGTCGATATCATCGGACATCGAGTCCCAAGCCGACCAATTGCTAAAGTTAAAGAGAATCGGCGTCTGCTGGCATATCAAAGTTCACGTGACAAATCTGACGTCAATGCGATCACAGTTATAACTGCTCGAAGACTTTGAATTTGAAGTTCATGCGGTATACGAGCGTGATCAAAGTTACGCGAAATTCTTCATGACAATATGGTTTCCCCATGGATTTGGCAAATTCGTGGCCATCGAATAGAATGTTTACGTGACGAAATTTTTTGAAGACGTCGAATGTCGCGCCGTTGTTCCGCGTGCAGCATAAAGGTGTCCCCATTAATACAACGAATTTTGATTATCCAAACGTCGGGTTGGAAGGATTGATATGATCAGGTCATTGCAAGCACTGTTTGCCGTTGTTGTAGCCAATTTATGCTTGGCCAATTTCCTTTTGTCTCAGGTAATCATTGAAGACAGATTACCAGATTCGTCGCGACAAAAATTGGATGAGATGACTTCACGTGGGATTGAGTTCTTGAAATCGACGCAAGCGCCAGACGGTTCGTTCAGTAAGCATTTAGGGCCGGGATTGACGGCGCTTGCTGCCACGGCAATGTTGTCGAACGGAATCGAAAAGTCAGATAAGAGTGTGCGTAGTGCCCTCGACTACTTGAAAACGCAGATCAAAGCGAGCGGAGGTATCCATGCCGAGGACTCGCTGTACCGTAGTTACGAAACGTGCATCGCAATTCTTTGTCTTACCGAAGCCAACCAGGACGGAGAATTTACGGAAACAATTGAAGCCGCGGACGCCTACGTGCGAAGCCTGCAATGGGGACCGGAAACGGAAACTGATCCTGACGACCCTGCCTACGGGGGCTTCGGGTATGGAACCCATCGTCGACCAGATTTGTCGAATACCGCCTATGCAATCGAGGCTCTGCGTGCGGCGGGGGCAAAGGGTGACGACGAAGCGATTCAACGCGCGATAATTTTCGTTTCCCGCACACAAAATATGCAGTCCCAATTTAATAATACTGAAGCTGCGGACAAAATTGGCGACAAAGGATTTTACTATACGCCAGCTGACACTCCCGGTTTGGTCGATTCCGAAAATCGCTTCGGTTCATCCCAGGCAGGCAAAACCGAAACCGGCGGGCTTCGCAGCTACGGATCGATGACCTATGCGGGGCTGAAGAGCCTGCTGTACGCTGGCGTCACGAAGGAAGACATTCGTGTGCAAGGTGCTGTGGAGTGGATCAAGCGTAACTACACGTTGGAGCATAACCCGGGCATGGAGTTTGCTGGGCCCAAGAAAGAACTTGATGGGCTGTTTTATTACTACCAAGTATTCGGCAAAGCATTGGACGCGTTGGGCGTTGATAAACTGGAAGACACGGATGGTGTGGAACACCAATGGCGGGCGGACCTGATTGAAAAGCTGGCTGAATTGCAACAAGCCGATGGATCCTGGATCAATCAAAGCGCCAGATGGATGGAAGACAATCAACATTTAGTCACCAGCTATGTGTTGTTGGCCCTGGCTTATGCTCGGGAAGACGCCGAGAAGAAATAGCTGGTGCCGACCGAACTTGTTCGCAGATGCAATAAAAGTTTTTGAAGTTGCGCGGCTCGGCATTGGGTTACCGCATCGCATCCATGCTGATCGCAAGTATTAAGCCATGGCATGGTTTCTCAGCGTTCACCAAACAGAATTTGGGTTGAACCGTTTGCATGGCCAAATTTCTTTCCGGTGATCGTGTTCATTGGTCTGCGAAAAAATTAGGCTTCTTCGCGGTATCCCAACACGACAAGCAAACAGGGACCGTGGGCGATAACATTCACCCCCGCTTGCCTTGCCAGTTTTATCGCCGATTCACTCTCCGCGCCGGGTTGCATCCAAATATTGCGAATGCCCAACGCCAAAGCCTCTTGAACGACTTCATCGGTGATTTTTGGTGGTGTGATGATAGAAATCCCGTCGATTTTTGCTCCGATCGACGTCAAGTTGGGATAGACGGTTAAACCTTCAATCGAGGCAGCATGCGGGTTCACAGGCACCACCTGTCGACCATTCTGCAGATAACAACGGAGAACTTTATTCCCATATTTGTTGCGATCGGACGTTGCGCCAATCACGGCAAACAAGGAGCCGGACAAAAATTGCTGAACATCGCCGTTCATGGGTTGCTTTCAATTGTACAAGTATGGTTGGGGTCTGGGTTAAGCAAGGCAATCATCAAGATCGCCTTCTTGAACTTATCGCTATTCGTTATGATGGAGTCGACGTTGCCATATCCTCAGATAAATGGCGGTCCCTAAATATCGTCTACAGTTTGGTCATTCGCAACAAGAAATCAACCTCCGATGTCATCCAAAGTGTACCCCAACGCCGTTGCTGCCCTACATGATTTAGTGGATGGCATTTCGTTAATGAGCGGTGGCTTTGGACTTTGCGGCATCCCGGAAAACAGTATTGCTGAGATAGCCCGTCGTGGTATCACGCGAATTCACGCAATTTCAAATAATATCGGCAATTCGGGGCGCGGTCTGGCCATCTTGTTGAAGCAACATCAAATCACCGAGGCCACGTGTTCGTATGTCGGCGGCAATCCAGACTTGGAAGAGCAGATGTTGTCTGGTGAAGTCAAAGTCAACCTCGTACCGCAAGGGACGTTTTCTGAGCGGATTCGTGCGGCCGGTATGGGCATCCGTGGTTTCTACACGCCGACTGGATATGCGACCTTGGTGGCAGAGGGAAAAGAAGTTCGTGAATTTGATCGACCGTGTTTGCTGGAGTTACCGCTGTCAGCCGATTATGCGATTATCAAAGCAGAAATTGGCGATGAATATGGTAACCTGTGGTTTAAAGAGACTGCCAGGAATTTTTCCCCTCTGATGGCTATGGCGGCAAGGGTGGCGATAGCTGAAGTCGAGCGTCTTGTGCCTTTAGGCTCGATCGAACCAGAAAATGTCCATTTGCCGGGAATATTTATACAACGCATTTATCAGGGACAAGGTTACCTCAATGATATCGAAGTCCCCATCTACAACGAGTAATTGCATACTGGTTTGAGTAGTGCCGTTGCCTGCAAGATCTTGATTTATAATTCGCTAGGGATTATGCGTTCGGGCTTGGTAAGATAGACAACGAGTGCCGATCTCAAAACCAACGTCGATCACACGTCTGCGAATGAAGGGCCATCTGGTGGGCGACCTTTCGCAGGCGATTCTAGTGGTTTTCAAGCCACGGCGATGGAGGCCACGTGGTGAGCTAAACGAAGGAACTAAAAATTCAATACCGGCTCCGTGATGAGTCGATGAGATCAATGGTCGCATGTAGACTGGCAATCGAAAATTTGCACCTAGAGCCAAATTCAATGCGACAGACAAAATTCAAAGCAAAGCAATTAGGGTGTGAAGATAATGATGGATACAAGAATAATGAATGCTGATTTTACCCTCGCCGACTTGGTTCACCGCTCGTTTCGCGATGACGAGTTCTGGAAACAAATTCCGGCGTGGGAAAATGTTACACGCGAGCGTTTCGCGGATCACCATTGGCAGAGCAAGAATTCGATAAAACGCATTGAGGATGTTTCGGCTGTGCTCCAGTCACGCATCAATTCTTCGTTGATCGATGATATCTTGGCCGCGCTCAAGATCGCGCCAATGAATATTCGGATCACGCCGTATGTATTTTCGCTGATCGATTGGGATAACCCGTACGATGATCCGCTACGCAAACAGTTTTTGCCTGTGGCATCGCAGATGTACAAAGATCATCCCTATTGTTTAGCAGATTCCTTGTATGAAGATGTCGATTCTCCGGTCCAGATGTTGACCCATCGTTATCCCGACAAGGTGTTGTTTTTACCGCTCACTACGTGCCCCGTGTATTGCTCCTATTGTACGCGGAGTCGAATCATCGGCGGATCAACCGATGCCTATGACAAAGAAACCTACGGACCCAATCCCAAGAGTTGGGAACCAGCTTTTGAGTACTTGCGACAGCATCGCGAAATCGAAGACGTAGTCATTTCTGGTGGCGATGCATTTAATTTGACGCCGCGATACATATCCCATATCGGGGAACAGTTGTTGGCGATCCCCCATATTCGTCGCTTGCGTTACGCGACTAAGGGCATTGCGATTTTGCCCATGAAGATCTTGACCGACGATGCCTGGGTGAATGCATTTCTGGAGATTCATCGGCGGGGAAGAGATTTGGGTAAGCAAGTCGTAATCCACACCCACTTTTCATCGCCAATTGAAATTACACGATGGTCTCAGTTGGCAATGGAGCGATTGTTTGGAGCCGGGGTCACTGTACGGAATCAGGCTGTGTTACAAGAAGGCGTGAACAATTCGGTGGATATCATGACTCATCTGACACGCAAGTTAGCCTATATGAATATTCAGCCATATTACGTTTACATCCATGATATGGTACCGGGATGCGAGCATTTACGGACGACTTTGGATGAAGGAATTCAATTAGAGAAACATGTGCGAGGCAGTACCGCTGGGTTCAACATCCCCACCTTTGTTTGTGATGCGCCGGCTGGTGGAGGGAAACGGCATGTTTCTTCCTACGAGCACTATGATCGCGAGAACGGAATCTCGGTGTGGCAAGCTCCCAGCGTAAAAGGGGACGAATTGTTTTTATACTTCGATCCACTCCATAAGCTCGATTCGGCCGCTCAACGTCGTTGGAGTGACGAAGCAGCCCGCGTCGAAATGATCAATCAAGCCATCGTACGCGTTCAACCTGACTTGAGTGCTGAAATGCGAGAAAAGATCTCCAAGCGACTGGAGGGGGGAGTAAAAAAACGCTAGAGACGAAGACTTGTTCGATGACAGCGCATTGTCGAGCAGGCGTTGCTTGACGGTTTAACCGCCAATCGAATTTGGTTTGTTAAGCCGCAATTCAAGCAATTTGGAATTCTAAAAAATGTGTAGTGCGTATTCGATGCGACTAGATGCTTGCCTGAAGTTATCGATTCGGATTCGGGTCCTCTTTCTCAATCTCGTCAATTAGATGTTGAATTTCGGCTTCCGTAATATGTGTGGCAAATTCTCCGAAATCGAGACTTTCGGATCTCCCGGTCGGGATTGAGTTTGCGAGTATGTCGGAATCTTCGGAAACATCCACACCGCCAGGATTATTGCGCTGGGTTTCATTGACCACGATCGAATCGATTTCTACTTGGGAGAGATTAAACTCGCCTAACCAAGTTGCCGTCTCTTCAGGCGAAAGGGTTTCCAAAGCTGCCCCTTTATTGGCTTGCTGACTCGAGTCGTCGAGAGTACTTGCAGTTCGCAATCTTGCGGCGTGCCCCGTGGCTCGCACTTGTTCAAACCACTCGCGGCTCTGAACGGAATTG
This sequence comes from uncultured Planctomycetaceae bacterium, assembly GCA_937862885.1. GTDB lineage: Bacteria > Planctomycetota > Planctomycetia > Pirellulales > Pirellulaceae > CALMEE01. The sequence continues at coordinate 59,327 of CALMEE010000007.1, forward strand.
GCTCCCCGACGTTGTGCAGCTTGTTTCAATCGGTGGTCGCTCGAAACAACCACAAGCTGTTTGGGGGCACTGTGGCGATTGATGAGATATTCGATTAACTCATCGGCCTCGGCATACTCGGTTGCAAACAACACATGCATGTTGTGGACGATTTCTTGTTCAGGGAGTTCGCCCACATCCGTTTTTGCGTCGAACACGATTGTGGCGCGTGCACGAACTTCTTCGGGAACGTAACGCATCAGAAAACCGAGTAACGCCTTGCGGGCACGCGCCAGAGCACCTGGCCCGAACGTCGACGTTGAGGCGCGGAGAAAGCCCACTTCACGTAGAAGATTATATCCATCGATAATCGTGAACTTTTCCAAAACTATCTGTTCCCAAACAACGGTTTCATTGGTTAAGCCACCTAGCAATTACCATAGCATGTTTTTTGCATTTTCGCTAAAACAAGGCAAATCGAAATCGATATGCAGATAGGCCACATGCTTTCGCAACGACCTCCCAATCGTCAGGACATTGGGACACCAGTCTTGGGTGGTAAATAGCAGAACCCAATTAGGGGCTTTGTTCCATTTTAGCTGTCGTGTGACTGGAATTAACAGTGCGAAAAATGTCTCGCTACATTTTTTGAAAAACCAAAGGAGAATATGGTTCAATTTCCCCGGCTTAGCAAATTTGCGCATACGAAGACAGTGGCGACAATCGGCCCGGCGTCGAATTCGCTTGAGATGCTGAAGATTTTGATCGACGAAGGAGTCGATGTTTTCCGCTTGAATATGGCCCATGGGACCCGTGCAGATCACGATTTGGCCGTCCAACAAATTCGATTGGCGAGCGACCAACTGCAATGGCCGGTCGCCATCCTCATCGACTTGGCAGGTCCAAAAATTCGTTTGGGGCAACTGCACACGGATCCCTTGTGCCTAATTCCAGGAGCCGAAGTCGAGTTCGTGCGGGGTACGCAATCGGCATCACCCCTGCAATTGACATGCTCGTATGAGAACTTGGTCGACGAAGTTGCTGCGGGAGACACGATTGTGCTTAGCGACGGACTCGTGCGTCTCATCGTCAAGAGAAAAGCAGGTGATTGCGTGGTCTGTGAGGTCGTCGATGGTGGCGAAATTCGCTCGCGCCAGGGCGTTAATTTGCCAGGTGTCAAGCTAAAACTGACGGCATTGAGTGACGTTGATCGAGACAACGCGGCCTGGGGTGCGAAAGTCGGTGTCGATTTTGTCGGCTTGAGCTTTGTACGAACAGCTCAAGAGGTTAATGAACTGAAAGCCCTGCTTCGTGCCAATGATAGCCAAGCCATGGTTATCGCCAAAATTGAGAAGAGCGAAGCCCTCGATCATCTAGTCGAAATAATCTCGGCAGCGGATGCCATCATGGTCGCGCGCGGGGACTTGGGCGTTGAAATCCGTATTGAAAAAACACCGATCGCACAAAAACGGATCATAGAAACCTGTCAAAGACTATCGAAACCGGTAATCGTCGCGACGCAAATGCTGGAAAGTATGCACACGAATCGACAGCCGACGCGGGCCGAAGTGACCGACGTGGCCAACGCTATTCTGGATGGGGCCGACGCATGTATGCTATCGGGAGAAACTGCGATTGGCAGCTACCCCAGAGATGCCGTCGCCATGATGCACCGCATTATGCATGAGACGGAACCGCTTTTGGCCCACCGCACCGCGCTTGCTCTCGACGACGAAATCTTCAAACGTCAAGGGATTACCGAGGCCGTTGTGTTTGGCGCCGGACAAATTGCCAAAAGATTGACTGCCAAAGCAGTCGTGATTGCGACCGCGAGTGGACAAGCCGCATTGGTCAAATCGAAACATCGAGATTTTATTCCCACCTTGGCCGTAACGGACTCGCGACAAGTGGCGCAGCAGATGTGCTTGTTGTGGGGAATTTGTCCCATCTATTGCGAAGAAATTAACGACACCGAGACGCTGACCCACATAATCAATGAATGGGCCGTTCAGGATGATAGTTTTGTCGATGGTGATCGAATTGTGATTGTCTTGGACACAAAAACCGTGCCGGGAACGCTCGACTCAATCGTGGTCATGAGAATTAGAAAGCCAAAGTCTTGATTCTCTGATACAAGAGTTAGCCTCGACAAGCGAAGCGATTCGATAACAGCTTACCTTGCCAATTGGCGCTGATTCCAAAAGGGCGACCCGCTACGGAATTCTTTTGATTGAAGAATTTTGGCCCATCGCCCAGTTGAAACGTCATCGCGCAAGCAAATAACTGCCGCCCAACGGAGTTGCGGGATGTTTGTGCGACAATCTGTTTGCCTCAGGATGTGACGAGCTAGCCCAAACAGGTACTATCGAGGGGAATTCGACACATGAGTATGTTGAAATTCGATTAGGTCGACCAATTCCTGCTCAAGTCCTTGAAAATCTCGATAGACTTCCTGCTCTACCGTAAAGAGTAGTTGGACCCGGCGCGAGTCTGGAGCCGTAATCGTATAGTATATCCAGCGCAACGGTACATCTTGTGACTTTCCTACCGCGTCGACGCGCAACCATTGATTCTGAGCAATCGCAGGTGATTGTTGTCCACCAATTACCTCGCCGCCATTACTTAGGACTGCGCGTTTGACTGTTGTCTTGAATTGCTCTAACGTGGCTGACGTATTGCTCGCTTGGTTCGGCATCGGGATAATATCGCATTGAGCCAATACAATGCCATCTCGAATACACCGGAGCACAGTGCGGTCTGTCCGATTACTTATTAATCTCCATGTTCGCGGATACAAGAATTCGTAAGGGCCGCATTCGCAGGCAAGATACAATTGGTTAACGCGGCTAAATGGACTCATCTTCATTTCACTCAATGCCGCATTGGTGAGTTTGACTTGTTTGGCTGGTGAGATTGTGCTTTCCATCCAAATCGTTGCTTCAAATCCGGGTGCAACCTGACAAGCATTTCGATTCTCGACGATTTTTAGGCGGCAATGCGAAACAAATCCCTCTTGCAGGTTGAACAGGCAATGTCCTTGAAGCGTCGCTTCACAGGCTGCACCGTCGATCAAGCCTTTAGCCGTTCCTGCGATTTGAATACGGACATCGCTTCCTTCAATCGCAATTATCTTGGCAGTTACATCGTTCTTTTCCATGTAGTCCCACGTCAAAATATCGGCTAACAATTCGTCGGAAGTTGCCCACGACTGATCGAGCTTCTTGTTGTTCGCTTTTATCCATTCCGTCAAAAGCATGCTGCTGCCTGGTGTGTTGACAAGTGCATACTCCGGTTCGGTCAGACGGGCTTGCGGTGCTTGAAAACGCACCCGTTTGCCATCTGCTGAAAATTGACGACGTTCAAAAATTAGGAATTGATTTTCTGGACCTAATTTTGAAATCGTTGTGTTGTTGGCCAAGCGAATTTTGGATGTTGCCGTTTCGTAATGACGCACCGACTTAATTTGGTCGGATTTGCTTGCAATTCGCTCGCCGTATCGGTAATTGGCTTGAACGTCCAGCGGCATCGTTCTTGTTTTCTCACCTGGGTCAAGAACCAATGAACCTTGGACCTCCATCCTGGTTTCAACTTGGAAGTTTGTATGTTGCCCTGGCGTTAAGCTCACTGGTTTTTCTTGTCCGAACGATAGCGGTGTCAACGTCAAAACCAGCCACAAAACACATAGATTTCTGACAAATCGCATTACTCTATACCCGCATTTAACCAGGAATACTAAAATCCCAAACCCGCCACCGCGCCGCTCTGATCAACCTCGAACCATCAAGGGTTGCTTGTTCTTTTTTCGCTCGCATCGAATCGACAGGGCCAAAGGTGACTATTGCCAACGCTTTACCTCGCAGAAATCGTGAGCCCTTGAACGTACTTCAGGATGTGAATTGCTCGCAGATCGTCTTCTGCCATCCAACCAGCGGATGCGTCATGCTTTCAGCTGCACAAGACAAATCCGGTAAGTTGTGCTGGCGCCAGACAACAACGACAATTCATGGGGGAAATCAAGAAAGCCCAGAAAGCGCGCGACACTGCTTGCTACACTCTGCAAATCGGCACCGGGCAAACAAAATGTTGAATTTGTCAAGCTCGTAACAGGAGCGATGGTTGGGCAAAATAGGTAATTCAATGGTCCGGGTTTGGATTTCGTGTTGAGTGCATTGCCAAACGTCAGGCAAAAACCGGATAATTCAGGGAATGTCGAAACAATTCACGGTCCTCAATCGTTATATGTTAAGGGCTGACGGTCATGCTGACCAAATGTCCTTTTTTGAGACAAGATGTCTCGGCTTGGGACGAAATTGTTGGCGTCCGGCAATTCTGCGGTTAGACTTTAGGGAAAAATTGCCGGATATTTGCAGATTATTTAACTCGATTGTTGGATTGGTGGTTAAACGCCATTTCTGCACGCATTTTATGTGGGGACGCGGTTGAATTCAGAGCGAAACGGCAAGTTTTGCTTAGACAAAATGTCGCAATTTTTGATTGTTTGTGTTAATTTAATTACCTTCAAATAGAACTCGGTTTGGTTTTTGCACGTAACAAGTGACGGCAGAAGGAGGGTTACGATTTAGTCAAAGTCTATTTAAAGGGTGCCTTCATGTTTGGTGGCCCTGCGGATGGAAATCGACGTAGCGATGAACCCGAGAACCAATTGAGAACACCTGAACGTTTTGCAGCGCCAGTTGAACCGATCGAATGCCCCGACTTTTCGAATTGGGATGTTGGAAGCTGATGTAATCGCGAATTTTCGACGACTACGGACGGATGACCTGCAAAGTTATCCAGTAGACCTTTACCAAATTTTTGGCGTTGCAACCGAGATAAATGGCGAACTTTGTCGGTTATACACGCGTCGAACATAAACCGAAAATCCCCTCAGACTAGAGGGCAATTTCGGAAAATCGCCGGAATAAGAGAAGAACCTAGAAGATCCAGGAAATAAGAGACAAATGCATTCTGAATACAAATGCCATTCAATTCAGTTGTTGCGAGATCAACAAACTCGGTTTGCACCGAGAGAGAAGAAGCTCCAACAGATGGAAAACGCGGAGCGCTTGCTTCGTGAGTTGGTACCGGAGCGCGTTTACAGTTACGAGTTTGTTTGTTACCGCGTGACCGGTTATCGACCGGATTCAACTGAAATTGTGACCATCACGGGCGAAGATTTGCGGCATGATTTGCTGTGCTTTGTCGAAGATCTTTCAGAATCGGCAAATATTACGGCAGTCGAGGTCGGGCAGCCAGTGCATACAGTTGAGCAGTTGAGCAAAATGTTTAATGTCTCCACGAAGACCATTTCGCGGTGGCGCCAACAAGGTTTAGTTAGCCGCAAGATTATCTTCGATGGCGGACGCAAGCGTGTGGGCTTCTTGCATAGCACGGTTGACCGTTTCGTCAAAGAGAATCAGGAACGAGTCAAGCGCGGAGAGCGGTTTAGCCAGCTGACTGACAATGACCGCGAGGACATTATTGAGCGCGCTCGGCGACTAGCGCGGGCGGGCGGGTGTCCTGCTGAAGTGACTCGTCGTATTGCCAACCACATGAATCGCAGCGTCGAGACGATTCGTTACACGATTAAACAGTTTGATGAGAAGAACCCTGACTTGGCCGTGTTCCCAAGTCAAACGCGACCGCTGAATTTGGAAATCAAAGAGCGAATTTATGCTGACTTCTTGTCGGGCAAGTCGATGGATGCGATCGTTCGCCGCTACTGCCGAACGCGTAGCACCGTGTATCGAGTAATCAATGAAATGCGTGCGGCGGCGATTGCCGATCTCCCTTTGGAGTTCATGGATAATCCTGAATTCCATCGACGCAATGCAGAGGCGCGGATACTGGCACCCATGCCTGAGCCTGAACATACGCCGCGGAAGATTAAGGCGCCATCCGGATTGCCGCAATATCTGGCTTCGCTGTACGACACGCCGTTGTTGACGCGTGATCAAGAGGCACACTTGTTCCGCAAATTCAATTTTCTGAAGTTTCGGGCAAGTCGACTTCGCGATCAATTGGACCCGCAACGGCCCAAGGCTTCCGAAATGGACAAGATCGAAGCATTGTACGCTGAAATCGTAAAAACCAAGAACCAGATTGTGCAGGCAAATCTGCGCCTGGTTGTTTCAATCGCCAAACGGCACTTGACTCCCAATGATGATTTCTTCCAATTGGTGAGCGATGGAAATATGTCGCTGATTCGCGCGGTTGAAAAGTTTGATTACTCTCGCGGAAATAAATTCAGTACCTACGCAAGTTGGGCGATCATGAAAAATTACGCGCGGACCATTCCGCAAGAATTCAAGCAGCGTGATCGATTCCGTCCCACATCAGAGGAAGTCTTCTTGGCCACTGAAGATGAACGGACCAACATGTTTATGGATGAGTCCGCACAGCGTAAACGACTGGCACAAGTTGGCAAGATCTTGAATCGCTTAGACGAACGCGAGCAAGCCATTATCGTGAGTCGTTTCGGATTAGATTACAACGAAGAGCCATTAACGTTGAAGGAAGTGGGCGAGAAGCTGGGTGTTACGAAAGAGCGAATCCGCCAGATCGAGGCGCGGGCGCTGAACAAGCTTCGCGCGGCCGCCAAAGAAGAAAATATCGAAATACCCGAGTAAGACAACGAGTCGAAGATTGTCTCAACCGTTGAGGCTTTCTTCGAACATTTGTTCCTGATGCAACATTCGTTGTCCATGGACTTACGGTTCTAAGTTCGACTTTTTCCGCGAGGCGGCTTGAGTGATTCCGTAATCAATGAGTGCTCTTACCGGGCGTGGTAATTTCAGGCCGACTCGTGCGCCCGGCACCTGTACAAAAACCTATTCCATCGATAACAAGCGCCGCACGTTGATCGTCATTTCGGCAAGGGTCGTTCCTTCTTTGCCGATCCATTTTTCGCCAGTCACGTGAGAGTTGGACCACGACATCGTGTCGAAGAAGATCACCATCAGTGTGTATACTCAAGACAACGGCGGTGCCATCCGTGACGCGGTCAGTTGACCTGCCAAAATGGCCGCCGCTGAAAAAAGAGACATTGGCCGAGCGGTGGCAGGGTTGCCAAACGTGGTTTCCAAACTCGTCAACAACGCTTCAAACTGGTGGGGTACACAAATCATGTCGGCTTCGTTGCTCAAGTAAGTGTTACTGATTACGCACAAGCTTGACCCAAGGAGGCTGCCTTGAATGTGAAACACCATTAGGCAACGTAGCCCTATACCAACAAACCTCCTACAACGATTTTCTTGCTGGTCGAAACCCACACAACATGGCAACCGCGCCAATTAGGAGAAAGCTAGACGGTTCAGGGATGACCAGTGCTCCTGGGTTGTTGTAAAGATATGCGACGTCGGCGTCATTCAAGGCTCGGCTCCACAGACTGACCTCATCAACAAAGCCATTAAACGAACCGACCATTTGGTTACCGGCAGCATTCAGGACACCGCCGATTGCGAAATTTGCGTTGCTCAGTCCAAAAGCACTGTAGGTCTTGGTATCCCTCAAAATGCCATCCACATACAGTCGACTCTAAGCTGTCGCTAAATCATGAACTCCTACCAGCATGTGCCAGTTGCCGTCATTGATGCCCAGGTTACCGCTAACGGGATTCGGATAGCTTTGATAGAAAATTCCACCACCGGTAACCTCTCCAGAGCCGGAGCCAACATTGTTAACACCTAGAAAGTGTCCTTAAGCCACTCCATTTTGATGTCGTCCTGCGAAGATATAGCCCGTGTTATCGCCTGGAATTAGTTGAACCCAGGACACGATGGAAAAGGTCGAGCCTCCATTAAAAGCAAAGTTGTTTCCCATGTCGACGAATCCGCTACCGGCGCTCGACAAGCTGACTGCACCTCCGCTGATACCCCCTCCGACAAAGTTGGCCGATCCATTCAACGTGCCGTTAACCGAACCGAAAGCTGCAGTTGCAGTGGTTCCGCTGCCATCATCAAAATGCCAAGCTGCTACGAGATCCGCTCGCGAGGAACTACTGAGCATGCAACATAGTGAAAATGAAACAACTAAGATCGTAAGGATTGTAACAGACATGGAAGCTCTCTCTTCAACAAGGCAGTAAGCGGATCAACTTAAGGAAAACGGATTCGGCAAGTCACGCATTTACGTTTGGATTAACCGTTTCTGCTGTCGGGGTTCCATTTGTTAACTTGCCAAACTCTCACCGATTGACTCATCGCTATTCTTCAATACGGATCTCCGATTGCGTCGCAACAGACAAAATAAACCGATGGCGCTGGCTGGCACCAAACCGCCTGGCTCAGGAACGGCAGTGAAGTCGACAACGAAATCAACGCCGGACAAAGCGCCAAAGCTCTGCCCGGAACTACGAAACAGACTAATCGATAAAACATCGCCTGCATTTACATTGATCGATCCCGAACTATTGAACATAACTGCGTTACTTCGACCTTGTCCAACGGTCACCGTGCCACTATTCAGCGGCGCACCACCATTGAGTTGCAGCAGGAAGTCATTGCTGCGATTTGTAAATGAGTGACCGTACCAAACCGAACCGGTGTACGTCAGCGATCCCGCGTTCGGTGCCGTCCAATTGATGAAAACTTCATCTCCTACGTTAGAGGCATGGACGAAAACATCACCCAACAAAAAATCCTCGTCTGTGTAGGGTGGAACTGCAGAACCTACCAACGTCGTTTGGAACATAAACGGAACGTCGGAATTGAAACTTGGCCCGACTCCCCAAAATCCATTTCCCGCAGCAGGGTTCAATGCGTTTCCGTCTGCCGGCTGCGCAAAGTGCGTTAACAAGGTCGTGCCGCGCGTAAATGACCAAACTCCGTTAGGGTTCGACAAATTGCTGAAATCAGTAGCCAAGCTGTAGATATCGGCGGCAACAAACTGGCCAGAGCTTAAGCATAAGACAAATGAAAGAACAATTTGTCGGATTCGGAGTGATTTGAAACTCCAAGCAGGCAAACTCAAGGCGTTTCTCTGGTTCATAAAGGGTCTCCAGATTAGATGAATTAAGATTCGAACGGTTCATCCAGTCAATTGCCCGCACCAAGCGAAATCTATCAGTCAATTTCTGCTTTTTAGGGTTTTTCCAGTTGAATCGCCTCTTCACCCCCAAGCCCTTCCATTTTTTTGGTAATGATCGAACTTGCGTCTATACTAAAGATTCATTGAATTTCTGTGATAGATCGCAGCCCAATTCGGCAATCACTATGGGACAAGCTGCCTCCAACCAGACCCGCGCGAGCTTGCTGCTGAAGCTGCGCGACAAAGACGAAGCAGCCTGGCTGGAATTTGTTCAGCTCTATACCTCGGTCGTGTTGAGTTACGCCTTGCGTCGCGGTTTGCAGACCCATGATGCAGAGGATTTGACTCAGGAGGTGATGGTCGAGGTTGCGCACAGTATTCAGAAATTTGAGTACCAACCAGACAAAGGGCGATTTCGAGATTGGTTTGGTATGATTGTTCGACGACGGCTGGCGCGATTTTGGAGATCGGGAAAGAACCGACCGGCATGCGCCGAGGATTTGGAAAGCGAAGGAAATCCGGATGCTCAATGGATCGATGAATTTCAGGGCGTGGTATTACAGGCTGCCCTGGAAAACGTGCGCCAACACTTTGCTGACACGACTTGGCAAGCGTTCCAAGCGGTTTGGCTGGATCGTACACCCGCTGCCGAGGTGGCCCAACGATTGAACGTTCCGATCGAAGTCGTCTATAACGCCAAGTCACGTGTATTGAAGCAATTGGAATCCGAGGTGATACGAATCAGTGATGACTGCGCCTGGTTACCCAACCGCTGAACAACGAACTTTGGATATTCCGCCATGTCCCGCGCCGGAGGTTTTGCTTCAATTCTTGAATTTGGCACTCCCTGTTTCAGAAAATTTGACGGTGCGAAGCCATGTCGAGGTTTGTCTTGCCTGCCAACGCCAATTAGATGCTCTGACGGAAATCCCGAATCTCGAACCTCCTCTAAAAGTGATCGAAGGAAAACCGATTGAGTCGTTGGTTCCCCGACTTGTACGCCTGTTATGCGATGAGTTGTCCTTGCCACATAACGAGTGCCAAATTCCTCCTGCTCCCATCCCACTAGAACACCGTTCGTCTTCGCACCAACTAGGTCATTTAGATCGATTCCTGATTCGACGGGAGATTGCAAGCGGCGCAACAGCGACTGTTTTTGAAGCGATCGATACGGTGACCGATTCGCCCGTCGCCATTAAGTTTTTGCGTGGAGCCGACTCCCAAACCCTTCGACGAGCACGGCGTGAAGCGGAGGCCATTCGCCGCATCGATCATCCCCAAGTGATCTCACTCAACGCGGTCGAAGTCGCTGCCGATGGACGCGTGTATCTGGTGATGCCGCTGTTGCCAGGACGACCTCTCAGTGACTACATTGCCGAACACGCCTATCATTCACCCCGACCTTGGGTGGAATTGATTCTGCAGATCGCCGACGGTTTGGCGGCAGTTCATCACGAGGAACTGCTGCATCGCGATATCAAGCCGGCCAATATTCTGGTGGACGACGACGGTCGGGCGCGGCTGACCGATTTTGGTTTAGCAGCGTTTCAGGATGAAGCCTCTAGTTTGACCGGAACGGATGTGATTCTGGGAACGCCGGTCTACATGAGCCCGGAACAGGCTGCCGGACAGAAAGACCTCGATGCTCGGGCCGATATCTATTCCCTCGGTGCCACGTTGTACGAATGCGTCACCGGCAACAAGCCTTTTCGCGGACATCCGCAACAAGTCATCCGTCAAATTTTTGAACGCGAACCTCTCCGCCCGCGCGTGATCGACGAGACGATTCCGCCTGCATTGGAAGCCGTGATTCTCAAGTCGATGAACAAGTCGCGCGCGGCGCGCTATGCGAATGTCGAAGCGTTCGCCGAAGACTTGCGGCGATGGCTGGCGGGAAAACGGGTCAACGCTCGCCTTCCCAGCCGGTTGCAACTTCTTTGGAACTGGGTAAAACGCGAACGAAGACTGGCTACTTCCCTGGCCGCGACAGTCCTGGCGATTGGTTTGGCGGTTTGGATGGCCTGGAGTTATTGGAGCACGCACCGTGAGCGGCAACGATTGGCTCTGCATAACTATGAATCGGCATTGAATTCCGTTTTCACGCTGGCCGATCTGGCAGAATCATCGCTGGATGGCGATCCAGGCTCGCTGCCGATGCGCACTCAACTCCGGCAATCGGCGGAGAAATACTTTTCGCAGTTCGCTGAGTTTCAACCTCAGCGACATGAGCAGTTAAACCGCCACTTGTCCGCGATTAATCGGCTGGCAAGATTGAAAATGATCCTGGATGGTCCGCAGACAGCCGTTGAGTTTCTGATGGAATCGATAGCCGGCCAAGATGGAAAATGGGTCGTGGCCGCAAGTCGTGACAAGGAACTGCAACGAACCTGGATTCAGCTACATCTCTGCTTGGCCGAAGCCCAGTTGGAACTGAAACGGCTTCCCGAAGCTTCCGCGACGCTTGAAGATGCGCGAATGCAGATGCTAGATGGCCCAGAGAAAGACAGTCTGCTCTTGGCCGAATATCATCGACTTTGCGGCGCAATGGCTTTTCAACAACTTCAATTCGTCACGGCCCTGCAACAATTCGAGACAGCTCAGCGTCTGATTCGGTCTCAGCTGGCAACTATCGATTCTGCCGAACCTGTCGAGGTGGATTTAGCTCGTCTGCAAAACGCGATTGCAAATTGTCATTTGAATCTCGGTAACCTGAATGCCGCCCGCGAGAATTTCGAGATACTAAATCGATTTTGGAAATCCAAGGTGACGCCCGATTTGCGATATGTTGATCGATTGGATTCGCTGAGGGCTGCCGTCAACTTGGTCAGTGTGCTGGTCCGCCAAAATCAGCAAGAGGATGCCCTCCGTTTGGCGCAGGAAATTCGCCCTGAATTGGAACAGCTGCAAGCCTCCAATCCCACATTGATGATGCCGTTTGTTCTCGATCTAGGACTTTTCCACGACGAAATCGCCTGCCAGATATTGCATGGGCAGTTTGAAACTGCAATAGCCCAATCGCAGCTAGCCGTAGATCGAGCTACTGAGCTAGTCATCCGGTTTCCAAAGGAACTTCGATCGAATTTTGTTCGGGTCCAGGCACGCTTTCAACATTTCGTTTGTCTGCTGCATTTGGCGGACTACCAGCAAATTGAGCGGCTTCTTAAAGACTGGATTGTAGAGTTGGAACAGGAGGATCAACCCAGCCTAGCCAAAGAGCAGACGCAGGTTCTGCGCTGAATGTTACTCGCCAACTTGGCGGTTGCCTATGACTGGAGCGGTGAAGATGCACTTGGTGCCCGATGCTGGGAATCCGCCATTGAGCAAGCACCCGATTCGCTGCGCGATGCACTGCATTTGCTTTCGCTGGTCAATCAGGTGCGACAGTTGCTGCATGCCGAGCAACCAGTGGAACTAACGATTCCCAATCCAGAAACAGCTGTCGAGTTTTCGGCAAAGGCGATTGTTGATGGTCAGGTTCGCTATCCCAGTTCGCACCATGCATTGGCTGAATTGCATTGCCTGATGATGGCCTATTGGTCTTCCCAATCCAAGCTCACCGATCAACGAGCCAACGATCAAATCAATTACCATCGTCGATGTGCTTTGGAATCAATTGAAATCGCTAAAGAAGGTGGCTTTTACAATTACGGCAATCGATGGGAACAGCTCCAAATTGATCCCCTGTTCAACCCATTGCAGACCATGCCCGAATGGGATCGGGTTCTTAATACAAAAGATTGAATCGCTTTAGCCAGCTAAGTTTGCGCTTTTGCCAGACAGGATCGTCAGGGATGGAGAATCAAGAACCGCTGACCACATTTCGTACTCCAACGATGAAGCGACTACCATTTGGGCGCGACAAAATGGCAAAATCTACATGCCGAGTAATTTATAAGTCGCGTGTTTTCAGTTGATTTCGACGATTCTTTCTGGTGCCGAGCGTGGACCGCTTAATGGATGGCGATATTTGATGTATCATGATGTATCGTAATATCGAGAACATTCATCGATCCAGGGTTTTGTCATCGCAAAAATTCGCGGCATGCATTCGGCTGGCTGTCGATTCCTACTTGATCTATTTGCATTGGTGGCACGTACGTTGAAGGTACTGCCACCTCATTGCCATCCCGAAGAGTGAATACTGACAAGACTGGCTTGAAAATTGTTTCGACCATCGGATTGCCCAAATACTTAGCAGCATATCGAGAGCGACTTCCAAATCGATCATGACCCGCCGTGTCAACGAGGGATTCGACGCCCCGCGTTGACGTCTCGGGTTGTTTTGAGACCATCGAAATTCTAAGTGACCGTTAGTTTGCCGTCCGTGATCGCTCCGGTTAGGACCGAAGTTGGTTTGCAAAGCGACCGGCTCACCCACGAAACGTCTCGGTAGATTTTTTGACACGTTCTTTTGTCTGAGGAGTCAAATATGTTGATCAATCGAATCTGTTGTGTTCTGTGCTTAGTCGTATACAGCTTAAGCTTCGTTGCTGCCCAAGATGACTCGGCCAAGATAAAAGGCGATCCGCTGGCTGGGATTAAGTGTGCTGTAGATGGTGACCGAAATGCGTCCCTAGATCACTCAGCCAATTACCATGATGCACTCGTCTTCTTCTGTTGTAATGGTTGCAAGAGCAAATTCATGGAAGACGACAGTGCCTTTGCGACCAAGGCTAATCACCAGCTGGTGTTGACGGGGCAGTACAACCAAACCGCCTGCCCGATTACCGGACAGGCCCTATTAGAGGAAACCAAGACTAATTTTGCGGGGGCTGAAATCGGCTTTTGTTGCAATCGGTGCAAAGGCAGTTTTCAAAACGCCGCGAGCTATGAAGACAAGGCAGAAATGGTGTTTGGGAAGCAGGTGTTCACCAAAGCGTTTGGGCCAACCATTTCTCTTGAGCATGCCACCTGTCCCATCAGCGACCAAAAAGTTAGTCAACAACATCTTTCTGAGTACCGTAACGGCGTCGTTTACTTCTGTTGTGGAGGTTGCAAAAAGAAATTTGATGAGAATCGAAATGAGTTCTCAACCGCGGCAAACTACCAACTCGTGGCGACCGGGCAATATGTGCAAGCCCATTGTCCATTTAGCGGCGGAGACTTTAATGAATTGCAGTCGTTTAAGTTAAAGCAGGTGGACGTGAGTTTCTGCTGCGGATCGTGCAAAGGGAAAGTCGCCAATGCAGATGACGATGGCAAACGCTTAGAAATGTTATTCTCCGATAAACCATTTGAGCAGGGCTTTGTATCGAAGTCCTCCAAATAAGACGGGCGAAATCTCGCCACGAAAAATCACCGACGGCGCTCTCCACGTCTGACCGATGAACGTGCGGTGAGTACGCGATGTCTCTTTCTCCGTCTGTAATCGTTCCGAAAAAAAGAACGAAAAGACAAGCAGGGGTGAAGAGCAAATGTTTCTTAGACGTGTCAAATGCGATCTGCAATCCAAGTTACTGCCCATTTTGAGTGCGAGTTCATAGGGCCCTTCGTTAACTTCGCGTGCAGTTTTGCCATCAAGCAAAGTGGCGATTAGCGAGATAAATCGCCATTTGCTTGATCCTTGTTCTGCTTCATCCGATACCAAAATCTGCTCCAAGACAAGGAAATCCCGGTAGATGTCGTTGGCTACTGGGTTCTTTGGCGATCGAAATTGGATAACGAAGCTGCATACCTCCAAAAGGACGCGCGAGCTGTAACGTAAAGTTGACAGCGAACGTTTCGTCGTCTCTCAGCAATCAAATTCTCCGGCAAACCTACCCTCGCCAAACGGGTGCGCGGTCCAGAGTGTTTTCAATTACGCTCCACTTGGTGTTTACGCAAGAAATTCACGCTGTCTGGTTGAAATCCATCACGGAGCATGACAGTATAGAAGAGTGTGTGCGTGGCGAAATCAGTCTTTGGCCGTGATCGGCGAGCGGCTATTGCGTGGCGGTGTCGACTCCTTAGGCGATCGAGCAAGTTGTCCAAAAAGGGGCTTCCGGTTGATTTCAGAGCCTTCGTTTCCATCAGCTGATATGTCGGTTAGTGGTGGATTGCGTTCGGCTCGATTCAAGTGGAGCGGCTTGGAAGTTCGGTTCTTTGTTCAACTGGATGGGTCGGTTTGTGTCGTCATCGCTGAAGTAAACATTCTCGTTTTCGGTCTAAGTCAGCTGATAGATTTCTAGCCGATTGGTCCGATTCAATAAACTGGAGTTGATTCAGTATGGAAAAGATTCGACGACTTCGGATCCAGGTTGTCGTGCCTACTCTGGCGGCCAATTTCGGTCGTAGGCGCCGGCCTTTTTGCGCTTGCCGTGCTGGCTCGCTGAATTCTTCAAGCCGTTGGTTGGCTTCTCTGTTCATTGCAATAAGTGTTGCTACTTCCGCAGTTGCTGCCGTCTTCGGAGATGACGACGTGACACAACAAGCCGGTGTCTCTTCAGCGATTGTGTTGCGTAACGCAAACATTCATTCGATGGCTGATTCAGGTGCATTTGTTGGCTCAGTCATTGTGCGCGAGGGAAAAATCGTGGATGTGATTCGAGGCGAGGATGCAGAGCTGGCATCTGAACTCGTACGGGATGCGCGAGTCTACGATTTGAGGGGCTTCACGTTGACGCCGGGGTTAATCGATTGCCGCAGTGCATTATGGCTTGAAGGTGGTGCGATTGGTGAGTCGAGTTCCACCGCCGCCCTGAATATCGTCGATGGGATTGACTTGTATCAAGAGGATTGGCAAGAGGTCGCGCGACAAGGAATTACGGCTGTGGGACTTGGTCCCAGCGGGGGGCTGGGAGGTTACGCAGCAGCTTTCCATGTGCTTCCCAATCAGCGACTAGAGCAACTGCTAATCAAAGACGAGATTGCCGTAATGGCCACGATTGGATTAGATTCCACATCGTCGATGGCTCGGTATCAAGAATTCAACCGGTTGAAATCAGCGATCAAAAAGATAATCGACGGCGACGCAGCTGAAAAGGCCAAAGAAGAAGAAAAGACTGAAGAGCAAGGGGAAGAAAAGCAAGGAGAAGGTGAGGCTACTCAAGAGCAGGCCCCTGGCCAGCAACCTGCCGCACAAACCGGAAATCGCATTACACCTCCGAACCGAACTGATGAACTGTTGAAACGAGTTGTCAAGGGACAAGTCCCATTGCGTGTACGTGTCCGGCATTCTGATGCTATTGGCTGGGTGTTGTCGATGGCCGAAGAGTTCGGAATCCGGGTAATCCTGGAAGAGATTCCGCAGGCGACACGCTGGTCGAACAAAATTGTTGACCTCAATTTTCCACTTGTCGTCGGGCCATTTGCGGCACTTTCGCAAACGGTGACCGATTTGCACAAAGACTTTAGCCAAGCTTGGGTAGCTGATTACGCCAACGCAGGCGGCGTGATTGCGCTGGCGACATTCACGAGTCAACCGCGTGGTTCGCGCCTTCTGCGGTTGAATGCCGCAAGTTATTTGGCTGCAGTACCAATTACGCGCGAACACGCATTGCGTGCGGTCACCATCAATGCCGCGAAAGTGCTAGGGGTTGCTGAGTTGCTCGGCTCCATTGAGCCAGGAAAAATCGCCAGTATGGCTGTATTCGCTGGCGACCCGTTGGATCCCGCAACGCCCGTAAAGCTTGTCATCAGTAACGGCCATGTTGTTTTTGAGTCGGCTGGCGACGTAGATGTTGCGGCCGTGGTTCCCAGCCAAATTCCGCACGTCGAAGTCACACAACTTGCGACGTTGCCCAGTCAATATCTGTTGCGGTCCAACCATCTCTTGCAAGATGGCAAGTTTGTCTCGGCTTACATGCTCGTCAAGGACGGGATTGTCGAAGCCGTCGGTGACATCGACGACCCAGGTGAATTGACCATGATCGATCTTGGCGATTTGGTCATTACGCCTGGATTGGTTGCCGCGAATTCTCACCTGGGGCACCAAAGCTTGTTGGGGGGACATCCGGAGTCCGATGCCACGCTGTTCCGCAGCGTAGACCTATTCGACTCCCAACAAAAACTAGTCAAGACGATGTCGACAGGAGGATTTTTGCATATCGGGTTCTCGCCGACAGATGCGAGTACCTCCGCCGGCAGTGTCGGGCAGATTCGATTAGGACCGTCCCCTAAGATCATCGACGCGCACATCGCCAGCAAATTCGTTTTGACGCAATCCGCGCGCAGCCTTGAGCGTTATCCGGCGTCATTGATTGGTCAAGTGGAGATGCTGAACCAGTTGTTGCAATCGCAAATTCCGACTTCTCGAATGTATGTCTCGGCGGCCATGGCGCGCGCTTATGCCAGTCAGACGCTGCAGTTGATGGATCGAGTAAAACAAGGGGATGCGCAAGTGTTGTTTGTGGCTGGTAGTCCATTGGAATTGCAGATGGCTCTTCACTTGACGAGCTTACACCAACTTCGAGGTTCCCTATTAGTTGATTCGATTACCGCAGATCTAGTCAATGAAGTGGTCGATAGCAAACTAGGTTTGATCATCGCATCATTTCGCGGCGTGGAGTTCGACCGTTATCTTGAAGACCTTGCGAAGTACATCCAAGCCGACGTTCGAATTGGTTTCTCTGGCGAAGATCCTCAAGAGGTTCGGTCCACTGCGGCGATGTTAGCCTCCATCGGCGTTTCGCGCGAATCGCTGCTCAGGGGTCTGACCGTCGATGGAGCGCTTGTATCGGGAATGTCCGAAAAAACTGGAGAACTCACGACGGGGGTTTCAGCTGACTTCGTGATTTGGGATGGGTCTCCCTTGGATTTATCTTCACGGCCGCTGGCAGTGTTTGTTGATGGAAGGTTGGTTCGATGAATTGTGTCAAACGAATTTTCGCGCGGAACTTGCTCGCTGTAACGATATATACGAGCGTGGTTCACATGTTGGCGGTCTACTTGAACTTGACTGTGCTCGACTCTCCACTTGCAGCGCAGACTTTGTTCAAAGCTGGCAAAGTGATAACCATGGCCGGCGATCCATTGTCACCCGGTATGGTGTTAGTGAATGAGGGAAAAATTGTCTCCGTGGGGAGTGCCTTAGATCAGGGCAATGCCAGACTGGTCGATCTCGGCGATGCAGCTGTACTGATGCCTGGCTTGGTGAATGCTTACAGCCAGGCAGGTTTATCTGGAGCCGTGCGGGATGAAGTGACTAAGGAGGTAACCGCCACCTATAAAGTCGACTTGGGCATCGATTGGAATTCGCAATCGATGAAACGAGCGTTAACGAACGGCATCACCACAGCTTGTTTAACTCCCGGCACCGAAAATGTGTTTGCTGGGATCGCCTCGACCGTCAAAACGGCGAAGTCAAATGCGGCGGTACTGCAAAATGATGGCGCACTGGTCGCAAATCTGAACACAGATCCCACACGCCGCAATCAGGCTAGGCAGCGACCCGATAGCATTTACTTGCGTATCCCGACGAACCGCATGGGTGTTGTTTGGGTCATGCGTAGTTCATTCGACATGGCCCAGCGAAACGAACATGACGAATCGCTCGCGCCCTTGCGGCAAGTGATTGCGGGTGAGCGTCCATTTTTCATCGTGAGTCGAACGTTCGCCGACATCGAGACGATGTATACCTTGGCCGAAGAATTTGGGTTTAAATCGATCTTGGTCGGGGGGCAGGAATCAAATCTGGTCCTCTCTAAAATCGCGGAATTGAAAACGGACGTGATCCTCACTCCGGTGCCAACTGGTGTCACGAGCGGTGAGGAGCGCACAGAGATATGTTTGAATCGTGCGGGAAAATTGGCAGAGCACGGCATTCGTTTTTGCTTAAGCGGCGATGACTTGCTGGCCGAGGCTAGGTTTGCTTATCGACATGGACTAAATTCACAGCAAGCACTTGCAGCGGTTACGCTTGCTCCTGCTCAAATTCTGGCGATCCAAGAGCGCGTTGGGTCAATCGAGCCGGGCAAAGATGCGGACTTTATAGTTCTAAACGGCGAGCCATTAGAGCTGACCTCACGCGTGATGAAAGTCATCGTTGATGGCGAACTTGTTTTTGATGTCGACGGAGCTAGTAGGTAAGCGTCTCATCCAGTTGCCAATGAAACTCATTCCATTAAGTTTGATTAGTTTTTTGAAATTAAGGAACCGTGAAAGTGAATAACGCCAAGAAATCGAATCGACTGCACCGTGGATTGTTGGTAGCGATATCGCTATTTCAGGCTGGTTCGTTGGCCATATTGCCGTTATCGACCTTGCTTTTTCTGCAAGCCGGTGCATGCCAGGAACTGGCGGTGACTGGGGCGAAGATCATTCCTGTTGTGGGAGAGCCAATCGAGCAAGGGACCATTGTGATACGCGAAGGGCGAATCGCGGCCATCGGGCACGATGTGAAAATTCCAGTCGAAGCACGCGTTATCGATGCAACGGGCAAGGTAATCATGCCAGGTTTTATCGAAGCCCATACGTCGGAGCCGATGAGCCAAGCCAACGAGAACAATCCCAATGTGCCTTTCGTATCGGTCCTGGACACAATCGACCCGATGCGGGTCTATTTTGATGAAGCGAGACGGAATGGAATCACGACCGTTTCGGTATTGGCAGGCAATTCGACGATGATTGGTGGGCAAGGAACTGCGATTAAAACTGGCGAGACGTTTTTGGACGCGATGATTTTGGAACGGGTCACTGGGATGAAGATTTCGCTCAGTCCCGCTGGCGGTGTTAGTCGCATGGGGCAGCTTGCTGCATTAAGGAAGGAACTAGCTGACGCATATAAATTGGCATTTCCAGAGCAGAAGAAATCGGAGGCAACCACAACAGCGGCGAAGGCTGAAGCGGAGAACACTGAAGGTGACGAACAGCGTCGAGCTGGGCGTCGGGGTCGACCGAATGGAGATGCTCCGCCAAGTCGGGAAGGACGCGATGATCAGCCTGCTGAGTCCGGCGAGAAAAAGCAGGACGAACAACCTACCGAGACCGCCAGTCGAGATGCAAAGTCTCAAGAACCTCCAGTGATTGATGCGCTTAAGAGACCCATGGTTGACCTCGTTTCTGGCAAAATGCTGGCCTTTATCCACTGCGAGATCCCCATGGATGTTATGCATGCCTTGAGTTTGATTAAGGAATTTAATCTTAGGCCGGTCTTGATCTTGGGTCGAGGGTGTTATAAGGCCGCTCAAGATGTAGTTGCTAGTGGCTATCCAGTCATCTTCCATGAAGACTTGGTTTTCTGGGAACGCGATCCGCGTTCCAATGAAGATCGACAGATCAATGTCATCGAGGCCTTTCAAGATCTCCAGGCTCCATTCGCATTGAGTGTAGCTAGGGCAGGTGGTGATACGATTGGCCAGAACTATCTTTGGTATCAAGCGGCAACCGCGGTCAAGTACGGAATGCCGCAAGCAAAGGCGCTCGAATCGCTGACGATTGGACCGGCTCGCATGCTTGGGGTCGACGAATTCGTCGGCTCTTTAGAGGTTGGGAAAGATGGCGACTTGGTGATCTTGTCTGGTGATCCTTTGCATGTTGATACGTGGGTCGATTTAACGATTGTGAATGGAAAAATCGTCTACGAACGGGAAAATGATCCAAAGCTTAAGCTGCTGTTAGAAGGAACAAAGTGAGAGTTGATGCAATGCGATATCGAAACTTCCAAGTTCTTAACCCAGCCAATATAGCGTATGCTGCTGGTTTAACTGCTTGCTGTCTATTTTGTTTATTTGCGAGCCTGCCCGTTTTGGCGCAAGAGGCGGATGCCTATTTTGCGAGGATCGTCACCGGTAAACCGGGAGAGGTCATTGAGCAGGGGGTCATGGTCGTCCAAGCGGGGAAAATCGTTGCGGTCGGAGCCGCGGACGAAATCGATGTTCCTGAAAATGTTCAACAGCATCGGTTACACGGATTAACAATCATGCCCGGAATCGTCGTGGCGCAGACTGGTTTGATTGATCAACGAGATATTGAACAGACGATTTCTCCACGTGTTATGGCCATCGATGGATTTGACTTCCAAGCGGATCGAAGTCGTTTGTTGGCGTCAGGGATAACGACCATTCAGGTTTCTCCTGGAGGTAATCGGCTCGTGCCCGGTGTTGCCGCGGTGGTCAAGTTGGCGGGCTTCGACGAAGATGAAGTGGATTCGCGCATCGTAGCATCTCGAGAAAGTCTGCGTATCATTTTGGATTCAAGTTCACGCAATGCTCCAAGTATTTTCGAACCACCGGTAGGGCCTGTCTCGGTTGAGCGACCGTTGGAGCCGACTCGTCCCCAAGTTTCGCGAACGTTGTCTGGGTCATTGACGGCTTTGCGGACGATTTTCAAGCAAGCATTGTCTGATCAAACTTTTGTATCCACCGAACTTGATGAGTTGTCGGAAGCAATTGCTGATTACTTTCTTGAATCAAGGGTCGTGCGGATGTCAGCGCGAACTGAGGCCGAAGCGCGGGGTGCTTTGGACTTGGCCAGTGAATTTGATTTGGAATTGATATTGGTTGATTGCGCGATTCCGCAATTAGCAGATCTGATTCGCGAGCGTCAGGCGGCATCAAACCCTCCCAAGATTCGAGGATTGGTATTTTCAGTTCCGAAGCCGGGTGGCATCGGCAACGTAACTGCTGATGGTCTGCAACAGGCGCGAGAACTTAAAGCGATGGTGCAAAGTCTTCAGCGAGAGTGGCCGGTTGCATTCACGACTGGAAGCGATGCGGATTTGCGCGATCTGGTTTATGCCGTCAATGTGTTTACCGGTAGCTCAGATTTCAGTTCGCTTACGTTTCATGCCGCTTCGATTCTAGGTGTCGGTGATCGCGTTGGTTGTTTGTCAGCAGGCCAAGATGCAGATTTTGTTGTTGTGAATACCGCCGTGGGTGTCGGACAGCAACTTCCCTTGATGACCTACGTCAATGGCAACAAGGTCTTCGAGCGCACGCCACCACAACCGACTACAGTAATACGAGCTAGTCGTGTGTTTACTGGCGATGGAGAAGTTTTGCACAACTCCTCGTTGGTTGTCAAAGGATCCACGATCCGCAATGTCGCTGAATCCGCTTCTGCACCTTTGGATGCTGTACAGCTCGACTTTGGTGACGCCGTCGTGGTGCCAGGATTTGTTGATTTAGGCTGCAGTTTGGGGACTGGGAGTGGCATCACTGGGAACATTGGTTTGAATACGGAGATTGGCGGTCAGCTTTATGCCGATGATCCCGCGATCAAACTCGCCCGAGAACATGGCGTGACCACGGCTTTGATCGGGTCGTTGAATGCGAACCAGCCGACGCCACTGGTCGCCATCAAACTGGGGGATGACCCGCGCGTCATCAAGGAGCCCGCAGCGATTCGATTTGTCATAGGCGCGAATGTTGCGACGTCGACGACAACAATCCGTGGCATTCTGACTCGTGGTAAGCAATACGCCGATTCGTGGATCAAATATGAGCAAGATCTCAACGAGTACCAAATTAAGAAAGCGGAATTAGCAAAACAAGCCGCCGAACAAAAGAAGGAGGGTGACTCCACTGCCACTGAGTCAAAAGAAAACGAGCAGCCAGACCGAACTGAAACACCTCCGGGGACTGGTGGAGCGGATTCAGTCGGTCGTCGTGGGCTCGGTGGTCGGCCGCCAATTGGTCGCCCAGAGCGAACGGATCCCTCACCGGATGCAGTGAAAAATGACGAGCAGAATCCCGACGCGTCTGACGAGAAAAAAGATAGCCCAGCGGAAACGGATGATGCGAAAAATGAGAAACCGGAATCTGAGGAAAAAAAATTAGAGCCACCTAAGGAGCCGCAGAAGCGACCAGAACTGGAGCCGTATCGAACATTATTCGCTGGAGACATTCCCGCATTTGTCGAGGCCCGCACGCCAGACGCTATCGAGGCGGCTCTCAAACTATTTCGGCAGGAATTTGGTGTAAACATGGTTCTGTGTGGAGCTGATGGACTCGCCAGGTTCCCAGAGTTGTTGAATGACAAGCAAGTTGCGGTCGTGGCTGGGCCTGATTTGGTCGTTGATTTGCGTTCTCCTCAGCAGCCGGACCGTCGTGTCAACCTAGTTGAAGTTCTCGTCAACGAGCAAATTCGTATCGGGTTTCAATCCAAGGCGACGTCAGGTGTTGCTCAATTGCCGTCTGCCGTCGGGTTTGCCGTGAACCAAGGTTTGGGTGTCAATGATGGCTTGCGGGCGCTGACACATTCACCTGCTGAGATATTGGCCAAAGGGCTGACATTTGGCAGTTTGAAGCCAGGAAACGATGCCGATTTGGTGGTCCTGAGCGGTCTTCCATTTGATCCGGGGACGGAAGTGTTGGCTGTAATGATCGACGGGAATTGGGTTTTTCGACGCGAGGAAAAATGATGCCAGAGAATAGTTTGATGTGGGAGACACGCCTTGCCCAGCGATGTAAAAACGGCCTCGCCGCCCTACTCTGTTGTTTTGTTGCTTGCCAAGTGCAGAGTCTATTCGCGCAGGAGGTAATCGCACTGAAAGTCGGCAAGATTTTCACCTGCGCGGAAGACGATGCAATCCCCAGCTTTATCAGCGATGGGGTGATTTTGATTCGCGATGGGAAGATTGAGGCGATCGGGAACAAGCATCAAATCGAGATTCCTGATGGCTATCAAGTCATTGAACATCTTGATGGTTTCGCCATGCCCGGATTGGTCGAGGCCCATAGTCATGTGGGTGGGACCAGCGACCTCAATGAGATGGTGTATCCAACGAATCCTGAGCTGAGAAACTGGGATCAGGTCATCCCTCATAATCGGCGGTTGAAAGTAGCAATTGCGGGGGGGATCACGACCATCTGTTTTATTCCCGGTAGCGGAACCAATATGGGGGGCTTTGGCACTTTGATGAAGACGGGTCCAGGAACCCTCAATGAAGTCATTTTGAAGGCACCTGGAGTCCTAAAAATTGCTCAGGCTGGAAATCCCGAACGAAGTACTGGAGAAGTTGGTTCCGGAAGAATGGGGATGAATTACGTTATCCGTCAGCAGTTGACCGAGGGGCAACTCTACGTTCGACAATGGGATGACTACGAGCGAGGCCAAGCGCCGAAACCGGAAGTTAATTTGCGATTGGAGAACTTCAAACCCCTGTTCCGACGCGAGATCCCGGTTGCAGTACATACGCAACAATACCAAGTCGTGATGACCACGATCCGCATGTTGCACGATGAGTTTAACTTGAAAATTTTGATCGACCATGGCACGTTCGACGCGTTCCACTTAGGCGAGGAAGTCGCCAAAAGGAATATCCCTGCCATGATTGGTCCCCGCGGCTTTTGGTATGAACGCCAAGTGGGGCAAATTCTCGGCATCGTGGAGCAATACGAGCAACGTGGCGTTAAAGTTCTAGGTGTGAACACAGACGCTCCGGTGGTGCCTCAAGAGGAACTGTCGTTCCAGGCAACGATGGCCGTACGTTACGGTTGGGATGAAGAACGTGCGATACGAGGTGTTACGATTGAAGCTGCAAAGGCATTAATGATCGACGATCGAGTTGGTTCACTGGAACCTGGTAAGGATGCCGACATCGTGATTTCAACCGGACCAATCATCGATCCACGCAACTATGTGACCGAAGTTTTTATTAACGGCCGCAGTGTTTATGATATCAAAACCCACAAACGGCTTTTCTAATCGAATGATGATGCGCATGAACCTACATTGTGAGTTGTTTCGACTGCTACCAACGTTAATTGGTTTGGTCTCTGTATTGCTCGGCGCCCATCAATTGGCTTCTGCGCAGACCGTTGCTTACACGCATGCGACGGTTGAGACTTTGAGTAGCCACGGGCGGCTAGAGAATGCAACGATCCTGGTACGTTCCGGCAAGATTGTTGACGTGGGAGTCGATGTGAAGATCCCGGATGAAGCCCGTGTGGTCTCGCTGATGGGCCAGACGGTGATGCCTGGGATTATCGAGCCGTACTTAGTTTATAAGAGGACTGCCGTTTCCAGTGAAGAAACAGAAACCGTTACGTTTGGTGGACGGTCCTTTCAAATTCCAACGACTCGTGCATTCAATCCGGGATCCTTCGATACAATCAGCGAGTACTTTTATCCATATTCGTTCGACTTTTTGCGTTACGTGCGTGCCGGAGTTGCCACGGTTAATTTGGTATCGGATGGACGCGGGCTTTCTGCCTTTGCCGACATGACCGTAGAACCCAGCGCTGACATGTTATTTGAAAGTAATGGACTACTCTTTGCGAGATTGACGAATGAAACAGCGTCGATTGATGTGATCCGCAATCCTCTGAATCCCAGACCGACAAGGGGTGCTCCGCCAACCGGGCAAACACGGCCGGGAGCCGCAGCCACTGGAAGGCCAGCTGGTGCGGAGGCGTCCGCGAGCGGTCAAGGCCAAGAGCAGACTCCTCAGTCAGGCGGGGCTACGAACGCGAATGAAGCCCAGTGGGCCGAAGTTCGCGAGGGTAAGCGGGCTCTAATCGTCAACGCAAACAATGCGGCTGCCGTTGCTCACTTAGTGCGTATCTTGAGCAACCAGCCAAAAGTCAAAGTCGTTCTGGTCGTCACGGGACCGAATGTTTATGAGGCGTTGGACCAAATTAAGGGGACCAATATCAGCTTGGTATTGAAGCCTGAAATTGCAACGGAACCCTTTAGCGCGCGTCGAACCAACGTCGCGAAAATGGCCGCGGATAGAAATATTCCTTTCGCATTTTCTTTGACCGTGGGAGCGAATCAACTTGAAAATACATGGGATGAACCGCTATTTCCGGTCGCGTCGTTGGTCAAAACTGGATTGAGTCGAGAATTGGCGCTGGCGGCACTGACGTCCACACCAGCAAAAATGTTGGGGATTGAGAATAATTACGGTACAATCGAAGCGGGAAAATATGCCAACCTGCTGATATTCCAGGGAGATCCGTTGACAACCGGTAGTCGCCTCAAACAAGTCATCGTAAAAGGGAGTTCGATCTATGCGAATTAAGTCCTCATTTAATCCAGTAATAGTTACTTGCTTCTTGATATTTGTTTCCCAAGCATATCTGCACGCGCAAGATGGAGGCAGGGGGCGAGGGGCTCCTCAACCAATCCAGTCGCCAGCGACCGAGCAAAGCGACGAAGCCAATGATCGTGAAAAAGATGCAACTAATCCAACTCCGAAGAAGTCAAATCTGCTGGCTATCGTGGGGGGCGATGTCTATACCGTCACGGGAGAGGTGATTCGTCGCGGGATTGTATTAATTGAAAACGGCAAGATCAAAGCGGTGGGAAGAGGGATTGAGATTCCGCATGACGCTGAGGTCATTGATGCATCAGGACAGGTTGTTACTCCCGGCTTCGTCGCGATTACGATGAGCAACATTGGGGTGCGCGGAAACGTAACCGGCAACAATCGATTAGAAGATGCGTTAGATCCTTATGATCGAAATATCAAGTATGCATTGGGAGTTGGAATCACAACTGGCTGCATAGAATTAGCGGGAGGACGTGGTCAAGGCCGCCGCTTCCGCGATGGTGAAGAACAAGCGGCGACGGAAGACGTCGATATGATGAATATGCCAAAGTTGTCAGATGACGGTGAGCCAAATGATGTAACGGCAGATCCGAATTCCATTCGTGAAGTGACGTTGGACGAATTGCGAGGATACACGCTGCGGGATGGAGAACCGGAGCACCGTTATTTAGGTATCGATCCTGAATTTGGCGAATATGTGACTGAATCTCAATTGGATTATGGTATCGAGAACACGCAAATGTGCCCTTGTTGCGGCTTGCCGATCTTGCCAACTGAGCCAATTACTCCCGCGCCGCCAAGTCAGGAGCAGCCGCGCCGGTTCGCCGCAATTAAGATGAGCTATGGAAACCTAGGGGATATGTTGATTAAAGAAAATGTTTTCTACAGTCCTGCTCCTGGGGGCTTGACGGGTGCGTTAAACCGTCACAATTGGCGTCGTGATGTGCGCCAAGCCCGCGAGGCGATGGAAAAGGCTGCTGCGGACGCTGCCGGTCGCGCACAAGGTCAGGCTCCAGCCGGTGGAAACCAGGCTGATTCGCGTGATGCCATGCGGCAACGTATGGCTGCTGCCGCATCCGGTAACCGTGCGGGGGGAGCAAACGCGCTGACGCCGTTGCTTAAAAAGGAAGTCTCCCTGCGTATCACGGCCAATACCGTAAATGAGATTCGGGACATGATCGCGTTGGCGGAGGAATTGGATTACAACCTAGTGATTGACGGTGGAATTGAAGCTTGGCTGGTGGCCAGCGAGTTAAGTAAGACGAACGTTCCCGTCATTTTTACTCCCCGCCAGCGTCGTGATCCACGCGTTGGTGAGGATGAGAGTTCTGGCAGCTCTATTGAATCGACCGGGATCTTTGAATCTAATGGGGTGGGGTTCGCAGTTGCTTCGTTGAGTCCCTCGATAAGCTTGGATGGCATTGCCGGACGTGATTTGACAAGCCTACCGTTAGAGGCGGCTTTTGCGGTACGTGGTGGTGCGAGCAACAATACAGCATTGGAAGCGATTACGATTGTGCCCGCTCGAATGATGGGCCTGCAGGATCGAATCGGAAGTATCGAAGTTGGCAAAGACGCTGACTTGTTAATATTGAACGGCCATCCATTGGATTATCGATCGTACGTCGAGACTGCGATCGTGGCTGGAAAAGTCTGCTATGAACGACCGAAAGATCGCGTCTTTCCTGTTTACGACCGACGATAGAATGGCATACTGAGTGATCGAATATGCCAGAGATCTTTGAGTACCAACGACGTGTCGAGTTTCGTGATACCGACATGGCTGGCATCGTACATTTCTCAGTTTTCTTTGCCTACATGGAAGAGGCGGAGCACGCTATGCTGCGTAGCCTGGGTACTAATGTGCACGCAGATGTTGACGGCCAGAAGATCAGTTGGCCGCGAGTTCGCGCAACGTGTGATTACCGTCGACCATTGCGGTACGACGACTTATTTACGGTAGCGGTGCAAGTCATTTCGATAGGCGAAAAAAGCATCACCTACGGTTTCGTGGTGACGCGTGAGAGCGAATTGATCGCTGAGGGTTCGATCACAGCCGTTTGTTGCGTCGTTAAACACGATGCTCCGCCTCAATCAATCCAGATCCCTGAGAGTTTTCGCAAAATATTCGCGGTTGACAATCAGCAAGCGTGAGGATACGAATTTTGGATCAACGTTTCACTTCGCGCCGGTCCGAACCCCTACAGTTCCAATAAGCGTTTCAATAATGGCTGACTTGCTGGTAGATAAGTTGACTAAATCCTTCCCTACACCGACGGATCCATTGGTCGTGCTGCATGAAGTGTCATTTGTCGCAAGCAACGGGGAAAATATAGCTGTCGTCGGGCCTAGCGGCTCAGGCAAGAGTACATTGTTGCATGTGCTGGGTACCCTGGATCAGCCAACGAGCGGGCGGGTTGAACTATTAGGCGCGGATCCGTTTCATCTGAGCGAACGCGAATTAGCTCATTTCCGCAATTCCCATATTGGATTTGTGTTTCAGGAACACTTTTTACTTCCCCAGTTGTCAGCCCTCGAAAACGTATTGATTCCAGCGGTTGCTGAGTCGCGCGCCGGCGGTGAACTGCTTGAACGAGCACATGAATTGCTGAATGACGTTGGCTTATCGAAGAGAAAACAGCATCGACCGGCTGAGCTTTCAGGTGGCGAGCGTCAACGAGTTGCGGTTGCTCGTGCGCTTTTGATGAAACCAAAACTGGTGTTGGCTGATGAGCCTACTGGCAGCCTAGATCGTGCCAACTCTGAACAAATTCACCGCATGTTACTTAATTTGCAACAGCGGGAGCAGGTAATTCTCATCTGCGTCACACACAATGAGCGGCTGGCCGAAGAGTTTCAACGAATCATGCGTTTCGAGGACGGTAAATTGGTCGAAAATGGATAAGTCCACTCCCCTGCCCTGGTGGCGTTTGAGCGTGCGCGGCCTGCTCTACCACAAACGAGTGAACATAGCTGTCGCCCTAGGTGTGGCTGCGGCAAGTGCCGTATTGTCGGGTGCCCTGATTGTCGGCGAGAGCATGCGCGGCAGCCTGCGTGAATTGACTCTTGATCGTCTCGGTGCAATCGACATTGTCGTAGCTACACCAGGTTACTTCAGTGAGTCGCTTGCGATTGAAGATGATGCGGTGACCAAGGATCAGCAGATTCAGGCTGTGCCGATTATCTTTTTTCCCAACGGAACGGTTGAACAAAGCTCTGCGCGGGCAGGTTCGATCACACGCCGCGCGTCGAGCGTCAGTATCATCGGATGCCGCAAAGATTTTTGGGAACTATTTGCTGATACGCCGTGGAGTGAGGAGCTTGGTCGCGATGAAATTGTCTTGAATCAGACGCTGGCCAATGATTTAGGTATTGGCGACATCGACCCAGAAGCCCAAGAATTGCGGATTACAATCGGCATTCCCGATCAGAAATTGCTTCCCTCGGATAGTGCCCTGGGGGAGAAACTGGATTTGGTACATCGCATCGTCAACCTGCGAGTGCGCAGCATCATCCCCTCACGAGGACCAGGGCGGTTCGGCTTGCATCCAACCCAACTTCCACCTCGCAATGCATTTGTATCGCTCGAACTGCTCCAGCGTGAGCTAACGCCTTCCGTGTTGAAATACAAATCGGATTCCAGTCAAGCGAACATGCTATTGCTCGATGTGCCTGATTCCGTGTCGTTAACCGAAATTCAAAACCGTTTATCGCCATCTGCCGAAGACATGGGTTTGCGAATTAAACGAGTTACGCAAGTTCATCCGGTCGCGAGTGAGCCTGGACAGGAAGCGGAATCCCAGACGATTTTTGACTACTTTTCGATCTCGTCGGATCGGTTGGTTATTGAGCCCTTTGTGGCCACATCGATTCGCCATGTATTTCCGGATGCAGCGGACGTGTTCGTTTATATGGTCAATGAAATGTATCTTTCCGCTGAAAAGAAGTCTGTAATACCTTTTTCGATTACCGCTGGAATCGACTTTGACCGTGGGTTTGCGCCAGTCTCGTTAGCTACCAAGGAAAACGCTGTACCGCTGGGTGATCAACAGATCGCGTTGACCGAGTGGGCCGCCACCAATCTTGACGTCAAGATTGGTGATCAGTTGTCGATCGTTTACTTTGAACCTGAATCGACCAGCACAGAACAGACGGAGTTAACCGCACACTTTACAGTGGCTGATATTCTGAAATTGACGGAACCGGAGACGCCATTCGACATTCGCCGGGGACGCGTTTTCAGTCGGGCGACATTTCAAAATCAACCGCAAGTGACCAATGATCCTGATTTGACCCCCGAAGTTCCTGGGTTGACTGATGCTGCGTCGATTGATGCCTGGGATCTTCCCTTTGAAACGGCTGATAAAATTCGGCCGGAAGATGACCAGTTCTGGGAATACTACCGGACGACACCAAAGGCTTACTTGTCCTTGGCTGAATCGCGCCGGTTGTGGGCAAGTCGTTTTGGTGATACGACGTCGTTTAGAGTCAGGCCAACTGAAGGTCTTGATGAGTTGGCAATTTCGCGGCGATTGCTGGAGCAGTTTAAACGCGATGGTCATTTGGGCGGCATCCAAGTTATCCCGATTCGAGCGCAAGGATTGCAGGCGGCAAGTGGGGCTACGCCTTTCGACGTTTTGTTCCTCATGTTGAGCATGTTTGTGATTGGGTCGGCATTGATTTTGGTGTCGTTGCTGTTCAAGTTAGGTATGGAGCAACGAGGGTGTGAAATCGGGTTGTTGCAGGCGGTTGGATTTAAGGGTTCCGTACTAAACTACATTTGGCTGCTTGAGTCCATCGGTGTGTGTGCAATCGGGGCTTTGGTAGGCAGTGTGCTGGGCATTGTTTACGCGTGGCTGATGTTGTTGGGTTTGAAGACTTGGTGGTTAGGTGCGATTGCGACACCATTTTTGGATCTACATGCCAGTTGGTCGACGATGGTGATTGGAGCAACCTTGGGTATCCTTGTTTGTTTGCTGACAATCTATTGGTCGATTCGTCGGTTTACAAAGGTCCCTGCCAAACAGCTGTTGTTAGGCGCGAATTCTCAGCCGTCCATACAGGGAAACTCACCTAAGTATTTCAAGTGGTTGGCTGGTTGCGCAATAGCTCTTGCCGGTTTGATTGGAATTGTGGCCACGCAATTAGTGGGCGAAAGTCAAGCTGCAGCATTTCTGTTTGTCGGATTTTTGGCTTTGGTTGCGATGCTGCTGATGACATGGCAACGACTTTCGAAGCCACC
Source organism: uncultured Planctomycetaceae bacterium (assembly GCA_937862885.1). GTDB lineage: Bacteria > Planctomycetota > Planctomycetia > Pirellulales > Pirellulaceae > CALMEE01. The sequence goes on from CALMEE010000007.1 coordinate 90,487, forward strand.
GAATACTCAATTTCTAGCAAGCCTGACAGAGCGGTCGCACGGCTTATCCCTGGGGAATAAGAGCCTGTTGCAATTAGCCATGTCGAACGCTAATCGCCATCCATTGAGGAGCACATTGACAATTGGCCTGGTCGCTGTGGCCGCATTTATGATTCTGGCTATCAGCGCTTTCCGTTTGTCTCCGACTGAAGAAGGCACTGCAGGATTCGACTTCGTTGCGCAAACGAACCAGCCTGTTTATGATGAAATCGAACGTTTGGCTGATGGTGCGACCATCCTCCGCATGCGTTATAAGACCGGTGAAGATGCGAGTTGTAATAATCTGTTCCAATCGACTCAACCACGCGTGTTGGGAGTTACTCAAGAGTTCATTGACTATTTTGATCAAGCGGAAATGTCATTTGCGTGGTTTGGCCATGTGACTGGGGCTCCTGAAATAGCGTCCAATCCTTGGAGAGTTCTGGATCCCAATACTTCCAAGCAAACTGCTGATACAACCAAAGTAGTTCCGGTTGTGATCGACAAGAATACGGCTTGGTATAGTTTAAAGGTCTATCTTCCGGGGCAAGAGTTCTCAATTAAATTCGACTCTGGCGAGGAGGTTCAATTTCGGTTGGTAGGTTTATTGGATAACACGGTGCTGCAGGGGAGTTTGTTGATTGGTGAGCCAGATTTTGTCAGGCGATTTCCCGACATTGCTGGCTACCGCTACTTTTTGATCAAAGGGGCTGCAGTTGATGAGAATGGCGATAGGAAAAGCGTGATCGAGCGATTATCCGGTGGCTTAGCCGATCAAGGATTTGAGTCACGTTCGACGGTTGAATTGCTGGCGGGTTTCTTGGCGGTCCAGAATACGTATCTAAGTACCTTTCAAAGCTTAGGAGCGTTGGGGCTATTATTGGGCACCTTTGGCTTAGCTTCAGTGCAAGCCCGCAGCGTTTTCGAACGACGCAAGGAATTGGCTTTGTTGCGTGCGGTTGGCTTTTCCAATTTGCGTTTGAAAAAGCTGGTATTGATGGAAAACGTGTTGTTGCTGTTTGCGGGATTAGCGATTGGTTCGTTGGCGGCGTTGCTTGCGACGACACCTTTTGCGATTTTGGGACGAGCTGGCTTCCCTTGGCGCGAACTTGTTGCAGTTTTTGTTGTCGTATCTTGTGTGGGTTTGGCGACCAGTTGGCTGACGGCGCGTTCCATTGAGAAACTGCCCATTTTGCAATCCTTACGTGTCTAGGTCAGCAACAATTTTGATTTCTGTATGTCCCAGATGTTTTTTGCATGGGCAAGGATAGTGGGTCTGGACTTTAGTCTCATCTCAATTATTGACGGCATCTAGACTTGCCGAGGGGAATCGGGATTTGGTACAATTTCGACTTCAGTTCGGCGGTGTGGCGGAATGGCAGACGCGCTTGATTCAAAATCAAGTGTCCTATGGACGTGGAGGTTCGACTCCTCTCACCGCTATCCTGATTCTCAAAATCCTTATTGGAGAATTCTTCTTCACACAATCCAGGTGAAGTCCTGTTCTATTCAGTGTGCCGCGCCCTCTTGCGGTTTTGTTGTGAAACGCGCGAAGAGTAACGGATTAGTAGTTGGCCCGCGCAGCATTGTTCCGGCTGAATTGAGTCACGGCAACTGAAGGTTGGCTTGGCAACGACGAGTCCGAGATTCACCGAAAATTTGAGAGTGGAAACGCGGGCCAAAGAACCAAAACGGGATGCTTATTGAGCCGAGGTTCGTCGGATCGAATTCGCGATATTATGCTGACCATTGACTATGTCCCACCGCAGATGCAAGTGAGGACCAATTGCTGGCAAACTATTCGTGCCGCAGAGCTTCGATCGGGTCCATTTTGGCCGCACGAATCGCCGGATAAAGCCCGAAAACAATCCCCACAGCCACAGAGATGCCAAATGAAATGGGTACCGACATCAACACGATGTTTGGTGTCATGTTTTGGATTTCTGGAGGAAGCCCCTCAAAAATATCTGGTCGGAAATAGGCGAGTCGATCGCGAATGGGTACCACGAGAAACGTTGCCAAACAGCCCAAAACGATTCCAATGATGCCGCCGAAAATCGATAGAACGACCGTTTCAACCAAGAACTGTCGCACAATATCGCCTTGCTTAGCCCCCAACGCGCGGCGAATACCGATTTCCCTTGTGCGTTCCGTTACCGTTGCCAACATAATATTCATAATGCCGATACCACCGACCAACAATGAAATGCCAGCAATCACAGCCAGGAAGATCAAGAAAACTTGACGGGTTGCCTCAGCTCGTTTAATCAACTCGTAAGGCACGATAATGGCAAAATCTTGACGTAGAGGCTTATCCCGCAGCAGTGTATTCTTGACCAGGTCCGAAATCTCTTGAATGTTTTTGATGTCTGCTACTTGCACCGTAAGTTGACTAAGCTCGAAATGGTCGACGCTAAATGAGCCGCTGGCCCGTTTCACCTCTTGGTCGCCCATTCGGCTCTCCATCGCCGTAATTGGAATATAGACGTCATAGGAAAAATCTTGTGCCGCCAATGAGCCACCGATCGCTGCCGTTGCATCACGATATTTCAGCACTCCCACGATTTCGTAGAATTGCCCTTTTTCAGGCATGAAAATTTGCTTTTTGATGGGGTCTTCTGAAGGAAACAATTTGTCGGCGAGGACGCCGGCAATCACGCAGACGGGGAGTTTGCGCTCGACTTCGCGCGGTGTCAGAAAGTGCCCGCGGGCCATTTCGAGCCTGTTGACACTTTGATAGTCAGAAGTGCAACCAACTAGCCGACCATCAATGGGTTTGACATTCGGGTTTCCTTGATAAGAGAACTTCATCGGAAGTTCACGGATGGGAATGACATTCTTGATTGTCGGGATCGTTCGCTCAATCAGTCGTTGTTCGGCACGGGTGATCCCGTACATTTTGATCTCGCGAAAGTTAGCGCCTGCTTCCGAAGGTGGCTTGATCGTTCGGATCATGATGTTTTCGGCACCAAGATCCTCAATCTGCTTTTGCGCTTGTTCGCTGATCCCATCACCGATTGCCAGCAACGTGATCACGCTGAAAACACCAATCAAGATCCCGAGCATGGTCAACATTGACCGCATGGGATGCAGCAGTAAATTCTTAATGCCCAGTTGAAAAGTGCGAATCCAAACAATCATCGAGATTACATAAAAAAGGAAATTCAATTTATGATGAAGTAGCGACTGGATCAGTGCTATTCAAATCGATTTGGGCCATTTTCGCGGCATGCTGTCCAAAGGTTGTCTTTCGCTGTTTATTTCGCTCATCCACTTGGATTAATCCGTCGCGTAGTCGAATTACGCGTTTGGCATGCTCGGCGACTTCATCCTCGTGAGTCACCATGATGATTGTGACACCATTTTCATTCAGGCGATGAAACAGTGCAAGAATTTCGTCGGTCGTAACTGAATCTAGGTTGCCGGTTGCTTCGTCAGCCAAAATAAATTGCGGATTGTTAACGAGCGAGCGAGCGATGGCAACTCGTTGTTGCTGACCACCTGAAAGTTGGGCAGGCCGATGTCCAAGGCGCTCACCCAGGCCGACCATCTCCGCCAGTTCTCGGCACCGCTTTTTTGTTTTCGCATTCAGTTGCCCCATGTAGTAGAGGGGAACTTCAATGTTCTCAACTACGGTGAGTTGCGGTATCAAGTTGTAGGACTGAAAAACAAAGCCAATTCTGGATGCGCGGATCGCTGAGAGCTGATCATCGCTCATCCTTGCCACATCGTCACCCCCCAAGATGAACGACCCACTCGTTGGGCGGTCGAGGCAACCTAGGAGATTAAGTAACGTGCTCTTGCCGGAACCTGATGGACCCATGATCGCCACATAGTCACCTTCCGGGACGTCAAAAGAAACGCCCCGCAAGGCTCGCACGGTTTCACTTTTCAGAACATAGTGCTTTGTTAGTTCGCGAATTTGAACAGCTAAATTCATGGAAGTTTCTTAACGGCCTCCATCACGTCCCGCTCCGCCTCCATCACGTCCCGCTCCGCCTCCTCCGGAACCTCCGCGTCCAAGTCCTCCACCCGGTCCCCCACCACCGGGACCAAAACCACCGCCGTTCTCTTGCATTCGTCGCATCATGCGTTCCATAGCCAGTTTGAGTTCATCACGAGTGATTGAGCCATCTCGATCTGTATCCGCTTCGGAAATCATTGCCCTCATTCGGTCGTCAACATTCTCCAACTCGGAGGCGCTAAGTATTCCGTCACCATCGGTGTCATATCGCTCCATTGAGCGATCAACAATCATATCCACCGAGAAGCCGCCGCCAGCTCCGTCCACGTTAGACGCGTTTCCACGTTCCTCTTCCCGATTTTTCGTGCCTGCGGATGCAAGGACCTCGTTGGCTTGTGAATCAGGCAGATTGATTCTGGACTCTAGCTGCAGTTCCGGAAGCGTCATCAACGACTTGAAAGCGCCTGGATTCAAGGCAATTTGGTCCCCTTTTTCGACGCCGCTTTTAATCCAAACGACCTGCGTATTGTCGCCACCAATCTCTACTTCCACGGTTTCGTAGCCAGTGGGAGTTTTTCGCAAGACATAAGATTTGTCTCCAGCGGAGTAGACACATTGGATGGGGGCCGTTAGCGCTCCTTCTTCATACTGAGTTTGGATGCTAACCGACGCGTTCATTCCGGGAATCAATGCTGCTGGCGGGTCAATAATCCGGATGTATGCAGCATACTCCCGGATACTACTCGACATCCAACCTCCAGACTCAGCCATTCGATTCACGTAGGTGACAACACCCTTTAAAGCCGTTCCGCTCAATGCATCTACCCTAATTCGGCAAGGCATTCCAGGGCGAACCGCCGTAATACTTTGTTCGCTGATCAGAGCTTTGACCTCCATTTTAGTTCGGTCGGGAAGCTTAATCAAAATCTGTCGCTCGCGGACGCGCGCCCCAGGCGCAAGTACCCATTCGCTACCGCCGCGGCGGTCAAATTCTTTATGGTACACAACCTCGCCGGAAACTCCTGGCGGAACAACGATGCGGCAGTTCGCCAATTGCCGCTTCAAGTCAGCGAATCGCTCTTGTTCCACCTTGAGCGTTGCCAAGTTGTTGTCATAGGTAACCTTGGCAGCATCGATATTTCCTTGAAGAACCAATAACTCCTTTTCCCGGGTAATTTGAGTCAGAACTTCCAATTTCTTTTTTGCCAAAGCCAGAGAGTTTTCGGCCCTTTGCACGGCAACTTCGAACCCACGTAATTGGGTATCGTTGATGTATGAAAGTGCATGCAGTCGTCGATTGTGGCTGAGGTTGGCAATCGATTGATCGCGCTCCTGTTCAGCATCATAAATCTCATTTTGGATCATGCGCAATCGCTCGACAAAGACTCCCTCTTCATATTCCTTCTTTGACTCCTTCGCCGCCTCAAAATTGGCTTGTGATGAAATGAGCTGGGTTTGCGCTGATGCTACTGTGATTTGTTGTCTCTCAAGCTCACGTTCAATGGCTGACGAGTCAAGTTGGACCAAGAAGTCCCCTTCGTTGACCATGGTACCCTCGTCAACCACGTCAATGACTTCAATTTCGCCACCGGTCGAGCGAACCATACAGCGAATTTCTACATTCTCAGCGCTCTGAACTTCACCTTTGTTCAATACGGTCGAGACAAATTCACCGTAATCGACCTTAGCCAAAACCGGTTGTGGACCACTTGAATCGGCATTGTTTACCCAGTATTGATATCCCGCATATCCGAGTACGGCCAACACGACCAACACCACAGCCAATATGGCAACAAAGGCCCCGCTTCTTCGATTTCCCGATGACGCAAAAATCTTGGAACGTTTCATGTTCGTATAAAATCCGTGTACGTTTGTTAATTTGGAGCGAAAAACAACTCAGCAGGACTTTTCGAAGTCGAGATAGAGTCTGCTTGTCCCTCTAAAGGTGTGAGGCAACTAGCTGGATGCATTCCAGACTTGCCGCGAATTAAACTCTAGTTGCCGCATCGACCAGTTTCATTTCAAATTTCGGAACTTTTTGAACGTCGACTATTTGCCAAACGCCAATGGGCCACCGAAAAAGCACTGATTTAGGATCGTTATGCCGATTTCAAGCAATTTTTGATCAATATCAGAAGCAATTAATGCTTGGCGAACGGCCCAGTTCAGGTGGTAGATACGTGCTTAAGAATTAAGAACTCATGAGTTGAGGGCAGAACTGAACTGCTAGTTTAACCCTCTAGTCCGATAAACTTCAACTTATATGACCATCTATTGAACCGACATTCCCTGCTATAGTTTCGTGTTTGCGCAACAATTGGATGCCAGTTCTTCACCAAAAGCTAGATATCTGCAACCCCGATACAAATCGGCAAGTGCACTGTGAGATTGATTACATAAATCCAGAGTTCGGGAACATTTTAAGTCGTTGTGAAAAATCCAGCTACCTACCAAGCTTGCAAATGAATGCCAGGGTCAGTCGCCAGTTCGATAGCTGCTTCCGGAGTCGTCTTCCTTGCGTTGCCACAAAGAATTTATTGCGATCCAGCGACAGTGGCCGCGAGTTCGTTTACATCAAATTGGTTCGAAGCGCCCTCTCCGCTTTGAGCGCGGTACGAAGATTTCTAAAAACTCGACAGGTTCGTGGGGGTGGAGTCGAATTTTATCTTGTGCAGCAGGAATTAGCATGGTTTGTCCTTTATTCAATGGAATTCCTGAAGGATCGCTGGACACATCCATTGATCCATGGACAACAGCCAGAATGCGGAAACAATCGTTGGTGAATAGGATCATCGGTTGTTCAATACACCACTTGTTCAACACGAACTTATCACAGTTAACCAATTCGACGGCCTCGGGGAATTCAGTGAGCTTTGGCTTCTGCGGACCGACTGGGCCGAGATGATAATTTGTCGAGTGAATGGCTTCGTTGATGTGCAACTCGCGTGAATTTCCTTGAGCGTCCAATCGATTCCAGTCGAAGAGTCGGTACGTTGTGTCGCTAGACTGTTGGATCTCAGCTACCAGCAATCCCGCACCGATCGCATGCACTGTTCCAGCCGGAATGAATACGCAATCTCCTGGTTTTGGATGAAAACTATGGAGTACCGAGTCAGTTGCGCCAGAGGTGCATGCATTCTCTAATTGCTCAGGATCTACGCCCGGCAGCAAGCCCGCGTAGATTAAAGCTTGGGGGTCCGCGTCGATTACATACCATGCTTCGGTCTTACCCAAATCTGGAGGTTCGAGAAGCATCGCCAGATTGTCATCGGGATGGACCTGTACGGATAGAGTCTGATGGGCATCCAAGAACTTGAAGAGTAACGGAAAACGGTGTTGCAAATATTCTGGAACCCGCGAGTCGGTCACTTGTTCGAAGACGTAATCACCCAGCAATTGTGGCCCGAACTCGGCGATTAGCTGTTGCAGTGAACGACCTTTTAAATCTCCGAACTCGACGATACTCTGATCCATGCCGCGATCGACGATTTCCCAACTCTCCGCAAAAATTCCTGCGCTATCGAGTTTTTTTCCGAGTTCCGTCTGCAGCCGACGTCCTCCCCAAATATATTGACGAAAGAGAGGCTGAAAACGAAGCGGATACAAATGGCTATCCATAATGAATTCAAACGGAGTGAAATCTTCGAGCGTAACCGTCGATGGCTTCTACACTCACATGCAATGTCGAATGCGTTAAAGTCGTTCGAGCCAGTGAGCAGATTCTAATCGTAACCTTGGATTATTTCACCCCCAGAGCGTGTCACGAGTTTGACAACGATTTGCCAATCGGTCAACTCAGACACAAAATCGACATGTCCATCGGCGAAAAGTATGTTTGCTCCCCCAGAGTGGAAGCTGTAGATTTCGTTATCGTTCCTCTTGTTGATCGCAAAGAAAGCTCCTGTGGCTGGCCCTCCCCCTTCGATCGATCCATCTAAGTTGGACAGGTCGACGCTGAACGGACCTTCACTATCAGCCCAACCAATCCCCTGATCATTAGAAATGCTGGATTGCAAATTGCCAACTCGATAAACTTCAGGCCGCCCACCACACTCAACGACCATTGCGGTTTGCGAGAGTCCATCGCGGATATCGGAGATACGTACTCGTGAGTTGCGGTGCATAACCGCGAATCGATTTCCTGCGTGGTAGTAGGGCTGCGGTAGGTGCAAGTTGATGTTGTTGATGCTCAACCCCATGATCGCCTCATAGTCTGTCGGCGCCAGTGGTGCAGGAAAGGTTATGGCTGGGCGCGGAGGCTTAGCGATCGCTGACATCGTTGGCGATCGTCCGGGTACGCTAGGGCACTCAAAGTGCGAGATCGGCACCGTGGCGGCATGCAGGTTACTGCCTTCCCACCAATTCAGATCAAAAGCATAAAGCTCGCGCAGGTTGTTTTGATCAACATAGGGGAGTATTAACGGTCGCCAGCCAACAAACTTTCCTGCGGGATTTCCAGGCCCAACTTGTGTCCACCCTGAAGCTGGATAGACTCGATGGTTGGAATGAAAACCCTTTAAGGCGACACCAATTTGGCGTAAGTTGTTTGAACAAGTCGTTCGTTGTGCAGACATCCGAATCGCATTTACAGCTGGCAAAAGCAGTGCCATCAAAATCCCAATCACGGCAATGACGACCAACAATTCTATCAGCGTGAAAGCGCTTCTTCTTATCCACATTTTGCAGCCTAACTTTCGCATACAAGAGATACTCCGTGTTGACGTATTATAATTTAGGGGCTCTAACAAAACTCGGACACTCGATTCCAGCAGATCATGCAGCAACCGAGTATTAAAAAAGCTTGGTGGATGTCGTCGCGTTTTTCATAACGAAGTCGGAGTCGACGCCAGTTAAACAACCAGTCGAAACAGGCTTCGACAACATAACGGAATTTTCCCAGACCACTCCCATGTTCGGTACGACGTTTAGCAACAATCGGCTTAATCTTTCGACGACGCAGTGCGTCCCGGACTTTTTCCTGAGCGTCATACGCACGGTCGGCCAAGGTTTCGTCGGGTCGCTTTCGGCGTCCCCCGTTAACGGTCTTGATTGGTGGAACGGCATCGACGATGGGAATCGCCATTTCAGAATCATGAACATTGGCCGCGGTATGCTCAATGGCCAGCGGCGTTCCTTGACCGTCGGTGATCAAATGGCGTTTAGAGCCATTTTTCCCTCGATCCGTCGGATTAGGCCCGGTTTTCGCCCCCCAAAAACTGCGCGGACGCTGCAGCTGTCGATAGCCGAGGTACTCCAGTCGATGGCATCGGCCTGCCCAAGTTCGTCCAGAAGCATTCGCCAGATTTTTTTCCAGACACCCGCTGCCTGCCAATCGCGAAGTCGACGCCAACACGTCATGCCCGAACCACAGCCCATTTCTTTGGGGAGATACTCCCAGGGAGTGCCCGTTTTGAGCACAAACAGAATGCCTGTCAATGCAGCACGATTGGGTACCGGCGGACGACCGCCTTTGGGTTTGGGAGCTTCCGCTGGCAACAACGGTTTGATTCGATTCCAAAGTTCGTCGGGAAGTAATGGCTTGGCCATGGTGTCCTCCTTGACACGGCAAAACGAAAGTCAAATAACTACCAAACTTTAGAAACATTCGTTTTTCAAATCAATAGGTTTTGTTAGAGCCCCTTATATTGCTAAGCAGAAATGTCACGAGCGAAAATCTCGATTTGCGTCGGATTTGAATGCATGCGGGTAGCGAAGATTACCAATGGACTTCAGCTTAGGCTGATCTGGCAAAAAATTCCGACAGGTCACGCGGAATCTGCCGAACCCAGAACATGCACAATGCGTCCAGTCAACGTGCCCATCAAAGCCTTGTTCGCATAGTCTAGATTTGGTACGTTTTGACTTTGGATCCAAAGGGAAAATGGAATATTGAATTCGTTTCCGCGTGTTCAAGTTATGCGTAGAAACTGGGGATGGCTGATAACTCAGGGCCAGCGCATTTGAAAAATTGGTCTGATTATTGCATCGACAAATGAGAAA
>CALMEE010000008.1 GCA_937862885.1 uncultured Planctomycetaceae bacterium
ACGAAATGCCTCAGCTTTTTCATTCTCGTGATGTTTGATGAAGCGCAAGAACTGATGCGTACAACGTCGACTCGGCCAATTTTGAGTAGCCGACTGGATCCAACAGCGTTGAGGCACCGTAGCAAAGCTGTGTCCTTGCTCGTTGAATCGACAATTGTCTCCGATTAGATCGCGGCGGGATGCCGTTTTTTGCCACCAATATCATGAGTCATGGAAGACCGTTTCGATAGATCTCGCATAAACTACGTCCTTAAATCGCATGTTGCGGGGCAATCCGGCATTGCGATTGGGCTGCGGCATTTTCGCGGTTTCATGGCGTTTCTGTTGATTGTCGTATTGCTTGGTTTGGTGGCTTACTTCTACTTGAAGGAGAACATCGGGTCCGCGCTTCTCTACAAGATCGAAGCGGAGTTGAATCATCACTTGATAGACCAGGGACTGCAAGTCAGGATCAAATCTTGCGAGTTGCACGAGGGTGAGGGTATACGCCTGCGTGGGGCTGCACTTTTCGTTGTCAACGCCGACACGTCGATTTCAACAATTGCACCACCGATCGCCACCATTGATGAGTGCTTCATTCGAGTTCCCGCCTACTAGACGCAGTTGATCCTCGGCCAACAAATTGTGCATGCCGTCGAGTTGCACCGCGCAACGATCCGTGTCGAACAGGACCAACAGGGCGAGTGGAATCTTTCACAACTGTTTGAACGCATTCATAGTTCTCCGCAGAGCGGAACACCTCCGCCAATTCTTGTCCGAGACTCCAACGTCGAGATCATCTTCCCTGGTAAAGGAACGCTCCGGGTTGAAGGCATCAACTTGGATGTGGAAATCGCTGAGCAAATCGCAGACGAAGTTGATTCGATTTCCACATTGATTCTAGACATCAAAGGCAATTTAAAATCCAATTTTATTGAGCGTTTGGAATTCGCATCGTTGATTGATTTGCGATCCCAGCTTTGGACTTTGGCGATCGACGCCAATGACGTGATTCTATCGGAGCGGCTACTCGATTTTGTGACCCCCAAGAACTATGAACAGCTCATCAGCTTATTTGCCATCTCAAAAGATTGTCCAGCGCCTGAATCCTTTGGTGACAACTCATCGCGCGACTTCGCTTCGACTCGAACGATTCGTTCGTTGCGTGGGACGCTCAATCTGAGCGGACATGCTACTGGAAACCTGAAAGAAAAACAGCTTGGTCGGTTCAACTTCGTCGGCAAATTAGTGGGTGCAGCCCTTGATGATATTTCGCTGCCATACGCCATCAATGATCTTTCGTGTCATGTCGAAGCGACTAACGAATTTGTACATGTGAAAGATTTGATTGGGCGCGTCGATAGCGGACGAGTTCAACTTGAATTTTTGCGATATGGCTGGGGGCCAACATCTCCCTGGCATCTCATTGCAGACATGGCTGATTTTCGTTTGGACTCAAAGTTATTCCCTTGGTTACCGGAGAGATTGCAAAAACTTTGGCAAGATTATTCTCCCGAGGGAGTCGTCAGCGTAAATTGTGAATTCCGCCATAACGGCGTATCCACGGATTCAGACGTAACGGCGCAAGTGCACCGTGGTTCATTTTCGTTCGTCGGCGCTCCATTTCGATTTAACGATTGCCAGGGCCAAATTTACTACACGGAGAAACAGCTCAAGCTGGCACTGAGAGCTGAAGAGCACGGAACGCCTATTTCTATATCGGCCGATTTCCGCAACCCTGGGCCAAATTGCACTGGAAAACTAGTTGTGGAATCGCAAGGGTTTCTGCCGTTCAATCGGAAAGCTCTCGCGACGTTGGTAGGTTATCCCAAAGCCTTGGACGCGGTCGAGGCATTCAATGCCACTGGAGAATTTCAAGTTAAAGCCGTATTGGAAAAATTCGATGCTGCGCAGCGAAAACCGACGCCACTGATCGACGTCAATCTGCGCAATACGGTGATTCGTCATCGCAATTTCGAGTACCGCTTGTTCGACGTCAGCGGCCACGTTCGCATCCATTCCGGACGCTGCGAATTCATTCAGCTGCAAGGCGCGCGGGACTATGGATACGTCGTCTGTAACGGCGAATGGAGTGAAAGTGACGGACTCTTGCTCAATTTTGATTGTCACTCGATAGCATTGGACGACCATTTACGGAATGCACTTCGACCCGCATATCAGGAACTTTGGGGTCGACTCCAGCCCGTCGGCACAATCGATTCGATGCAAGTCTCGTTGGAGCACCAACGTGGATGGACGGAACCAAAGCTACAGATCTTGGGTAGAATTTTTGACCAAGTTGGTGAGGCCTATTCCGATGTATCTATTGAACCAACTTGGTTCCCCTATCGAGTATCGCAATTGACGGGTGAATTCCAGATCGGTGATGGAGCAATAACCCTACACCGATTTAGCGGAGTGCATAACGACACATGGATCAGCTTCGCTGGAGAAGGATCGTACAACGATTCTTATTGGAAGATGGCACTAAAGGATTTGCTCGTGGGCGGGTTAGACATGAACGAAGACTTGTACCGTGCTTTGCCTATGAGTCTGGAGGACGCGCTCCGCAAGCTGGACCTTAAAGGGCAAGTCGAAGTGGAGGGACAAATAGTCTTGCAGGGCAATATCCGCGAAACAAGGATGAAACCGTCGCGAACCAGCACTTTCGGCTCAGATCGCCTGGATGCCACGGATGGATTTCGTATGAGTTGGGACATTCGCTTGACGGCCGTCAATGTGGACATGTACGTAGGCGTCCCCATCAAGAACTTGACGGGGCAAATGCGGCTGATTGGTCGACTGGTTGATGAGCAACCATCTTCCATCGGTGAAATCGTCGTCGATTCCATGATGTATCAAGGGATGCAAGTGACGAATTTGCGGGGCCCAGTATCGATCGAACCGAGCAAAATCGCCATCGGTTCCTGGGCGTCTATGCCGCCAGAATTCGGTCCGGCCGAACCTCTGCAAGGGGATTTGGTCGATGGGCGACTGGGCCTTGATGCTCAGATTAATGCCGGCCAGAACGGCGAGTTCTACGTGCGCTTGACGGCGCAATCTTTTGACTTAAATGCATTGGCAACGGAATTGAGCACCCAATCCAAGTCCCTGTCCGGCAAAGGATATTGCGGCATTTTGCTAACCGGCAATGTAGACGGCAGTAGCGAGGTACGCGGTGATGGCTATGTGCGGTTACGCGATGCCAAACTTTATGAGTTGCCGGTTATCTTGGCATTGCTAAACGTTGCCAAAATTGCGCAGGCTGATCGGTCTGCTTTCGACGAAAGCAATATCGATTTCACCGTAATGGGATCGAATATTGAATTGAACCGGATTGAATTGATAGGTGACATGATAAGTTTGATCGGGACTGGGGATATGAACCTCGACCAACAGATCAACCTCGATTTCTATACGGTCATGGGGCGAAACCGGCTCTACATTCCCCTGATAACGCAGCTATATCGCGCCGGGAGCCAACAAATTTTATGGATCAACGTGAGTGGAACCCTGCAAGAGCCGAAAACGACCCACGAACTTTGGCCTGGTCTTACGGACTCAATAAGACAAGTTTTGTTGGATTTTGAGAACAGTCGCACGGGAGTAATCCCCTCGGGAGTTGACCGCAACATAACGCCGTTGCCAAATTATCGCTGAAAATATATTTTCAGTATTTGCTTCGAACGCACGAATAGACTTATGTTCAACAATCAAGACGAACAGTCTGACCAAGCCAGTGAATACGTACTCGATTCCTGTTGCCATACCACGTCGCTAAGGATTCAAGTCGCATTTCACTGGCCTGCGTACAGTGTAATGCCGTAGAATTTGGCGGTTCTCGCGCCTATCCAAAAAAGCACCTTCATGACAAATCGAAACCAAGAAAATCAACTTAGCGTTCGTCCTATTCAGCGCTACGGTGGCGTATTGATGGCGACCGTGATGCGGCAAATGGTCCGTTCGCTCGACTTACGTGCAAGCCACTATGATCGGAGTGTGAACCCAGGCCTCGATGAATATGGAGAGCACGTGATCTTTGTGTTCTGGCATGAATACATTTTTCCACTATTGCCGCAATGGGCAAACCGACCACTAACGCTTTTGGTGAGCCAACACCGAGACGCTGAATGGCTAAACCAAGCGGCAATTCGCCTCGGTTATGATGTAGTTCGCGGTAGTACAAATCGTGGAGGCGCAAATGCTATTCGGACCCTCAAACGCTACGCCAAACACTCCAGCTTTGCGATTACGCCTGACGGTCCGCGCGGCCCGCGTCGGGAAATGGCGGTGGGACCGATCTTTCTGGCTTCACTGTTGAACATGCCCATTGTGCCAGTGGGGGTCGGTTGCGACCGGCCGATGCGCTTGCTGACCTGGGATCGATTTGCTATTCCCCGAATCTGCTCGCGCGTTCGGATTGTTTTTGGACCAAAAATTGAGATCCCCAGAAAGAGCAAGACTGAAAACGAAACGTACCGTGTCAAGATTCAATCATTGATAGAGAAGTTAACCAATTTTGCTGAAGACTGGGCGGTGAGCGGCCGTTCAGTCATTGGCGAGGAACGGCTATCGAACCACGCGCCGCGGCAAACCAAATACTCGGGGAACCACCGCGTGGAAACCTACCCGAGTGCCGCGGGTGAGAATGAAATTCTGCTGGTCCATAGCCGTTTCCCGCCGCTCGGGACTTAAATCAGCAAGCGAAATTGGCGTGGCCCATTGGAATGAGGAGGTCGACTGGATCGCGATGAGAGCGAAAATAAGTTCACGGTCCACTTTCTGAAATTTGCTGGCCGCAATAAAATAAGGCGTTAAACTTTTCAGGCTTTGGTAGTAGCTGCGGGCTCGATTTTGCCTGGAGTTTAATGGACTCTCATCACAGGCACTGGTGAAAAGCATGCAACAACTTGAGGATAGTCGAGGTTCACGTCAATCTTAGCGAACTGGCTTTTGATCGCTGTAGAGACGCAGGACCTGCCAAGCTTATATTAGATTTATCCCATGCCAAAGGTCTATGCGTGGCCGGTTTGTTGTACGATATTGAATTGAGATGGCCTGGTTAATTGCAGACACTCGGACCAGTGCTGAATGGAGCGACTCCATCCGTTCAGAGTCAATAAGGCGTTTGAATTGCGTTTAACTAATTTTAATCATTAAAGATTGCAGTGGATATTTCAAAAAATAGCAGCCCGTATTCTCCTCCCTTAACGCACTTGGTTGACAGATTCCGTTACTGGTGCTTCGCTTCGCCCGACAGCGTCGCCTTTCATTTCATCTTAGACCAAGATGACGAACCGGTTTCGTTGACGTATCGGCAGTTGGATGAGCGGATTCGGGCAGTTGCTGCAAAGTTGAACTCTAAAGTGGCACGAGGTCAACGCGCAATTCTGATGTATCAAAGCACGTTGGACTTTGTAATCGCTTTTTTTGCCTGTCACTACGCAGGTATTATTGCCGTACCCGCTTATCCGCCACGTCGTAATCGCCGCATGGGAAGAATTAATGCGATTGCCGAGGACTGTCAGGCCGCGATTGCGCTCACGGCCGGCGAGGTCATTCGCCGCAAGGAAGGGATGATCGAAGATTGCGATGCCTTGCGCAATATACCTTGGGTAGCTACGGAAGAGATTCCGTTGGAAATGGCGGGAGACTGGGTTTATCCCGACTTGGACCGGGATGAGGTCGGCTTGTTGCAATACACATCCGGTTCCACAGGATCACCCAAAGGTGTCGTGCTTACCCATGCCAATATCATGGCGAACTTGGCGTATATTTCGGAAGCATTTGAACTGGATCGGAGCAGCGTTGGCGTGACATGGCTGCCACCATACCATGACATGGGACTGATCGGCGGATTGCTGGTTTCCTGTTACTGGGGAGGCATGTCGGTGGCGATGACACCAATCCAGTTCCTAACCAAGCCAATTCGGTGGCTGCGGGCGATTTCCAAGTTCCGCGGGAACGTCGCCGGTGGCCCTAATTTTGCATACTCACTCTGCGTCAATCGCATCGACGAGGCTGATTGCGAAGGTCTCGACTTGTCATCCTGGCGAGTCGCCTTCAACGGGGCCGAACCTATCCGTTCCGAGACACTGGATGCGTTTACCAAGAAGTTCGAACCGTATGGCTTCGAGCACAAAAATCATTACCCGTGTTACGGAATGGCGGAAACAACTTTGTTGGTCACGGGGAGCAACATCGATCAGCCCCCGATTTACAAATCGGTGAGTCGTCAACACCTCGCCGAACATCGCGTGGTTTCTAGCAAGCCAAATCAAGCCGATTCGCGGATCCTTGTAGGATGTGGTCATCCGGTTGAAGGCGAAAAAATCATCATCGTCCACCCGGAAGCGCGCAGGCAACTCCCGGCGGACCAAATTGGAGAGATTTGGGTAAAATCCGACAGCGTCGGTCAAGGCTATTGGAATAAGCCAGAAGAAACGGAAAAGACGTTCCGAGGTACGCTCGTCGATGGCGTTGAAGGCGAGTACTTTTTGCGAACCGGTGATCTCGGATTCATGGATGGAAATGAATTGTATGTAACCGGTCGCCTCAAAGACATGATCGTTATCCGAGGTGTGAATCGGTACCCACAAGACATTGAAGCAACCGTCGAACGCGTGAGCGATCGCCTGCAGGATGCCGGTGCTGCCGCTTTTGCGATTGATAGTTGGGAGCGAGAACGGCTACTCGTTGTGTGTGAGGTCGATCGCCAACGCGTCGAAACGGACTGGAATCAAATCATCGACCAAATTCGTTCGGCCGTTACCGAAGAACACGATTTGGCACCCGACGGCATCATCCTGGTTCGTGCTGGCTCTGTCCCCAAAACATCGAGCGGTAAAGTTCAACGCCGGGCTTGTCGCGATGATTACCTTGAAAATCGGTTATTGGTAGTAGCGAAATGGTTGTCCTGGGAAAAATCTGCTTCACATGATTGGATTCCTGAGGTCGATCAGGAGCAACAACCGATTGACGATCAACTTTTGGGAATCGTGATTGATCATGTACGGCAAGTGGCGAAGGAACGCGCAAAATCGATTAACGAAGATACGAATATCGTAATTGATTTGGGCCTTGACTCGCTGGAGCGACTGCAGATTGCCAACAGCTTAGAGGACACTTTCGGCGGGCGATTCCCCGACGACGTTCTGCAAGAGATCGAAACGATACGTGAAATTTGTACCGCGATCAAAGCGCATATTGGCGATCGCCCCGTTGCCATCATCTCGAAAAACGAATCCGCTAAGGAAAAGAAACTGGCGATCAAAGGACCGATCCCGAGTTCTTATTATGAACTCGACCAAATGCCGGAATTCATTCGTGTTCAGCAATTGCGATCCGTGTTTGAGTCGACAGGTATTCGCAACCCATTCTTTTCGCTGCATGAGGGGGTTATCTCCGATACAACGCGAATCGATGGTCGCGAGTTAATCTCGTTCTCCAGTTACAACTACATTAACATGTCCGGCAATCCGGAGGTGACTGCCGCCGCCAAATCAGCAATCGACCAATTCGGGACGAGCTCATCCGCCAGTCGCCTCGTGTCCGGTGAAAAGACAGTGCACAAACAACTGGAGCGAGAGCTTGCCCAATTCTTGGGGGTCGAAGATGTGGTCACGATGGCTGGTGGGCATGCAACTAATGAAAGTACAATCGGCCATTTGGTCGGTGCCGGCGACTTGATTTTGCATGATGCCTTGGCCCACAACAGCATTATTCAAGGTGCAGCACTCTCTGGCGCGCGACGTCGTTCATTTTTGCATAATGACTGGAGAAACCTCGATGAGGTCCTATCCGAAATTCGCCACGAATATCGCCGCGTGCTTGTCGCCATTGAAGGGCTGTATAGCATGGATGGCGATTCACCTGATTTGGCTAGATTCGTCGAGATCAAAAAGAAGCACAAAGTCTGGTTGTTCGTCGACGAAGCTCATTCGATCGGAACCTTAGGGCCAACTGGGCGCGGAATTGGCGAAATCTATGGGGTTGACCGCACGGACGTGGAAGTTTGGATGGGAACCCTAAGCAAGTCGATGGGCAGCGTCGGCGGGTTTATCGGAGGAAAGCGAAGTCTTATCGAGTACTTGCGGTACACGAATCCGGGATTTGTTTTCGCGGCTGCATTAGCTCCTGTAAACGCAGCCGCTGCATTGGCGAGTTTACGCATTTTGAAGCGCGAACCGGAACGGGTTCGACAACTGGCGGAAAATTCGCGGTTATTTCTTGAACTGGCGCGCGAAGCAGGATTGAATACAGGGATGAGCAAAGACTCACCCATCATTCCCATCATCACGGGGAATTCGCTCCAGGCGTTGCAGCTATCTCAGGCTCTGTATTTTAGAGGATTCAATGTGCAGCCCATTCTTCATCCGGCCGTGGAAGAAGAAAAGGCGCGCTTGCGCTTCTTCATCACTTCGGCGCACAGCAGCGACCAAATCCGCGCAGCCGTTAGTGCATTGATCGAAGAATACGCCAAGATTGCACCGCAAAAATTCGATGTCGAATGCAGCACTCGATAACTGCTCTTCGTGTTGCTCAGTTCGCGCCAGATCTGATTTCATGACAACGTCTGCTGTCGCGCCGTTATCCTCAGCAAACCGCGCGGTATTTCGTCTAGGGACTCTAACGGAGTCTTTCCACCACGCTGCGCAAACCGAACCCTCATTGATTGATAAGCACTCTGTCGGTTATCATCGTGGTTGAAGGCAGTTCGTTGTTGAAAATTTTTCCGAATCCGAGGTGCATTTAGAATGAAAAAGACAATTGATGGCCTGACATTTGGCTGTTTCATTTTGGTCTGCGTGACCTTGATTGGCTGTGCTGGCTCAAGTGATCGCTCCGAAGCGAATGATGGCTCCACTTTTGGTGAGGCAATTTCTGCTATCGATGAGGCTCCAAAACGCCCTGATGTTGCGCCTGAGCCACCAGCGGCAGATTTGCGGAATGACGGCAAAAACCTCGCGTTTCTTCATTGGAATGTTCAAGGGGATGATAGTGATCCGCAGTACGTTGCTCAGGACATTGCACGCGACCTTGGCAAGTTCCATGTGTACGCATTAAGTTCCGTACATAAACCCGATGTGTTTGAGTCAGTTTTGAAGACAAAATGGCCAAACACGTACGACCAGATTGTGAGCCAAGGTGGTCGTATTCCAGGAGGGTTCAATCGCCATTTACTGATCGTTTATGACTACGTGCGGCTATATCGCATCAACAAGATCGAGTTGGAAGAAGTCGATGGAATAAGACTGGCCAAAGATGATTTTCCAGCCCCCATCGTCGCTCACTTGCGTGACAAGACGGACGATCAAGAGTTCTTTTTAATTCTGGCGCACTTGCACCCTGACGATGCTGATTTTCGAGTTCAACAGGTGACGGCCTTGCGCAAGTGGGTGGAGTCCAAGAAGGAACCCGTGATCGTTTTAGGCACCTTGAACGTCGAATACAATTTCGAAAGCAAGCAAGGCAATTCGGCCTGGAATACGTTTCAAGCCGACGGACTTTACCGCATGCTCACGCCTAAAGTTCCCGTTGAAACGGAATGGCGGGATGCCGATGGCGACAGCCAGAATGATCTGGCTGGGATTGCATCCGACATGATCTTTGTTGCTGGCCGTGCACGTGCTTGGCCCTACACGATGCGGATACTAACCCGAAGTCGAGACTTTCCCGACAATGAACGGACTAGTAACCACCGACCCGTGGAGTTGTTTTTTAAGACGAAGTAGGTTCACCTTGTTGGCGATTCTGTCGTAATACTCCCGCCAAGTTTTTAGTATTGAGCCACGAATCCGGTACGGCAATAGCACATTTGTTTCAACTCACTTTTTGAAGACGTTGGTTGCCTTATTGAATGTCTAGTCGGGACAAAACGAACGACATTTTGGGTCGCTTTGCATCGAAAAACAACCAATTTTTCGCCGTAATCGAAATGCGTTTTCGAACTTCCGGATGGAGCCGAAAAGAATTGTCGAGCAACTGCTCAATTCGCTGGGCCGAGGCCATCGCTTTTGATAATGCGCCGGGGCTTGGGAGGTTTGCCCAAACGATAATTTCCAGTTCGAATTGAGAGTTTGATGCCTGCTGAACGGCGTCGGACAATAGTTGTAAAGCGTTCGGGCCCAATATCGGTTGCTCTGCAGCTCCAAGCTTCTCAAACGAGTCGAACACGATTTGTGCCTGAATTGGCGGAGCAGCATGAACTTCAAATTGATACTGCATTTCGTTTAGGAATCGAGCGAAATTATCTCGCTCTCGACTCTTGACGACTTTCGTTGTGTCATCGTCATCCGGACCGCGGTTGCTCTTTCTTTCCGATGGGTCATTTTTCTGTATGGCGTAAATAGGTGCCTGATCCACTTTGGGGATTACAATATCCGATCGACTGCCAGGACGATTGCCGGCGACCCCAGTTCGCTTAAACGCGGTTACGAACGATCCCGTACCGGAATAGAGTTGCGCGCCGGTCTGATCTTTAGCCAACGAATTCAGTACGATGAAAAAGGCCAGTAGCGCGGTCATTGTGTCCCCAAAAGAGATGAGGTACGATTTGCTCGGCTTTTTGGGAGGTGCTTTTGCGGATCGACTCATGGCTGGTTTACCAAATGGTGCTTGATTACGATCCGAAAACTGTCCCTGTCTAAAGAGGCATCTTTGATCAACGACATGCCGATTGAACCTGGACGAGTCCGTTCTTGATTGATCAAATGCATCATGACGGCGGAGATTTTTGGTGTGTCATCTTGGTTGGAAAACTGGAAGGCGACCTGAAATGGCAAGTCTCGCAATTGTGCTGCCAGCATGCTCAACAATATCTTGCCTTGAGCGGTGATCTCTCCATTTGACGCAAAGACCCGATTGAACCGCACGTCAAAAAAGTGAGTCATCACTTCATTGTGCCTTTTCTCGTCCGGCTTTAATGCTTCCATCCCTTTCGAGAAGGCTTCTTTCGGAGGACTTTTTGTGATCGGAGGCATTTCAGCGCCACGCAACGCGATGCGAGAAGATGGCGGTCGAACTCTACTCACCCAGGTCTCTTTGGGTTGCCCTTGCAACTCGACACCGTGAATCCCTGTGGCACTGGTTGCTGAAGAAACACTAGTTTGCACTCGATCAAATTTCTCAGGCTCCATCGTCGAGAACGTCAACAACAGAATGAAAAAGGTCATCAGCAACGTGATCACGTCGCTGTACGTCATGAACCAAGGCGGGATGTCGTCTTTCTGAGGAGGAAAGATTATTTTCTTCGCCATACTTAACTCGACTTGGTAGCTCTTATGGTCATGTTAGGTTAAGCGGAGATCAGTCGGCAGCTCAAACGAATTTGTCCGTTTATCATGTACTCTTTATCTTCATTGAGGCACGGCGCTTCGCGTTTACGCTTGCACTGGCTGCAATTTCTTACGACTCTTCGGTGCCAAATATGCAGCCATCTGGTCTTCGAGCGCACGAGGAGCAAGACCCTCAGCTAACCCAGTCAACCCGGATATCATCAATTCTCTGACCAAGACTTCTTCCTTACTGCGGCTTTCCAATTTTCCTGCTAACGGTATACACGCCACGTTTGCGATTACTGCACCGTATAACGTCGTTAGCAATGCCACGGCCATGCCGCTGCCGATTTGGCTTGGGTCGTCCAGCGAGCGTAGCATTTGCACTAGGCCAACCAGCGTACCAATCATGCCAAACGCCGGTGCAGCTGCTCCCATGGCATCGACAATTTGTTTGCCTTTCATGTGACGAGATTCAATCGCCGACAATTCGGTTTCGAGAATGCCACGCAATTGCGTTTCACTAGCTCCGCTAATGACGTTTTCCAAGCCCCGCCGCATGAAATCATCGTTTATCTTTCCAAGTTCCTGTTCCAGAGCCAACATGCCATCTTTGCGAACGATCGTTGCCAAATCTTTGAATTGCTTGATAATTTCGGTGCTTAGTGGCATCTTAAAGAGAAAGCATTTCTTTATGACGCCGACAGTGGTCAGCACAGTGTGCATAGGAAAATTGATAAACAACGCTGCAATCGATCCTCCTACAGTGATCATCAGCGATGGAACGTCTATGAACGACGCAAATCCTTCAGCGCCACCGCCAATTACAATTGCGACGGCAATCAAACCAAAACCAGCAAGAAGTCCAACTATTGTTGCGATGTCCACAAGGCCACCTCGAGATTTCCAATGTTACGGCGAAATTCAGACTCACCGCTGGCGAAACGTCCGGATCGATGAGCGCTACACCAGCAATT
Source organism: uncultured Planctomycetaceae bacterium (assembly GCA_937862885.1). Classification (GTDB taxonomy): domain Bacteria; phylum Planctomycetota; class Planctomycetia; order Pirellulales; family Pirellulaceae; genus CALMEE01. The sequence continues at coordinate 12,233 of CALMEE010000008.1, forward strand.
TTAAAATGTAGGATTGTCTTACATTTGCCATCGCCTAATTTCTCCCGCAATACGCCAGCCATTGCGTCCAAAAGCCGAAAAGACATCAAAATCGCTACGATCTGCCCAGCACTACGTCTTCCACGAGCACCGTGCTAATTCACCAAGACGCCAATAAAGGTCGTTTGCTGTCAACAAATCGCTCTCTTTAAGAGAACGTGGTGTTTTCTTCGCATGACCGCTTTGCAGACTGCTTGTTCGCAAATGTTCAAGTGTCTAAATGTTTACTCCTGGTCTCGACTTCGCAACAAACCAAACGCCTTCACTGCAAAAATCTATAAAAATCTGCTACGCTGATAGGCAGATCTGTCTTGCCGAATCGTGTTTGATCTGACAACAGACGCAACATCGCTTGTACCATTGTCGATTTCATCGATCGCATGACAATGAATTTGAACTCAGCATTTCTTGAAGGAGAGGTAGCTTAATATGTCCAGACCTATTGCGATTTTTGTCGAGCAAATCTACGAAGATATGGAATTACAATATCCACGATTTCGTCTGCTGGAAGCTGGCTACCAGGTTTGTATTGTCGGACCAGAAGCTGGCGAGACCTACAAAGGCAAACATGGTTATCCGCAAAAATCGGACATTGCAAGCGCAGATGTAAGCGCGAGCGATTTTGGCATGATCATCATTCCCGGAGGGTTTGCGCCTGACTTCATGCGGCGAGATCATCACCTACTCCGCCTGGTGCAAGAGGCAGCAGACGAAAATATTCCAATGGCGGCGATTTGCCATGGAGTCTGGATGTTTTGCTCGACCCATGCATTGCAAGGCCGACGCTGTACTAGCTTTTATGCCATCGCGCATGACGTGGTCAACGCCGGTGCGATTTGGGTTGATGAAGAATGCGTCGTTGACGGTAATTTAATCACCAGCAGAACTCCGGCTGACCTGCCGGCATTCATGAAGTCAGTCATACAAATGCTCGATACGGCGAAAGCTGAGGGGAGCCAAGGAAAGCCGGTCGCTCCACATTGGCTTCAGGAAACTTTGAATCAACCCACGGGAGCACGGGGATAATTGTTGGATATCAATCAAACGCACGCCAATCTGTGGGCTTGTTTCAAATAGCTTTTTTCACACCGGAAAATTTACTATGAAATCATTTACTCTATTCTTGACTTTATCGCTATCCCTGAATTCGCTGTCCCTGATCTATGCCCAGACGGAACACCAAGATGGTTGGGTTCGATTTCGCGGTCCAAATGGAACTGGCGTTGCCACTGAAACTATCGGAGTGCCACTGTCGTGGAATGGTTCTGCGCACATTCGTTGGAGGATTGAATTGCCAGGCTTGGGGTCTTCTTCTCCAATCGTCTTGGGAGATAAGGTTTTTGTTACAAGCTACACCGGGTACGGGATCGACAAGGCAAATCCTGGTGAGCCAAACCAATTGAAAAGGCACTTAATTTGCCTGAAATGCTCAGACGGTAGCGAGGTCTGGCGCGCGACGGTTGACGCAATTAATGAGGAAGATCCTTATCAAGGTTTCATACAGGAACATGGGTATGCCAGCAGTACACCTGTCTCGGATGGTACATCTGTGTACGTATTCTTCGGCAAGGATGGCGTCTTTGCATTCGATTTGGAAGGGAATAAGCAATGGCAGACTTCGGTGGGAACTCAATCGGATCCCGCGAAATGGGGTGGCGGCGCCAGCTGCATGTTGGTCGACGACGTTCTTGTCGTAAATGCAGGCAACGAAGGTCGAGCGATTCTCGGATTATCTAAATCTGATGGCAAAGAGATTTGGCGTGTTGAAAGCGATGGTTTTGCGAATTCCTGGTCGACACCCTGCCTCGTCGAAGTCGCTGGACGAAAGGAGATCGTGATTAGCGTGCCCGATAAGATTATCGCCATCGATCCACTGACGGGTAATCAATTGTGGTGGGCGAAATCGCCGGTTTCGAACACAACTTGCCCCAGTCTCGCATTGGGCGACAATGTCGTCTTTGCGATGGGTGGCCGAGGCGGACAAGCAATTGCCGTGCGGTGCGGAGGAACGGGTGATGTTTCGGAATCGCACACTGTTTGGCAAGCAGCATTGCCTGCCGGAATTGGAACGCCACTTTTTGCCAATGGCCGCCTCTACTGGAATGCTCGTGGTATCGGTTATTGCGCCGACGCCGAAACCGGAGAAATGATATACAAGGATCGACTGAAGCCGGGCGAAGACGAACCAACTCCTGAGGGCGGTCGCCGTAGTCCGGCAGGTGACTATGCGTCTCCCATCTCCGTGGATGGTCACTTGTTCTACACACTTCGAAATGGAATGGTCTATATCGTCCAGGCTGATACCGATACATTGAAGGTAGTGTCCAGCAACGCATTTGATGACGACGATAGTTTGTTCAATGCAACCCCGGCAGTTGGTAATGGTGAACTCTATTTCCGAAGCGAAAAGTTTTTGTACTGCATCGGCAAATGACCGAAGCAACATGCGTGCATGAATCGTTTCAGTCTCAATCGCAGACTGTTGTTAAGCCATTTTTCACGCGATCGGCAACGACAGTCCGTGAATAGATGCGCAATCCCATTTTGTTCCACCAATCCTCGTCCAGTACGATTGGGCGTTGCCATCCGTGCTTGTTGAGGTCTTTTCGACATTCAAATTTCCCAAGGATGTGGGTACATGTCCGCACGGTTCGAATGTTTGAGGTTAATGTACGATTTTTTTGTATGCCCCACATTTTGCGGCGAAGGCGTGAAACCTTGAACCCGACCCTGATGTTCGGGAGTACAATTGGTTCCATAAATCGAGATCGGTTCAATCGACGGTCGTTTGGTGCGCAGCCTTATCGATTGAATCAAGTCGCGACACTGCACATTGTTGATCACGTTCATAGAATTATGACGTCCACTGCGCGCGTGGAACCAAAACGAGCGCGGCGAGTTCACGTACGTAATTAAACAGGAGCTAATCAAATGATGACAAACTGGTTCAGTTTTAGTGTCATTGGAGTTGTCGGGCTGGTCGTTGTACTAAATTCTTTGCCCGCGCGTTCGTTGGTCAGCGGTGCGAAAAAATGTTCATCGGAAATGTGCAGCAACTTTGATGACGAACGCTTTGCACAACTTGAAGAGCGTGTGGACCGACTTGAAAATTTGCTGTTCAATGCCACAAAGTTGGCGGTCTTCGATGCAGAAAGGCGTCTGAGCGAGGCACACGACCGTTTAACCAAAAGTGAGCGATTGTTTTTGCAAGGATTTATCACGGAGGCACAAATCTCCCAGGATCGTTTTGCCGCCGATCGTGCTTTCCGCGAACTTGAGTTGGCTAAAGCCTCTTGCGACGGTCGCTTAGTCGCTGGCCATATTGATTTGATGCAGGCCAAGCGCAACCTGGAATTGGCGCTGCAGCAACTCGAATTCAGCGAACGGATGAGACTACGAGGCTTCGTGACAAGCGATCAACTGGAAATCCAACGACGTCTGGTCGAATCGATGCGATTGGAACTCCAACATGCGCAAACGAAACTCGAAGCCGTGAACGAACTTCACAATTTGAGGAACGACGACAAGGATGCAACTTCGCCACCTGAAACCCTAGACAAATCAACGGACAAGTCGGATGACAATGAACGCTGAAGAAACTTAGCATGTTAGCCAACGGGAAGAAAGCAAAAGGATATTGCGGCAAATGAAACTTAACGTCACTCGTTGCGATTCAGCTGGCTGAATGTTGAGGTCATTCCGAAATACTTAGACATGGATCGAAATCTGACTAATCGCATGGACCCGCTCGGCGAGAACTTTATTCCTCTGCGACACAGAGAATTGATCCATCGTCTCGTCGAGAAGTTCAGCCATTCTGACGTAATTGATGAAAATCGCCTGTTGAGCCTGTACAATTCCTTGGTAAAAGTCTTTCAAATCGAGCACCTGTATCAGCTTCAACATATTGAAGATCTTTATAGCCCACTGGATCCCGATGAAGAACAGCAAGATGTTGAAGAATTGGATGTCGCAGCGCAGGAAACGGATTTGCTGTTTGCCCAGCTTTCACAAGTTCTGAAAGCTGCACACTATGATCGCCTTGACCAGGAGGAGTTGAATCACGCCGTGACGCTCGGCTGGAATTGGGGAGTTCGGCTCAATCTCGATTTTACTATCTTCGAACGACTCGAAGTCTATGCCAGAGGCTATCGCTTGGTCAAACGCAATCGCCGAAGACTGTTGAATCTATTTCGGCTCGAAGAGGTTGAGTTCCCCGAATTCCACCGTTTAGTCGTCGCGTTCAAGATTAGGCCACGTGCGCGAATGAACCCCCAAATGCAGGCAAATGCGGTCTACCTGAAAAGTTTTAAGAATATTCCGGAGAACGAATTGGAAGTGCTGTTGCCCGGTTCGACGATCAAACTGAGTCTGATTGATCGAGGCAAAATCTTGCTCCCTTCATTGTCGGGAGCAGCTTTAGCCGCCTACAAAGTGACCCGCGGAGCGATGATCGTTACGATTTTCACGCTTTCGGCGTTTTACAATTGGTTGTTGTTTGGTCTGATCGTCTCGTTTTATCTCTGTCGCGCACTCTTTAGCTATTTACGTACCAAGGACAAATATCAATTTGGATTAACTCGCAATTTGTACTTGAAGAACTTGGATAATAACATCGGCGTCGTCTATCGACTATTTCGTGAGGCTGAGGAACAGGAAGTTTGTGAGACAATTTTGGTCTATTGCCTTTTACTCGACGCTGAGGATGGTTTGAACGCGGATGAATTACATGACCGAGCGACAGAAGTACTTTTCGAATTGACGGGGCAAACTCTTTCGTTCGACGTTAAAGATGCCACGAGAAAGTTATTGCGTTACGGACTTGCAGTGGAATGTGCCGACCATTCATGGAAGGTTGTCCCGCTTGATTCGGCTACCGAGAAGTTGATGCAGTTGTTCCCGACCCTGTAACCGCAAAGGTTAACTTGCATCAGGATGCCAAGCGCTCTGTTGCCGCCCGATGGTTGTGTCTTAAATGGTCGAATGTACCGCTCGCCAAACATTCGCGGTCTCCGCTGCATCCCTCGTGCATTTTAGCCAGTCGATTTAGCCTTCGACATCGCCAGCGTCGCAGCACAAAGCCATGCAAGTTGCGCTCGGGACTGCATGCTGTTCAAGAATTCAGCTCTACATTGCATTCAAATTGCGGGTATGGAAAACGAGATCCGGCAACGCAAGCGAGCGATTTGGGATAGGCCATTGGTTTACAACGGGATAGACTCACCATAATGACAAAACCTGACACACATATTGCTCCAATCGGTGCTTCCGCGCCCGTCGATCAAGGAGCGTTGCTTGAAGAACCAGCGCGACCGCAAATTTCGAAACCAACCGAGATGTCTCATGTCGACCGACTGAATTTTCGCCGGTTGATTATCCATCATATTGCGATTCGCACTGGTTGGATTTTTAAGACGGAAAGCGTTGTCATTCCCGCAGTCTTGGATTTGATCGGTGGCTCGGCCTGGTTGCGTGGTTGGTTGCCGACGATGAGTCGTTTAGGGCAAAGTATTCCTCCGTTGTTTGTGGCGAACACTATTCGATGTGCCCCGCTTAAAAAGCGAATTCTTGCTGTCACAAGCATGTTAATGGGTTTCAGCATGCTCGGCATTTCACTCTTGTGGCTATTTAGTGGCGGCGTTGGTCAATGGCTCGCTTTGTCATTTCTATTTCTGTATACGTTTTTCTTTGCCTGCACCGGTACCAACCAAGTTGTCTTAGGAACATTGCAATCCAAGCTCGTGTACGTCAATCGACGCGGAAGATTGATGCTGTTTGCGAATGTGATGAGTACGATTGTTTCGTTGAGTGTCGCGTGGCTCTTACTCAGGCATTGGTTTAGTCCTGAATCGATTAACGTCGTGGCCATCTTTTTCGCGTCAGGTCTATTCTTCCTAGTTGGCGGGACAGTAGCACACTTGTTGATCGAACCGGCTGACTCCAACGGCACAACGTCTGGAAATCGCGGCAATTTAATGCGGCAAGCTTGGACGACTGTGCGAAAGAACCGCCAATTCAGATTGTTGGCAATCGTCACCAGTCTTTTTGGAATGACGTTGACTCTGTTTCCACACTATCAGGCATTGGCCTTACAGCGTCTAAACTTGGATTTGACTTACTTGATTCCCTGGTTGATCGCGCAGAACATCGGCGTTGGTGTGTTCAGTGTACCGGTAGGCAGTTTGGCGGATCGGCTCGGGAACTTATGGGCATTGCGAATTCTCATGTTGTTGGCCGCATCGATTCCTCTTTTGGCCTTGTTGGTTGCATCGCTGGGGCCCCAAGGGCAAAACTGGTTCACGCTCGTTTACCTGCTCCTTGGTCTGACACCGATCACAATGCGAATCACCAATAATTACGCGTTAGAGTTAGCCGTACCAGAAGAACAACCCATCCATTTAAGCACCCTGGGCATTTTTCTGGCTGCTGGGCCGATTGTCGCCGGTCCACTGATTGGCATCCTGATCGATGTTTTTGGATTTGAACTCGCGTTCGGCAGTGTCGCGGTACTATTGTTGTTAGGTTTCGGACTCACATTGTTCATGCTTGAGCCACGCTCGCTTGATATCGAAGCGAGTGCATAGGCAATCGACGTACTTGTAATAATTATCTTTCAAAAATGTTCCAAAACCCAGGTGTACTCGACTCCCAGCAATTTCGACAAGTAATTCTCAACGTCACCCGCATCGATCAAGTCTTGCTGGTAATCTATTTGTCGCTTCTCGAGTTCCGCCTCAGCATTCTCAATCGAGTAACTTCTCCGAGTTTGCCCCATAAAATACATGAAGTCGGCATTTAGCAGCGCTTCTTCGATACTCGGAAAACGACCGAGAATGTGTCCCGGATTGTTGTTGAGGATTTGTTGCCGACAGTAGTTGGCGAGTGGTCCCAAACTCAGATTATGGGCCGTGACAACCGCCAACAGTTTCCATCGAGAATGCTCAGGCATCTTCAATTGCTGTTTCGCTACGCGGGCCATATTTAGATAGATCAACAGAGAATATTCACTATCCAACATCAGCATTACATCCGGATTCAGTCACTGTCTTGTGATTTCACACCTATCGAATAGCGGATCCATTCACGGTTTCACAGCTAGTATGAACATAACCATTACTTTAGAGATTTTCAACGAGGTCCGTAATGATTACTATTTGGTGATCGCGAATTGAGAACCGCCATTCAACTAGTCGAATGTTTGCAAATATGCTGGAGCAGCTGGATACTGAGGATTTAGCCGATGTGCGCTGGCTGGTCAGTGACGACGCCGCCGCAGATTTGACCCAAGCGTATTCCGAGTTGTGCCGGGGGACGTCATCATTGGCGCTCTTGCGACGTTTGAGAAAGCAATTTTCCGTTGAGCGAGCGAGGCTCATTGTGCAGCAGGCGGAACTGCGTAAGCGGGCGACTGCCAAATTTCGGCTCCACGACAAAATGTTCTTCACGCCCAAAGGTCTCGAACAAGCAACTTCCGAGAATATCGCCGCATATAAAGCGCGCCGAATGGCAGCTGCACCCGAAATCGCTGATTTGTGCTGTGGTATTGGCGGAGATTTGATTTCGTTGGCTCAGACCGCCCCAACGATCGGCGTCGATCTGGACAAACAAACGAGTTTGATTGCCGAGGCAAATTTGAAAGTATACAACCAGCACCATGCCTGCCATGCAACCACGGTTACCTCATTCGATGTCACAACACAAGATTTCGCCGAACATCTTTGGGTCCATATTGACCCTGACCGCCGCGTCCGTGGTAAACGGACTACGAAACTAGACTGGTTTCAACCGTCGCCAGCGTATCTGCAAACGATCGTTTCGAAGCATAAGCATGTCGCAATTAAGCTCGCACCGGCTTCCAACTTACACGAGTACCCCGAACTTCATGACTGTGAACGAGAATTCATTGGCAGCTCGCGTGAAGTCAAGCAATTGGTTGCTTGGTATGGAGAAACTAAGTGCTCAAAGCGAGCAGTAACGGCGACGGCAATCGACTCTTCGGGCCAAATAATCGGCCAGTTCAGTACAGATGACGCGCTGGCCGGCGATTCGCCTTTGAGCCGTAGCAACCGCAAGATCACGAGCAGTAATGAACATCGATTGCGCGCGGGAGACAATATTTACGAACTGCATCCCACTTTGGTGCTGGCACAATTAAGCGAAACGTTTTGCAAAATGTATGACCTTACCACGATCGACATGCATAGTTCGCTGTGTATTGGCCCATGCTTTACGCATGGACTTGCGCGGGGTTTCCGTGTGGTCGATCAGTGTTCACCAGACCTGAAACGGATTGAAGCGATGGCGCGATTTTATCAAGTCGGCAATCTTGAAATGAAATTTATTGGTGTCGACGTGCGCACCCAACAACGCATGCAAAGGCTGAAGTTAGATGGTGCAGAGAAGATGGTTTTGTTTGTTGCGCGCACACTCCACGGTTTGACGGCCATCTTTGCTCAACGTACTGCTCCGTTGGAACTGAGTTAAATGGCTTTGTTGACGTTTGCTTCTCAATTGCGGCCTTTAAGCGGTCGTAAGTTCAATGAATGACGTAGATTATCGTGCCAAATGGGTGATCTGTAACACGCGCTCACCGATACAGGATGGTGTGGTTTCCATTCGAGGAGGCAAGATTTTCTCGGTGAAAGAATTCTCGAAGAACGACAGAGCAAGTTCGTTCAGGTCATTAATCGATCTTGGTGACGTCGCCATCATCCCTGGCTTAATCAACGCCCACTGTCACTTAGAATTCAGCCACCTCAGCCAACCCTTAGGTCACGCTGGCATCCCGTTTACCGACTGGATCAGGCTGGTCATCGAAGAGCGTTCAAACCGTCGAACTTCATTATCGGAATCGGTTTTGCGGGGCATGCAAGAGGTGGTCACAACCGGAACCGTTGCAATTGGGGAGATTGCGACACGCCCCTGGCCGATTTCGCTCGAGCCTTTGGCTGAGCTGTATGGACGATGGTTTCTAGAGCGGTTAGGTAATCAACCCCAACTGCACGCGACCATATTGGAAGAGAGTCAAAGTATTTTAAGCCAATTGGACCAGCTGCCGGTCTTCAAGTCGGCGGCTTGGCGACTTGGAATTAGCCCTCACGCGCCTTATTCGGTCCCGCTGGAACTCTTGCGGGGGCTGACGCGTTTCGCGGAGCAGCTGCGTACACCACTGGCGATCCACGTTGCTGAGACGCGAGCGGAAATCGAGTTGCTTGAACATCAAACAGGTCCCTTTGTGGAACTTCTGCGTAGCCTGGGAGCTTGGTTTCCAGCCTCTCAAAACGAGCGAACAGGAATCCGGAACTATCTTGAATGGTTGAAGAATGTTCCCAACGTCTTGCTCGTTCATGGCAACTACCTCGGCGAACAGGACCTAGACATTGTTGCGAAGCAGTCGAAGACATCAATCGTTTATTGTCCGCGCACACACCACTTCTTTAGACACGATCCCTATCCATTGGCAGGCATGCTGCGACGGGGCATCAATGTCGCAGTGGGAACTGACTCACGAGCTTCAAACCCGGACTTAAGCTTATGGCGGGAACTCCAGTTTATTGCCAATGCCTTTCCAACACTAGATCCTCAATTGGTCTTGAAAATGGGAACATGGAATGGCGCAATCGCGTTAGACTTACACGACCTCGTCGGTGATATCGCCCCAGGATTGTGTTCTCGTTTGCTGCAGGTACACCTTGATTCTCAAACCAACGATCCACTTGAACAATTATTTCATGTGGAAGAAAGTCACGTTGATTGGATCGGTGTCGAGAAGTGAGGTTGAAGCTCGACTTGTTCGATCGGCGTTGGATTCGACAGTTCCTTTTGTTTGCCGATCCAGATCAGCAGCACGGTAGCGGCAAGCGTCATCCCGCAGGCGGCCAAGGGTTCAAATTCAATACGGGTGCCGCTTGCCAATTCTGTTTCGCGTAGAACCCAAGTGAAGGGCGAATCACTCGCTGCCAAATGTTTCATTCGAGACAGGATGATGGTCATTCCATTATGCGTCATGTGAAAGGCAATGCACGGCCAAATGCTTGCCGTACGCAGGGCGATGAAACCGAGAATTAAACCGACAACAAACGCCATGACGGACTGTTGAAAAACGGCATGAGTCGCGCCAAAGAATATGCTCGTTAAGATGACGCCTGACCACCGCCCGCGCAACTTTTCGAGGCCCGAGAGAATGAACCCTCGGAAGGTCAACTCTTCACAAATGGCCGGCACAACGGAGAAGACCAGTAAGACCGCCAAGATTCCGGGCGCATTATCAATTAGCGCTGCTAGAACCGTTTCCACCTTTTGCAGTTCGGCTCTCGGCGGGTAGAGGTGTAGCACGATTTGCCCCAGGTAGCTCAGCGCTGGATAGAGCAAAATCGCAGTCAACGCAGCAGCAGCTATCAGCCCAGCCCTCGGAGTGTTCAAGCGAAGCGTTGCTTTGGCACAGCGAGTCAGTATTGCGGCCATGAGTAACCCCGGTATCGCGATCGCCGCGATTTGAACAACCCAAATCTGTTTGGCGAACTCATGCCAGGATTGCGGCATCGTTACGGCCAAGCTCAAGAAGAACTTAATGATCAGGATTGTTACTACGCACAATATCGCTTGACCTAGCGAAGGCTTCAAATCGCGGTCGCGCATCACCTGTTTAAGCCACAGGCCGAAACCAAACTGGTCACTGCTGCGAAACAGCACATTTTCGCTATTGAATTGTGCAACGGCCCAGCGAATGCTCAACCAACAACAAAACAATGTCGTCGCCAAAACAGGAGAAGCGTATTGCACGACATTACTGTAATTGCCTTCAATCATTGATCGCAGTAACAACATCATGCCTGTTACCGGAATGAAACTGGTTCCAAGCTCCAAGTTTGTGGTCGGCATGCTTGAGAGCATCATGAGCGGCAATAAGCACATCAACAGCGGAATCAAATAATATTGTCCCTCTTTCGAACTCCGCGCGAATGATGCCAGTGCCAATGCCAGTGCGCTAAACATGGCTGCTACCGGCAAAAGCCCCAAAACAATCCAAGGAATCGCGTTGAGAGGAGGTGCACCGACCATCGACAATCCATTCATGGGCGACGCGCTACCCAAATGCTGTATTACAAAAAATCCCGTAAGCATCATGCTAAATAGATTCAATATGGAATTCCCTACGCTGAACACCATGATGGTCATCATCTTGCCGATAACGATCTCCGCTCGGGTCGCAGGGCTACTGAGCAGCGTTTCCAGCGTTCCACGTTCCTTTTCTCCGGCACACAGATCGATCGCCGGATAGAATGCTCCGGTCAATGCCCAGAGCATAACGATTAGAGGAAGAATCTTGCTCCAAGTTGCGGCTTGTTGGATCGTGGAGTCAACCACATCAATTGGATCAATCGCAAATGGAAAGGCCAAAGCAAACGGCAGATCATTTTGTACGAAATTGTCCTCGATCAACTTAGCTCGCCAGTTCCCGAGAAGCTTTTGCACTTCCAACGCGGTCATCCGGGACTTGTCGCGTGCCGAATTGACGATTAGCTGGACCGATGCAATTTGATCGATGGATTGCGGATCATCGGTTTGACTTGGCCCAATTTCATCCGCTACCCATACAATCACGTCAACTTGATTCGCCTGCATGTGACTTTGCAGCCACTGCTTCTCGCTGGAATTAGATATTGCTCGAGCATGCTGTTCGTGTCTGCTTGGCACAGGCTCGAGTCGAGCCAAACTCTTGCGAAGCTCGTTGGCGAATATTTCTTCCTGCGAATCGGATACGACTTTGATGTTCTCAATAGTCGCAAAATCGGCCAATGAACTGACAAATCTGCCATTTTCGACCAGTGGAACGGTCTTCGGCAGCTTGTTTGCTCCGATGATCCATACGATCGACTGACTTCGATGCATGAACTGTGCAGTATGTAAAAGAGCCGATCCCAACAACGGATACAGGATCAATGGCAAAACGAGAATTGTGAACAGCGTGCGTCGATCGCGCATCTGGTCGATGATTTCACGCTGAAAAATGAATTTAGTGTTTTTCCAATTCATGCAATTCCAGTTTTACCCAGCACAGGCTTCGAATTGTCCATGGAAACGAGTTGATAGAAGAGTTCCTCCAAATCGTTTTGATTGTATTGCTCGATGAGGCCTTGGATGGTGCCGGTAGCCAAGATTCGACCACGGTGCATGACCGCCACGTAGTCGCAAATCCGCTTAACTTCACTCATGATATGCGAAGAGAATACGATGCATTTTCCCTGGTCTCGCAACATCTGGACGGTATCGAGGACTTCACGGGCCGCAAGAATATCAAGCCCCGAAGTTGCTTCATCGAATATAAGAACCGGGGGATCATGTACCATGGCGCGAGCAATCGACACTTTCTGCTTCATGCCGGTCGACATTTTTCCACCCAAAAGATTACGGCATCGTCCCATGTGAAACCGTTCAAAAAGTTCTTCCATTCGTTCGGCGAGTATTCGCTCAGGCATCCCATACAGGCGGCCAAAATGCCTCACCATTTCCCAACCGGTCATGCGATCGTAAATGGCGGTATTGGTCGAAACGAAACCGAGGTGGCGCCGCACATCCTCAGCGTCCGCGACGGTATCGTATCCATTCACACTTACCAAGCCCGACGTGGGTTTGAGCAGCGTGCTCAAAATCCTCAAAACCGTTGTCTTCCCCGCGCCATTTGGTCCCAACAGACCGAAAATTTGACCTGGCAATGCATCAAACGTCACTGAATCTACGGCGACGAATTTGCCGGCAGCAGGATCTTCGTATGCTTTTACTAGCTGGCGGACGTGTATCATAGCGAATCCACAAAAAGCGTTTTAGGAGCATACCTTACGCGTTGCGATTTGCATGCCTGTTGTGCACAAAGTTTCGATTTTGTCACTGTGAAGTCGGAGGATGAGACTAGTCATTTCAAAATTGAAGAATATTCAGGTTTTGGCCGACTTCTAGTTTGAACCTGTGTCGAACCCGCGTGCGGCAACGCATCACAAAATCAGGTTAAACAGAATATCGCGACCAATTGAGTCCCCGAAATCATTGGCGCGAGATTCCGCATGCTCCGAACATTGAGCTACGAATACACCGGCGCCAGGCAGTTGACTTGGTCGTCTGTTTCCGCTGGCATATACCGAATTTTGGAAAGCCTTTTATGACAAATACGCAGAATACTTTCTCGCCTCAGATTTCATTTCAGCCGATGAATCCGGCAACGGAACACGGACATCGCGAGCAACCTAACCAGTTTGGTTCGAGCCAAAGGAGTGGTGAGTTCTTTCCTCCGCGCCCGCAGAGCCTAGAGCAGGCAGCACTGGAAGAGGTCGATGTCTTTCGTTTGATTTTAAGATTTCTGTACCTGCGGGGAGTGCAGTCAGGTAGAGCCATTGCCAACCAGCTGAATTTGTCATTCTCGATCGTCGAGCCGCTATTGACGTCGTTGCGCAATCAACTCCTGATTGGATATCGAGGCGCTTCCATCGGTGGAGACTACGCATATGAACTGTCGCCAAAGGGAATTGAACAAGCGCGTGAGAGCATGAAGCAATGCACGTTCTGCGGCTCTGCTCCGGTCAGTCTAAACGACTACTGCAATTCCATAAGATTGCAATCGGTGCGAAATCAGAAAGTATCGTTTGACAATGTCAAAGCCGCCCTCAGTGATTTGTCCATGGACACAACTGTTGTCAGCCAAGTCGGACAGGCGTTGAACAGTGGTTCGACGTTGTTCCTTTACGGTCCGCCCGGCAACGGCAAATCTAGCATTGCAAAACGATTAATTCGCGCGATGAGTCCCTATATTTGGATTCCTCGTTCACTAATTATCGGTAGCGAAATTGTGCGCATTTTTGACCCGATGGTGCATGAACACTGTCCCTTGCCTAAGCACGAGGGATTCGTTAACGAACAAGAAAATGACGATCGGTGGGTACGCATCCGACGTCCGATCGTCATCGTCGGAGGAGAGTTGTCACTCAAGCACCTGGAAGCCACCTGCAATCCAGTCACTGGAGTTATCGAAGCGCCACTCCACATGAAAAGCAATTGCGGATGCCTGGTCATTGACGATTTTGGGCGTCAGCGCATTAGTCCAACGGATTTACTCAATCGCTGGATCGTGCCGATGGAATCGGGACGAGATTATTTGACGCTTCAATCAGGACGTCAAGTTGAGATTCCCTTTGACCAATTCTTGGTATTCGCGAGCAACTTGACGCCCAAAAATATAGTCGACGAGGCGTTTTTGCGAAGGATACCGTATAAAGTCCTGATAAAAGACCCAACTCCAAAACAGTTTATTGAACTGTTCATCAACAGAGCGAAAATCATCGGCTTCAACGATGCCAATGAAGAGTGGGCCAAGTATCTGATCCATGGCGCGTATGATGATAAGAATCGCAACATGCGGTTTTCACATGTGGACGACATTCTGACCCAGATTCGAGATTTTTGTGACTTCCACAATAAGCCGCTGACCATCAATCAAGCAACGCTCGACTTGGCGATACACAACTATTTCTCGCAGAGCTAGGCGGGAAGTCGGCATCGCCGTTGCTTAAGCCGCGCGCAGTGGATACGATTTTTCGGAAGTCAATTGGATCTGCTCAAGAATCTGATTGGCAACCAGTAATGCCGCATGGCCTGCTTCTCCGTCGACGAGCGGGAGGCGATGCTGGCGAATGGCGTCACAGAAGTCATGATGTTCAGCCTCGATCGCGTTGATCGGAGTGACTGATTCGCAACTCCTCGGGAGGATCTCGGTGAAGAAACACTGTTTCAGTCGAGACTGTTCCTCGCTGGAAACGCTTAGCATGTCATGCATGCCTTGTTGGACCCACCCCGGAACGGAAATCAAAGCAACCGAGCCGGCATCCAAATCCGACGTGACGAATCCGTCTTCGCTGTACCATCGAATTTGACGCTGACGTTCAAAACTGCATCGCGATGCCGATAAATTAGCCACACAGCCGTTTTCGAATTCGAGACGAGCGTGTGCAAAGTCTTCATGCGGCCCAATTACTGCGCGGCCAAAAGCCGATACCTTTGCAACGTCAGAATTGACCAGGCTCAGCACCAAGTCGAGGTCGTGAATCATCAGGTCGAGCACGACACCAACGTCTGTCGACCTGAATGTATAACTGCTTGTTCGTACCGTTTCAATGAAAGATGCGAGCGGCAAATGCTTTTTGGCGGCCACGAAGGCAGCGTTGAATCGTTCATTGTGTCCGACTTGAAGTACGACGTCGCGTTTCTGGGCTGCGCGCACCAAAGCCGTTGCCTGTTCGACTGTCAGTGCCAATGGCTTTTCGATGAGACAATGAATGCCTTGATGAATCAATGGCAAGGCCGACTTATGGTGATGGATCGTCGGGGTTGCAATAATCGCAGCCGAAAAATCCTCTTTTACATGGTCGATTCGTTCGTAAGTACGAACACCAAGTTCTTTTTCGATCCGTTCGCGAGTCGTCGCATTGGGTTCGACGACTGCGGCAACTAGGAACCGCTGATTTTGCGTCAGCAACCTTGTGTGAATTGTACCTAAATGGCCGGCCCCCACTACAATAGTGCGCACTGGCGTCATGCCACCTTCCTCCGATCACGACCTCGACCATGCCGACCGTTATTTTGGCATTCAACATATTCAAAAAGGTGTTCGACCTCGGGACACATTTGGTCTTTGTTCAACATGATCTCGCGAGCGCTTTCCAAGCCAACACGTGAGCGATACAACAATCTGTAGGCATAGTTCAATTTGGAAATTGTATCGCTGGAAAAATTGTTCCGCTTCAGTGCCACAATATTTAAACAACGTGGTCGCGAGGGAATCCCTTCATGAAGCATGTATGGCGGAGCATCTTGAATCACCCGACACAAACCAGCGACAAACGAATAGGCACCGATTCGTGAATAATGATGCACTCCCACGTTCCCCGAGATGGTCGCATTCTTATGCACGTGGACGTGGCCGCCGAGCATGGAGCCGTTGGCAATCACCACGTTGTCGCCGACAACGCAGTCGTGAGCGATATGCACACAAGCCATAAAATAGCAATTGTTGCCTACGCTGGTCACAAGGTTTTCTTTTGTCGTTGCCTGATTAACGGTAACGCATTCGCGAAATACGTTATTGTCACCAATGATTATTTTTGTGACGGTTCCATCATACGTTAAGTCTTGTGGTGGTCCGCCGATAACCGTATTTGGCATGAAAAGATTGTTGCTTCCGATCTCCACATTACCCGTGATCGTCACATTATTTTGGATTCTGGTTCCCGGACCAATTTTGACATCTGGTCCAATCAACGAGAACGGTCCGATTTCGGTTCCCGGCGCAAGTCGCGCCTTCGGATCGACAATCGCGTGTGGTGAAACGATTGGGTCAGGTAATTGTTCTGCGAGTGGAAGTTGTGGTCTAAAAGGGATTATCTCGGACACGATCGTTCTCGTCAAAAATTCAATTTAAAAACCTAATTTATGCCGCTCGGGCCGCTTCGACAAATCGGCCTTCTTGAAGTAACCTATGAATCAGTTGCGTATGGAGTTCATGCCCACTCCGAAAACCAACAAAGTGACCTACCAAGTCAAATGGCGCCAATGCCAGGTCCCCGTAAAAATCGAGTACCTTGTGGCGAACGCACTCGTCCTGGAAACGCAACTCGTTATCGATCAACCCATTGGCGCCAAATACCAATAAATCAGCATACGCAACATGTTGACACAAGCCAGAATCCCTCAGCTTCAACGCGTCGCTTTCCCGAATAAACGTACGAGCTGAAGCAATCTGTTGCTCGAATGACTCTGGCGTCATCTCGATGTTGATCGATTGCTTTCCTATGAACTGACAATCTTGGAATTCGAGGTGGTATTCGAGCTGACACCGATTGAGGCAAGGACGCGCCTCGACCCATCGGTGTTGATCGCCCATGCGAATTGTATGAGTAACGATCAATTTTTCGCGAAGAGCTTGCTGGCTTACAACCCCCACGCGCCGAATTTCGTCGACGTATGCCTTGGCTGAACCATCAAGACCGGGCAACTCGTCCCGGTCGATCCACACTTCACAATTGTCGACAGCCATGCCAGCCAAGGCTGCCATCAGGTGCTCGATCATCTCAATGCGCACGTGACCATTGGCAAGCACTGTTCGTAAGTTGCAGGAAACTCTGTTAGAGACGCGAGCCGTCAATGCAGGACAATCGGGAAGATCGGGTCGATGAAACACGATACCGGTGTTCACATTCGCTGGCTTCAATAACACTTGAACATTTAAACCAGACCAATATCCTCTGCCCTTGATGGTTATGGGTCCGGCCAGCGTGCGCTGATGTCTAAGCGAGAGACTCACGGTAATTCCCTTTCTCAAAAGTCGCCAACCAGAAACGCAGATCTAACTACAATGCGTGCGCATCAACAAACATTAACGATTCGTTTGAGGAACGGCACTGCTGCGATCATTGAAGTTGGGAGAATTGAGAATGGCGATTACTTCTCGCGTAATGTCTTTGTGCGGCTTGTGGAAGACGACATCGCTATTCACCTTCATCATAATCGACTCCGGGTTATCCAGGTCCATTTCGTGATTCGCATATTGTAAGACGAGGCGAATATTCTTTTGGTTGCAAACCATGGCAACGGCCTGCGTTGTTTGCACATAGGTTTCGAAATGAATTTGTGCTTCACGCTGCTGGATTTTTCGAGTCTTTTCATTGCGTTCAATCTGCAGATTCGCGTTGTCTTGAGCAAGCTTCCTTTCAAGAGCGGCGAAATCGGGTGAGTTCACGTTCATCGTCCGCAATTGTTCCTGCATCGTTTGTAGCTCTGTTACGCGATTTTGCAGGTACTGAGCAAATTGCTCCGTTTCTTTCTTCAGAGCCTCAAGCTTCGTGTTAAAAGCATCGTTGTTCTTGAAGACTGTGGCAACGTCGATAACACAGACATTATTGGCTTGGGCGTACGCAGAGTTTCCGGCCAAGCAGGCCAGAAGGAAGCCAGTTAGAACGAAAAAGGATTTCACGACAGCACTCCTTGCTAAGTTTACCCGAATGTGGGATTCGAAATCCGATCCAATTCCTTTGGATCGAGGCGAGACGAAACCTCAATATTCCTTGCGGATTTCGACTTGCGGGCTGCATTCTGGCGACAATGTATTTCCAAGTAAATAGCGAAATCAGAATTTTTCTGGTACTGGGAAAATTGCACCGCTGAATTAGCAAAAATGCTAGTACCACGTTCCTATTTCTCGGCCGTCTTACGAGCAAATCGAGATTTCAATGGAGGCAATTCCCATCGGGCTAATAGAAGAAATTGATCGAGAGAGTGTGGTTGCTACGATCCGCATTGGTTGGCAAATCGATGTACTGGTTCAAATAACCAATTTCAGTTCTCAAACGGCTTTCGGGCTTCTGCTTCACGCCTAGCCCCAGAAATACCCGGTTTTGATCAAAGCCTGAACGCGCTCCCCAGTCGGTGTCATTCAAATGAAAGAAGAATTCATCCCAGGCAATCATGCTTAAACGCGGATGACCATGAATCGGTTGTTGTATCCGAACCAATTGCCGAAAACGCCAGCCTAAGTCACTTCCAGTCTCAACAAAACGTTGTTCCAAACGAGGACGCAATAAAATCGTCGTGGAGTCAAATTTGTGTGACCATGTGAATTGTTGCCAAATGCGATGTTCGTCGAATTCGTCGCCAGTGATCGGGGATGTGTGGATCCAAGCATAACCGCCCCAAAACACCAAGTCGTCTGAGATCTTTTTTCCGATACCTGGTCGTACAATGTGTTGATTCAATCCACCAACATCATCAAGGTACCGCAAATGCCCATCAAACCACCACTTCCAACGACTCTCCTCTCCACCCAAATTGTCTTGTGCAAATACGGCGAGCCATAGCGCAGCATCATTCGTCGTTTGCCCACGTAACGAACCTACATTGCTAGCAGTCACACAGGCGATTAGAAATACCCACCATGAAAAAAACTTCATGTTTCCCCTAACGAATGAAGGAGCAATTTTGTGATGCGCGGCGAATTTCCTGTACTTCTTTTCGCTTGGATCGCCGCATTTCCTGGGTTTATTTGTGAGGCGATCCTGGCCATTGGACAAGATATCCGATAACTTGCCATCAAGAATTTAAGACTTGATTTTATTTTCGGCGATTCGATGGCTGGATATTGATGAACATGCCAAGGAAGTTGATCAACAAAAAAGGCAATCCTGTCGAAGAGTCAGAGAAATCGCGCCAAAAACGGTTATTTGCCACGAGTTTAACAACCGGCGTGTATTCATGCTGGAGCAAGAACGGCAAATTCATGATTTTGATTCATGATTTCGCTCTCACACTCTGTTGCAAAAGAACTTGATGGAGTTTCGCGTGAAAGTCGATTACCGTTCGCGGCGGATTGCCGGTCACCTCTTTGAACATCTGGTCCGCGACAACAAAAATCGGCAGATCGATTGGTTTCGTCCCTATGGGGATGAAGCACACGTACCAAATCAAGACGCGCATCCCATACTTGCCAACACGCTTGATGTAATTTCCAACCCCACAATTCAATCTTATATTTGCCGGCACGCGGTATTCTCTCGTATAGAACAGGTGAGGAATTCGCACGATGAGTTCTCCGTTTGCATTTCGAGCAAATCGGTAGGTCGCCGTCGGTAGTCGAAGCAATGCCGCAATGAAGCACAATCCGATGCACGTCATAAGCAGCCAGATCATGCCGACTAAGAATGAGATGGCTATTCCGACCCATGTAATACGTAGATCTTGCTCCCGGTTTTTAGTCGCTCTTTCATCGGCTTTTTCCCGAACCTTTTGCAAAATTTTTTCAGTGGCCTCATCACCAAATTCCCTACGAAAATCTTCCACAATTTGGCGTTGAGCCCGTTCCATTTGTTCGATCTCAGCTTCATTCAGAAATGGCTTACGGTCTTCAGCGCTGGTCAGCTGGCTCCACATTCCCCATGGAGTTACACCGGCAACTGTCAGACAAGTCAGTACAAGAAGAGGCCCAGCCAGAAAATAAACTGAATACTTGGCGTAGGCTTTCGCAGTTGGAAAAACAACCAATGCCGTCCCATCGATACGCCAATCCCACCCAATCAAATCAGCTTTTTTCATCGAAACTTCTTTGCTCTTTGCTTTGGACGGAACCGCGGCGTGTTGCCCAAAGTGGACACTATTTGAGAATTTGCTTTACTTGTGCAAGTTCCACATTCATGGGTTCCAAGTATTAACCACACATCGATCGCAGCATTCAAATTTCGTGCTGCTCGTGAGCTTCTCCAACAATCTAAAGCATTCCATTAGAATATCGGCATCTGCCGCAGGTTTCAAACCGATTCGGTCGGTACAACGCTGCGTTGAATTTGGCTGGGAACTGATTTGCTCCAACCAAAAACATTCCATCACGACGATCGGCACCCTTATTCACATCGTCTTGCAGTGACTTCGGCCAACGTGATTCGTGACGAACAACCGGAACTTTCTTCCGAGCCAATGGCGGGTAAGATTTCTCTCACAATCTAAACGTCCGCCAACCAATCTTCTTTGAAGCAAGTTTGCACCGTTTGCATTAGCAGCTCCATATGTTTTGCTCGGTATTAGTTGAGTAGAAGTTGTCACGGGTGCTTGAAATTTATCAAAGTTTTGATAACTTCGTGCATCGGTTCCGTGCAATTGCAGGACAGTTTTCGGGTGGATTGTGACGTTTGCAAATTGGTTGTTCGCTGGATTTGACGTTGATATTTCTTGCTGCGTCAACTTTTTGGCCGAATTGTCGCTCGGCAGCAGTATCTTTGTAGCCCGTTCAACTGTCTATTCAAAGTTAACTCGAATTTAATATTTCGCTGAGGAGAAGTCGAATGTCTATGTTTGTTGGTGAGGCATTAGTTGGTGGTAACGATAACGAAGTCGCACATATTGACTTGTTGATTGGCGACAAAAGCGGCCCGGTGGGAATTGCTTTCGCCAATGCACTTGCGCGACAAAGCGAAGGCCACACAAATCTTCTGGCTGTGCTCACTCCGAACCTCGCAGTAAAACCGGCGACAGTCATGATTACGAAAGTAACCATCAAGGGCATGAATCAGGCCGTGCAAATGTTTGGTCCAGCGCAAGCGGCTGTTGCCCAGGCCGTTGCTGATTCGGTTGAAACAGGCGTCATTCCAAAATCAGAGGCCGAGAACTTGGTAATCGTTTGCGGAGTCTTCATTCATCCACAAGCTAAAAACGATCGAAAGATTTACGAATACAATTACGAAGCCACAAAGCTCGCGATTGCCAACGCAATGGGCAATAAGCCGACGGTCGATGAAATGCTTACTGGAAAGAATGATGCCGTGCATCCTTTCCGCGGATTCTAAATATTTAACGAAGCTTCCGTTTTTGGTTCGTGAACTTTATGCAGGCGCACATTTATCGAGACGCCCGAAATTTGCGGTCGTCTGGTAGGGAAACATGTCGCAAAAGAACAAGATTTTGCTGCAACTCGATGTCGACCCTGTTCCGAGTTCATTTGATGCGATTGTCGCGCTCGACAACGGCGTCGATCGTTTGCTCTCCTACGGCGCGATTGCCGAAGAGCAAGTAGAATCGTTAGTGCATGGTGCGATTTTTACACGAAAATCTGACGACTTAAATCGTACGGCTGTCTTCATCGGTGGCAGCAACCTTGAAAAATGCGAACAAGTGCTTGCGCGTGCTCTCGCTTCGATGTTCGGACCTATGCGCGTCTCCGTCATGTTCGACCCGTCTGGGGCAAACACCACGGCGGTGGCGGCAATAGCGGCCGTAGAACGGGACGGTGCATTAAATGCGTCAGATATTGCAGTGTTCGGTGGTTCGGGTTCGGTGGGAAGTCGTATTTGCCGTTTGTTAGCTTTGAACGGTAAGACCGTACATATCGTCTCTCGAACACGGCAAAAGGCGGAATATACGCGTGACGTGTTGCAATCCATGGTACCCGCCGCTCGCATCGTCCCGATTGCTCTCACCGATCCTGAACAAGTTGCCGTTGTCTTGGCTTCAGTCGGCGGAGTTTTTGCGGCTGGGGCTGCCGGGAACCAGCTCATTTCCAAACAGCAACTTGAAGCCGCACAGCATTTGGATTTTGCGGTTGACCTTAATGCCGTACCCCCAGCCGGAATCGAGTCAATCGCCCTGTCTGCAACCGGCACATGCGTTGGCAATTTGCGAACCTATGGGCCGATTGGCATCGGTGGGTTGAAGATGAAGATTCATGCTCGTTGTATTGCAACACTTTTTGAATCGAACGACCACGTGTTAGATTTGGCCGAAATTTACGAAATTGGCAGGTTAATACTCGACACACAAACATAACCCATCCTGCAAGCAAAATTCTGAGATTTTAGGACGCAGACCGCCGAGTCCTTCAGGATATAATAGGGTCAGTCGAACTAAATCCGTGATTTTTTAGGAAAGAATACTTGTGAGTGGATTAGTTGCTCAGAATTTTGCCGTTGGTTATACGATTATTGGGTTGTGCATTGGCCTAGGTTTAATTGCCGTCTGTGTACCACGTCGCCGCAAACCATTCTCACTTGAAGACCCAACTACGGAAAAGCGAGTCAAAGTGGTCGTCCATCAGGCAGCTGGTTCAATCCAGAAGAAATCGACTTATGCACAACAACGGAAAGGATAGTTGTGCGAGCCCAACGCGCAATTTTTTGCCCGATTGGAACATTGGCCCGCACAATACCGATTTCGTCAACTTGCTATTTGTGTGGCACACGCTCAAGATGCTTTGCGCCGCGGATGTGCCGATGAGTCGCAAATTTCGGCACAGCATCTCACAACATACTCTTGTTCTTTTTGGGTGAGTCCCGGAAAGTTGGGAAGGCTAATAACTTGATTGGCCGCTCTTTCCGTTTCTGGCAGATCACCTGCTTTGTACCCTAGGTACGAGAAACACTCTTGGAGGTGCATGGGAACTGGATAGTACACTTCAGTGCCTACTTTGCGTTTGGCGAGTTCATTACGAAATTCATCGCGCGATAGATCGCGAACGCGAATGGTAAATTGATTCCATACATGGGTTCCTCGGCTGTCATCGGCAGGCAAATCGAATTTCCCCACCAAATTATGTTGCACAAACAATTGGCGATAACGGCGAGAATTTTCCCGCCGTGCAACCGTCCAATCGTGCAGGTATTTCAATTTGACGATAAGCCCGGCTGCTTGCAGCGTGTCTAAACGACTGTTAATCCCAATAACCTTGTGATAGTAGCGGGGGTTCATCCCATGGTTGGCGTAAAGACGCATCGATGCGGCGAGCTTCTCATCGTTGGTTGTAATGAGTCCTCCATCCCCAAACCCACCCAAATTTTTCGTTGGATAGAAACTAAAGCAACCAACATCACCGATTGATCCCGCGGACTGACCTGCATGCGTCGCTCCAATGGATTGACAAACGTCTTCGACCACGAATAGATTGTGCCGCTGCGCGATGCGATTGATTTCGGTCATGTCGGCACAGCGCCCGAATAAATGCACCGGAATAATGCCTCGCGTTTGGGGAGTGATCAAAGCGTTGATCTTGTTGACGTCTAAATTGAAGGTCAATGGATCGATGTCGACAAAAACGGGTCTTGCACCCAAGCGAGTTATGCAACTGACCGATGCGAAAAACGTGAAACTTGGGACGATAACTTCGTCTCCGCTTTTTACTCCCAAGGCCATCAACGCCAACAGTAATGCGTCCGACCCCGATGCACAGGCAATCCCAAAACGTGCGCAGCAAACTTCGGCCATGGCTTCTTCAAGCTTCTGGATATCTGGTCCGCCCACGAACCGTCCCGAGACCAGGATCGATTGAATCGCGTCGTTGATTTCGTCAAGAATCGGAGCGTTACTTCGGTTCACGTCGAGCAGAGGAACCTGCGTGACTCCATTTGAATTATGAGTATTCATGGCGTTATCCTTCGTGCAAACATCGCTAGCTTCACCAATTGGAGCGATTGCGGTGAGTCTTTAGTTGTGTCGTTGAGGCAAGAGGAACTGTCGAATTCGCCAAGATTTTTATTCCGTGCTACGGAAGCGTAAGAGGCCGCTCAACCGTTCGTTGCCAAGTTGAGCGGAGATTATCTGAGCTTGCCGGATTGGTCAATAGCGACAATTGCCAAGAAGCTCTGGCAAAATCATTGCAAGAAACTGCAATCAAACGATACCCGCTAGGCGCACGGGAGGCGTATTAAACTGGCAAACGAAAACAGCTGCCACTGCAGTCGCCGCGAAGTTTGCATAATCTAAATGAACGTTTCCCAGTCTTGCCGCAAATTCACTCGGAAGCCTGTAGTCAAAATTGGCCAATCAATTAACGGACAATATTGGTCAATTCTTGCAGCATTTCGCTGGCCACGGTGATAGATCGGGCATTAGCCGAAAAACCCCGCTGCGCCACGATCAATTGGGTGAACTCAATTGCTACGTCCACATTTGAAGACTCTAAGTGCCCGTTACGAACCGAGCCAATTCCACCGGCGGTGGCACCGGAAACTTGAGCGTTTCCACTAGCTGCAGTTTCTCGGAAGTTACTGTCCCCAACGGCTTCTAAACCTAGCGCATTGGAAAAATTAGCGATGGCAAGCCGTGCGACTGGAACGCGGGTACCATTGTTTGCGATTCCTTCCAAAAGCCCATCCGATGTGACCCCAATCGAGACGATGTTCCCTGGTGGGAAACCATCTTGGTTCACGGCGGCAGAAAACGCCGTTGCGCGGTGAGACAATTTTGCGAAGTCGATATTGATCGTTTGACTGTTTAACAATGAATTGAAGTCAATGACGATCTGGGAATTATCGACACCGACTCCTCTTACTGAAATAAAGTTCCCTTCTTCATCAAATTCGATCTCGCCGACGCGCCCGTCGATCATGTTGCCTGAGTCGTCAATTAGCGTGAAATTGGCGTCCCAAGTGTTGATTCCCATCTTCTGAAATTGAACGCTGAGGACATGAGGTTCGCCTCGACTATCGAAAATCTGAATGGTTGTATCAACGACGTCGGGCCCCTTGCCTTTCACTTGTTCTAGAAACGAGTGAGCCATGTAATTCATATTTCCGGTATTTCCAGTCACACCGGCCAACTCCAAGCGATGTGCGGATTCTCCAGTCTGATCTGCCGTTACCAGAATTCGACCTTCTGAGTCGATTGATGCGACAGCATCGACAATATGGGAATTATAAAAATTAACAATGTCGCCCAGGGTCGTAGTGCTCGAAATGGTTAGAAATGCATCGATGCTATTTCCATAAAAGTCTCGCCCCGTAAGATGCAATTGGTCACCAGGCGCAAATGGCGTTATAATTGTGTCGAGGTCGTTAAGTAGCGTGGTCGCCGTAGCAGGTGAACCACCAGTTAAATAGGGCTGATTCGAGGCGAGAATTTCAGCCGCCGGCGGCTTAGCCGACACGGGGAGATTGCCAAAAAATGAAGCCTCTGTCGTGCGACTTCCGCTGACGCTCGCTCCCAATGGTATGCGAATTCGATTGTCGGACGAAACTTGAAATGCTGGATTGTTACTGTCTCCTTCACCTGTGATACCAAACCTTTGAACGTAGGCACCGTTCACGGGATCAACTAGAAACCCCAGCGAGTCCATCGAAAACGCTCCGTTTCGCGTATAATTTCGGACTCCATTATCGGTCACGAAGAATCCCGGTCCCTCCAGCGCGAAGTCAAAAATGTTTCCGGTTGGATTCAAGACGCCCTGGCGATGATTTCGGGTCGTTTGAGATACCTTGACACCGAAACCAGATTGAACTGGGTTCCGTCCGCCGACGTAGAAGTTATCGCCGGTCGTTGCGGTTTGAAGGGTGTTATACATCAAGTCGTTAAATAGGATATTCGCCGACTTGAAGGCCGTCGTGTTCATATTGGCCAAGTTATTGGCCACGATATCCAGTTTTCGTTGATGTGCAATCAATCCGGAAACACCGCTAAACATCGCTTGTGACATTGAACTCTCTCTTATTCAAATGGGTCGTATTTATTTGCGCTAAAATTTCAGAACAGGTGATTCGTTGAACGTTGTCCTAGAAACAACGTTGTCGCTATGCCCTTACGCTCGCGATATATTCAATTGGAAATGAGCGACCTTGGATCACGAACATGACCTTTCCTTGGTCGACAAACATTTCTTCCACTCTTCCCGAATTGATGTCGAATTGACCTGGAATCTGGTAGCTGACTTCTTTTCCAACGAGACTGACCCCTTGGCTGATTTCTTGCAAAAGCAACATATTTCGAAATGATGTGTTTAGGTTCTCAACGCCCTCTAACATCGAAAATTGGGTCAACTGGGCCACAAAGTTCTCTTGTTTGATCGGATCGATTGGATCCTGGTTTCGAAGTTGCACGGTCAACAATTGCAGGAACTCTGATGATGCCGCGTTCGCTGTGAGAATTTGATTCATGTCCCTTCCTTTCAATGAAGTTGAAGTTGCTAGGCAACAATATTGATTCCATTTTGAATTGCTGAAACCGACTTCGCATATTCGGACACAACTTGGGGATGCAATGGTCTATGACTGTTGTGCCCCGGATTGAGATCCAGCTCTCGATCTTGAAAATTACTTGTATCTTGGTCTCGAGGATCTCGATGCGATATATCGACATCAGGGAAGTCGATACCCTGTTCTCGTAATGCACTGACCAAATGAGCCTTTTCGCGGATAAGCAGGTCACTGGTTACAGCTTCGGTTGCTAAGATTTGAACCCGGACATTGTCATCAATCGAGCTTACGTTGATCTGCAGGTGACCCAACTCCTGCGGATGAAGACGCAAACTCATTGACCGATCTGAAATCAGAGTCGCAAACTTCGAATCGCGTACCAAAGAGTCGATAATCTGATTTAGCACAGACTCCTTAGCTATGGGCTCGTTCGACGACCGCGTAGATCGGGTTTCTGAAGGAGCGTCCATCTCGTGCACACCACTAAACTCAGCCGCATTGGTGTTGCCATTGATACCTGTTGTTTCAAGCGGTTTATGGGCTACACTTGCCGACGGTGAATCTGTCGAAACGACATCGACTATTGCGAAGCCCTTCGTGCGATCCGTTTTAAATTCCCGTGAGTCCATTTCGCTGAGAATCGAGAATTCAGCCATTGGATCGGACAGTTGGATGTTATCACGCAAATAAGGCTCGTCTGATCGTTCAGGCGGCGAAGCATTCGCGGGTGGAGCGATGTCCGCAGCGAATTTGGCACCTGATCGCGTTAGCAAGTCGCCTGATCGTGCAGACTGAAACTTACTTGATTCTAAAATTGAATGCGGTCGTACATATTCCGCTGCATCCTCAACTAATGCCGATTCAGAACTCGCTGACCGCGTAGTTTTGATTTCGTTGGCTAACGGATCTGGCTCTTCACCCTTAGTTTGGTTGGCTTCTCGCTTAATGTCACGCGTATCGACGTCAGCCGGCTTATCGGTAGGTATTTTCGCTTGCTGATCACTTGGAGGATGAAACTCATCGACTGTATTGTTTGAAGCGTTCCAGGGCCTAGAAGGGAAATCGGCAAAGTCCGAGGCCGATGGTGGAGGTCCGCTTTTTGCCACATCCGAAGTTGCCACGGTGCTACCACGAGATGCGTCCGGGTACGTTGGTATTTCAACGTCAACTGATGTGAATTTATGCTGAGTCAAAAATTTTTGTTTGTTGTCGCCGAAAGTGGTGGGGTCGACTGGCGTTTCGTCGCTTGACGGCGGCAACGTTTCAGTATCTGTTGCTTCACCGGTTAAATTCAAAGCAACTTCATCAATCAGGACAGGCACCAGGGGCGGCACTTGCCACAAGACAGGTTGTTTGAACTGCTCCTCGACAGCATCAATGGCCTGGTCGACAAGATGACTTTGGAACGACGGGACACCTTCGCGGGTCTGAGCATTCGGGGCGCGAGATCTTGAATTTGTTGTGTCAACAGGCATCGCCCCCGAACCGAGGCCGGCGCGACTTACTTCAGAAGCTTGAGGCACGAGAGCGGAAACCACATCTCGGTTCGGTTCTGCACCCACACTCTGCTTAATTAGCGGTACCTGGAAAACTGACATGAACAACAAACCCAAAACTTCGAAATACTATTGCCGCATCAGTTCCACCGAACCTGTACGACACCAAATCAACCTCAAAGCAACTTGCATGCCAGATTCGTACGCAAGCAAAACTTTTGTGATAGTATTCTGCAAATGCTTTGAGAAGCGTGGAAATTTGGAGAAATTTAAATCCGCGTTGTTTGGCGAATAAACGCTGAAACAGGAAGTTTTTTCTGGGTGTAGGAAAACTTTTCTGCATCCAGTTAATAAATCGTGAACTGTGACAAACTTTTTTCGGACGGGTCATCCAATGTTTATCGAGTGGTCAGCGTACGTCAAAGCCTCACCATGGGCCTTTGAGTTACTTGACATGCAAATTCTTGTGCTTTACGATCACGGCGAGTGGGGCGTTCGCAAGCGGCAACCGAGCTTCCGTGAAGTTTGTGGCTCGTGAGAGTCCAACGAAAATAGAATGATTGATTTGGCCAGAGAATCGGGAATTTGCTGAATGGATACGAGTGGATTTCGTCGCATTTTGTTCGTCGTAGTTGGCTGCGGCATCAGCTGCTGGTTTGCATCAGTGGCATTGTCCCAGGATTTCTTTTTCGCATCTGACCGATTCGGTTATACCGGTACAGTAACTGTATACGATTCATTCGCTGATGCTCAAAATCAAGTCAACCCGCGCAGCGGCCCGCACAGCGCGCCGCAGCGAGATCTTTCGCTCTATTTCAACCTGGGCACGTCGTTAATCGCCAATGATTTTGCAGCGTTTTTTACGGCCTGGTATTACACGACTGCGGGCGGGGCTCCGTACAGCGGTTCAGGAAACCCTAACAACACGAACCATGGTTTCTTACAGTTCTATGATGATGGTGCAACGACGACCCTCAATGTTACTGGAATGTGGTCGGTACTTGACCTGAACAACCCGGGATCAAGCGAATTTACATTGAGCGGCAGCGGAGTCAACGCTACCAGTAACGCTGCGTTAACGCGCTTATGGAATGCTCCATCACTGGCGTCTGGTCCGTCATCGTTGACGATTGGTGACTTGTTGGAATGGGATCTCATGGTGGTCGCCGGAGGCTTAACCGTTTCTGCGGATACTGAATATTTCTATAGCGCGGATCACCCGACCAATGTGAGTGGCCATATCCGCGGGATCTTCCACAATACGAATGTCGATCCAACGGTCAACGGCTTCTACCGGTTCGATTTCTCGATCAATATGAACAATTGGGCGTGGGACAATCGAGATAGTTTGAATGGGGACTTTCGCGGTAGTTTTTTTGCCACCGTCGTTCCTGAACCCGCCTCCGGTATTTTGATCGGATTGGTGCTCGCGCCATTCTTGTTCTCGCGCCGTCTTCGTTGCCGCCGTGTTGCCACTTCGTTTTAATATTTGACTACAGCCACGTGCCAAGCGAACAAGCAGTTTCTCGTCGCAGCATGAAGTCTCCGATACTCTTGGCTGGCCTAATATTGCTCGTTGTTGCAGGTCTTACTTGGATCTTCTTGATTTCTAATCGTGTGACCGCGGATTTCGATTTGAACTCTGCGACTTTTGTTGGGCGGGCGAGTTGCCTTGAATGTCACCAGACAGAAGCCGAGAGTTTCCATGGCTCTCACCATAATTTGGCGATGGATCTGGCGACGGTGGCAACGGTTCGAGGGAAGTTTGACGGACGAACGTTGACCCATTTTGGCGTGACCTCAACCTTTTTTGTACGAGACGGCAAGTATTTTGTCACGACCGATGGCCCGCTCGGGGAATTGCAAGACTTCGAAGTAAAATACGTTTTCGGCTATGAACCACTGCAGCAATATATGGTCGAATTGGAGCGGGGCCCTGATTATGGGCTGCAAGAAATGGGACGCGTGCAGGTCTTGCGTCTATGCTGGGATACTGTCGGAGAGCGGTGGTTTTACCTTTCGCCGCCTGATGTTAATTACCGACTAGAACCCGATGATCCATTGCATTGGACTGGCATCACAATGTGTTGGAACGTTAGCTGTGCCGACTGCCACTCAACTAATTTCCACAAGAACTTTGATCTGCTGACCAAAACGTATCGTTCAAGATATTCCGAAATTGATGTGAGTTGTGAAGCATGTCACGGTCCCGGCAGCCTCCACGTCGACGTGATGAATAATCGTAATTGGTACTCCCGAACGACTTCTACTGGGCTCGTTTCGCTCAAGCACTCCGATGCAACCACGCAAATCGAAGTTTGTGCAAAATGCCATTCTCGTCGACGTCAGATCGCTGATGGCTATCATCTTCCACAGCGATTCGCCGACCATTATTCGTGTGAACTCTTGCTGGATCACACCTATCACGCTGACGGTCAGATCAAAGACGAGGTATACGAGTACGGCTCCTTCACACAGAGCCGCATGTACCACCAGGGCATTCGTTGCACGGACTGCCATGATCCTCATTCAGCCCGTTTGAAGCGACCAGGAAATTCTCTGTGCACGGATTGCCACGCCCACCCCGCGTCAAAGTACGATACGCCCAACCATCATCACCATCCGATTGGTTCGCCTGGTGCATTATGCGTTGAATGTCATATGCCCGCCACGATTTACATGGAAGTGGACGCCAGACGTGATCATAGTTTGCGTGTCCCTCGCCCTGACTTGAGCGTGAAATTCGGAACGCCCAACGCTTGCTCTGCATGCCATATTGAATTGGAGAATCTACCGATCGAAGATCGCGCTCACCTGAAACAATACGCAGACTGGCTGGCGCACGCCAAAACGGGAAACATCGCGATACAAGCTGAACTTCAGCGTCTTGATCGGGCCATGCTCGAAGCGGTCAAATTGTGGTATGACCGCGAATACGACGGTTCGCATTATTACGATCGGCTTGCCGCCACATCCCGGTTTTCACTGGATTTCCAGGGATCAGACGACCGGACGTCGGCAGAAAATCTTTTGGTACAGTTGGCTCGCGATGCCTCGGCACCAGATATCGTGCGGGGAACGGCCATACATCGGCTGCGGCAAAGTAATTCGCAGGACTCACTCGATACCGCACTCTCCTTGACCCAGTCTTCATCTAGTCACATTGTCGTCGGCGCAGTCCCGCGCATCGAAGCGGAACTGCTTAAGCGGCTCGATTACCTCCAGTACCAGCCAAACGAACGCGTTCACATCGACCAGATTAAAACTGTCGTCGCCGAGTTGATCAACGCCCTCAATCACCCGCGTCTGGAAGAACGTTTGGCCATATTTCAAGCACTTTTGCAGGTCCCAACACAATTTCGTGTACAAAATCTAGATTCTAGTCAACGCCAACGATATGAACGCGTGCAGGAAGAGTTTTTGCTGTCGTTGAAGCGTGACGCCGACGTACCGCAATCTCATGTTATGTTAGCGAACATTCAAGCCACCGCAGGTAACTTGGACGATGCTGTCCGATCGATTCGCCGCGCCATCCATATTGCACCAGCGACGCAGGGTCTGCGAAGTGAGTTGGCGAATTTGCTTAGTTACCAAGTCACGGCGATGCATCAGGCCGCGGCACAACTTCGACAGTCTAACGATGCTGTTAGAATCGAAGAGCTGAGCAGGGCGGGACAGGAATTACTGGATGAAATAAATCAGTTGCGGGAAGCCGACCACAAATTGCTATTACGTGATCTGAAACGAAGCGAAGGGATTGAAGGCGTCGATGCGTTACATTACCGGGTCGCGATGTCCAGTTACCTGCGGGGTGAACTTGAAGCAACACGAAGCCATTTGTCCCAAGCCCTTGCGGCCCAACCCCAAAACGAAACTTACGTTTTGGCCGCGGCGACGTTTTACAAGAGCCAACTCGAATGGAAAGAAGCAATGGAATTCGCCAAGTTGTTGGTGGAACTCGATCCGAACCACCCAGGGTATCGATTGCTTTTTGAGGAAATCAGTCGACAACTCCGTCAATGAGGGCTTATGCGGTGAAAAACCGTCCAAGTCCTGCAATCATTGCATATTCGTTTGAACCGCGCGCAGCGAGGTGGTTAATTGAACCGTTTCGATCTCATTCGTCGCTGGAAACTTCAACCGCGTACAATGAGTTGCGATCTGTCAAATACATCATTCCGTTGACAAACGTCGGTGTACTGTAAATTGACGCCCCACCTGTTTCAAATTGCTTCAACATTGTGGGACCCTCGCGGCTGGCTTCATAGACCACTAAAAGGCCGTCTTCATTTCCAATAAATACCTTTCCATCGACCAACAACGGTGACCCCCAAATTGTGGTCAGCATGTCGTCAGCCCAACAGCGAGTTCCGGTCTGCAAATCGATACAATGTAGAAAGCCAACCATGTCGGCGGCAAAAACCAATTCGCCATCGATGGCGACTGTTGAAATTGTCCGACGAAAGATTGGCTCATTTTTTCGACCGGTTATGGCTCCATCCACGTCGATGCCGCCATACCGCCAAATAATTCCTGAATTGGGATTGGCAGATCCGGGCTTGCCGTATTCCCCAATCTCTTCGCTAATGTCACCCGATTTCGTCGCATCAATTCGCCATAAATAAGCCACACCTTCACCGGCCTCAGGTTCCTGCCCGACACCAATCACGACACTGTTTTCGAAAAATACGGGCGTCGCGACTGTGTAATTTCGCGTGCCGCGACCGGCAACTTGCCAAACCGTCTCCTTGGGGTTAAGGTCGCACTTCCAAATGAGATCTCCGGTTTCAGCATGGTAGGCATACAACCAACCATCGCCGCCGGGGAAGTAAATTTGTGGAACTCCGTCGACGATGCCGAACGCCGGGGAATTCCACTGGCCATGCAAAATTCTGTTTTCAGGTTTGGCACTCCAAACTAACGAGCCATCGTCTCGATTAAGACAAAGAAAACTTGGTGCATCAGCTGCGGGAACCTCGATCAAATCTTCACCCACGCCATTCGACGTCAATAAGTACACCTTATCCTCGTAAACGAGCGGCGAACTTGTCGCCAAATTGTGAGGAAAGACGCCGTATTCGGCAATCATATCGACCGACCAAATTATGTCCGCGTCAAATTCCGTCTGATCCACTTCGTCTTGAACCAATCCATCATTCTTCCCGTCGCGGAATCCGTTCACGTCAAGGCACATGATTTCGCAGCGGTTCGTGACAACATATAATCGGTCACTCACGACATGTGGCGTGGAACAGATCCCCTGGTATGGCCAATCATTGATTCGGCCTTGGGGTAATTTCTCGCGGGTCAGCTGCCAAAGAAAATCGCCGGTTTCCGCATCGAAGCAAATCAAACATCCTCGGTCCCCCTCGTGATTGTCGCGATATTTCGAATCGTTGTTTGCACCAACAAAAATCTTTCCATCGACGACCACCGGATTGGCGTAGGTCTGCGATCCTAGATCTTTGCGAAACTTAACTCGCTCACCATCGGCAATATCAAAATCTAGTGAAACACTCTGCATTGATGAAACCATATTTCGATCCACGCCCCTGCCAAACATCTGCCATGAGGATGCATCATTTTGGGCCTGGCTTGCGCTGTAACTGATGATCAAGTGAAAAAGAAAGCTTAGAATAGTCACTACTTTCGCCTTGTTGCGAATTGTCACCGCTTGTGTTTCTATCTTGCGCATTCGTCTAAATAAAAATAATGGTTCAAAATCCTGGACCTGACGCTCGGAATCTGAGCACGGTTCACCGGGCCGACTGTGAAAAAGGATAGACCGCTCGGCTGACTTTGACAATGCAAGGCCCACCGGCAATCGTTCAAGAGGAAGAATTGAGCGAATGTATTGTTTGTTTTGATCCACTCAACTTCGAACGAATCGGTTTTGCGCTAAATACGTGGACAAAACTCTCCGCCTGATTCGAGCCGCCCGCGTGCAGTCAGTTTGGAATTATGGGAAACCAAATTGGTCCTTCCATCCGTCGTTAAATTATCGACTAACTATTAATGTTCAATACGATTACCACGATGAAGATTGTGGAGACAATGAACCCTAATACGCCTGTGACGATCCCAATCCATGCCCGCACCGATGACATCGTTTTCCCGTATGTTGACTCTTGGACTTTCCAAGTTCTCAGACCGAGAAATCCCAATAACACGGCAGTTGGCCCCAACAAAATTCCCGACCCGCACAAAATCAGGCCAAAGATGCCGGTGTAACATGAAATCGCGGCCAGAGGATTCGTTGGAAGTAGCCCATCGATAGTCGATGCACCCTGTGTCTCAGCGGAGATTGGTTTTGCCATTAGCGGTTCCGCGAACTGGCTTCGAGTGATTGGGGGAACGCCGGGTGTCGGTGTGTTGGGGTTAGTCGGGTCATTCATGAGCGAGAACTTGGGCTTGAAGGTAAAACTTGCCTACCAGAATCGACAACAGGTCACCTTCGACCAGCATCACAAAACGCCGCTAGGGTGATATTCCGCACAGTTTACCGAATCTGAGATAAGAAACCAATGCTACGCCGTCGAAATTCTTGCAACGGAAATCAGCACGTATGAATTCTCGTCGGTCGAAATATCCGAAATTAGGCATCGTCCAAAAGTTTTCGATACGCAGTGAAAACCACCGCTGGAGAAATCATGAATAACGGAAGACGATTGATACGATTTCAATCCCTACAATTTCTCATTATTCTTGGAAATCCCGACAATGTTTGGCGGATTGCCACAAAGCCAAATTGATGCGAGGTTAATTAGACGCTACCATTAACCTGGGAAAGATGGGTTCAAGGATGAAAGCACTGCGATTTAAGCTCCTCAGGAGCATGGAATGGACAACCGGTTTTTTGCAACATATGCTCCGGCAAAGTTAAATCTCTTCCTTGAACTGCTGGGCAAGCGAGGTGACGGATATCACGAACTGGAAACCGTGATGTCTCCGGTCAGTTTATGCGACTACATTTCGGTACGACCCAATACTGAAAGTGGGCTCAAGTTGTCTTTACTACTTATTGGTTTAGGTAAGTCCCCGCACACTGTGCCTCAGATTCCAACAGACGAACGAAACCTTGCCGTGAAAGCGTGGCGGGCAATCGAGTTGATTGCCAAGGCCCACTCAGAAATTGATGCCGGAGTAAGCATCGAAATTCACAAGCGAATCCCCACAGAAGCAGGTTTGGGAGGCGCGAGTTCGAATGCCGCTGCTGCGTTGCAGTTGGCGAACGTATACTACAATTTGAAGTTGAGCACAACTCAGCTCAGCGAGATTGC
Organism: uncultured Planctomycetaceae bacterium; assembly: GCA_937862885.1. Taxonomy (GTDB): domain Bacteria; phylum Planctomycetota; class Planctomycetia; order Pirellulales; family Pirellulaceae; genus CALMEE01. Next base: position 47,528 of record CALMEE010000008.1, read on the forward strand.
CGCGCGACTCGGTAGCGACGTTCCTTTCTTTTTGCAAGGTGGTTCGGGCCTTTGTCGGGGACGCGGCGAAGTTGTTACACCTCTTAGATGTGGCGGTAATCTTTGGTTTGTCATTTTGAAACCACAACAGGGTTTTTCGACCAGCGAAGTCTATCGCCATGCCGTTTTGGCGGCACAGGCTGAACCTGTTCAACCGATGTTGAAGGCATGGCGTTCCGGCGATGTGAGGTTGATCGGCCGTTCCATGTTTAATCGTTTGCAACAAGCGGCGCACGTCTTGGGTGATTGGGTGGACCGCGCCAGATTTGAGTTTTCGCGGGTTCAATGTCATGGACACCAACTTAGCGGTAGCGGATCAAGTTATTTCGGTTTATTTGCTAGGCGAATACAAGCCATGCGCGCAGCCAAGCTTTTGCAAGGCCGTCTGCCGCAAGTCGATTGCTATGTCTGTACCGCATTGAACCGGCTCAGCAACTTGAATTCCAAAAAAAGAATCGCAGCATCAATGTATGGGTAAATGTAAGAATTGACAACGACGTTGAGTGATGGAGTGCTTGGATGGAAATTACTGAGATTCGCATCAAATTGATGGACGACTCCGAAGATCGACTTAGGGCTTTCTGTAGCATTACCTTCGACCACGCCTTTGTAATCAGGGACCTCAAGATCATTGAGGGAAACAATGGCCCGTTCGTCGCAATGCCCAGCCGAAAATTGACTTCTCATTGTCCGAAATGCAAGTTCAAAAATTATCTGCGCGCACGATTCTGTAATCAGTGTGGTTGTCGTCTACCCGAAGATCAAGTTGAGTACGACCCTTCCGGACGTGCAAAGCTCTACGCCGATGTTGCCCACCCCATCAACGCTGAATGTCGAGAGCAAATTCAGTCGAGAGTTGTAAAAGAATTCGAATTGGAATTAGAACGAGCGAAACTTCCTGGATACACTTCACGGTATGATGACAGTTATGAATCGGGCGTGACGACTCGTAAGCCAAAACGGCCTGAGCTCGATGAGCCTGTATCGGACGAGCTTGAGCGAATTGATCCTGCCCATCCAGAAATGCCATCCGCACATCGCGTCGATCAAGAGAAAGCCAGCGTAACTGACGCGGCCTCAAAAACTCCGGATGCAGGTCAGTCTGCTGAGCCGAATGGTTCAAACGATGGAGGGGCCGGCCCAAATTCTGGGTAAACCGATTTGCCAAGATCTTGATCCACGACAATTCATGTGGGATTCGAGCCGTTAGATTCCAATGCACTTAAAAGTTTCGGATGCTCGATCGATCAACTTCGGCTCCTCGTGAATGGCACTTTTTTTCTTTGCTCAGCCACGGTTTTCGCGGTTACTCGTGATGCGCTAGCCGTTTTTCCTTGGAGCGAGTTTGGGTTGAGATCAACTGAATCGAACGACTGCCGCCATTTGAAATCGCAAGTCTTGTGAGACGATGATTTGGAAAAAAGCCTAAATCTCTCGCCAAAGTGGCTCTAAAACGGCGACGTTTGCCGGAATAATCGGAAAATGTGCCGTGATTACTGTAAAAGCCAAATGCGTTCGCGGATCGAAAGATTTTCTTGACCTGCTCTTTTTGCAGTAACTATACTTAAGATATTGTGGATTGGTATCGATTCCATTTAGTGAACCCGATTTTCGACAAACGATTCCCGCGAAGGCTGGATTTCAGTTTCGCCGCGCTTATTTTCGGTCAAAGGATTTAGGAATTTACATGCGTACGCTTCGTATATTGTTCTGCAGCAACCTCGCACTTATCTTGATGACGGCTGTTCTCGCTGGCCACGCGCAGGCTCAAACGCGGGGATCGGCACAGGTACTAGCTCCTGGGGTGCTTAAAGTCATTCAACCCAAAGTTGATCCCCGAGATACGCATACGCTTCCGCTCAACCTGCCGGACATTAATCCTGTCGCATTCGAGCCTCGTCTCTCGCCAGTGACAAGCACGTTGGCCGAACGCACGCGGCGGATCACGATGTTCAGAGATGCATGGCAGTATGAGTTTTCTTTCATTCCTCTTCGACAGATTGAACTGGATGTGGCAGTCGGCGATGGAACCACTGTACGTCGCAATTTCTGGTATCTGGTTTATCGCATTCGCAACACCGGCGAGGCCTTGATAAACGAAGAGATTAAGCATGCAAAGTTCGCCACCAGCGAGTACGAAAAGATCACGAACTTTCGGGACATGAGCGAAGAAAGGCGACAACAGTCGATTGCAAAACTAGAACAGGAGACTTTATTCGGTCGTTACATTGGCAACTTCACTTTGGAAGGTTGGGTAGAGAACATCTCTGCGGGCGAATATGTTAAAGTTTCGTATCGTCCCGTTGTCGACAAAAATATTATCCGCGCGATTCAAATGGAGGAGGATCCGGCGACCCAGTTGCACTCCCCCATCGACATGCTCAAAATGCAATTCCCAATCGTGCCTGCTGATTCTGATGTCGGCGGTGTATGGGGAGTTGCTGTTTGGGAGAACGTCGATCCTCGCATTGACTTTGTCAGGGTTTATGTAAGTGGTCTGACGAATGCGTATCGTTTGGCACGTGATAATAACGGTGAACTGACCACAAAGCGAAAAACACTTCAAGTCAATTTTTGGCGCCCAGGGGACGCTGTGCGCGAAACGCGGAATCCAGTCCGCTACGGAATTCCACTCGAAGATAATTATCGGCGGCAAATTCAAATCTGTGATCGCTACAACTTGCCGGGACCTGTCTTGCAAGGATATGAATACGATACGGAGACAACTCGTCGGCGCTTGATTGTCGAAATCGACGCTGAAGTTAGCCTGCGCGACCTCAAGTCTGCCGCGGCCGGAACATTAGATGGCGGCACGTTGCCGGAGAATTTGAAAAAGGCGTTTGAAGATGCCGGTTACCCTATACCGAGCGACATCCGCCCTAAAACCAACATTACCGGGAAACAGTGGTCCTTCGAGACAATGATCGGCGGTGAGAATGTTTCGTTCATCATTCAATTGAGCCCGCAACTCTGGGAGCCAGACATCCAAGGAGGAATTCGCTTCATAAACACCCTTGATTACATTTGGATTTATCAATAAAATTTGGAGTTTAATCGTCCCAAATTAAGTCTAAGGATCAATCCATGGCTCATAAGAAAGGTCAAGGTTCTAGCCGCAATGGTCGCGACTCGAATGCACAGCGTCGCGGTGTAAAGAAGTTCGGTGGAGAACAAGTGCGGGCTGGAAATATACTGGTTCGCCAATGCGGTACAAAGTTTCATCCAGGAAAAGGCGTCGGCATGGGCAATGATTACACATTGTTTGCCCTAACGGATGGATTTGTGCAATTCGATCGAAATGGCCGCCGTATCAATATTGTTGCGGAGCGCAATTAGTTTATAGCGGCTAGTTTATAGCGGCGAAATGATAATTCGATGTGCTTCACGACAAATTCTTTGTCACGATACCAATTTCGGCAGAGCCCATAATCGTCTTATCACTGGCGCTAATTGCTGTAGGACTCCAGCGTAATACCAAAAGCCATGTCCAATTGGCAGTTTCTTGTCGGGCGTTCATTGGACGATGTTTTTTTCTCTTGATGGGCAAATGAAGTAGTTGGCAGATCCGTGCTCGTCCGTCTGTATCGTTGCTGGTGTATTCGTGCCTGCCCCTTTGCGAATTTGATTCTCCAATGTTTGTTGACCGAGTCAGAATTGAAGTTAGCGGTGGGCGTGGCGGTAATGGCTGTATGAGCTTTCGCCGGGAGAAATACGTCGCAAAAGGCGGACCGGATGGAGGCGATGGAGGCGATGGCGGCAGTATAATCATTGTGGCGAAGGCTGGTGTTAACAGCCTCGTTAATCTCGCCCATCGAAAGCATTGGCGTGCTGAGCGCGGCGCCCACGGCTCGGGAAGCAATCGACATGGTCGCAGCGCCAATGACCTCATTATCGAGGTTCCCCCAGGCACAATTGTAATTGACGCTGAGCGCGACTACGTCATCAAAGACCTGACCGATCATCGTGACGAGTTGATCGCTGCGCGAGGCGGAAAAGGCGGCAAAGGTAACGCCCATTTTAAGTCAGCCAGTAATCAAGCGCCTCGAGAATGGACTGAAGGCAGCGATGGAGAACGCCGCGTGCTGATTCTGGAATTAAAGGTGATTGCCGACGTTGGTTTAATTGGGAAACCAAATGCCGGCAAGAGCACGTTGCTCAGTTGCGTTTCTCGCGCGACGCCGGAAATTGCCGATTATCCCTTCACCACGAAATACCCGAATTTGGCTCAAGTCTCTATCGATTTAGACCACGCCTTCGTCATGGCCGATATTCCGGGTTTAATCGAAGGCGCTTCCGAAGGGGCTGGACTGGGACATGAATTCTTGCGCCACATTGAGCGGGCCGGGATATTGGTTCACTTAGTGGAACCGCTCCCAATGGACCAATCGGACCCCATCCAAAACTATTTTTTGATTCGCCGGGAATTGGATCAGTACAACCCCCTACTCTCGGAACGACCGGAAATCGCGGTGGTCACCAAAGCAGAGTTGCCCGGGGCCAAGGATATCAAGGAACAACTTGAGGAGGCGATTGGGAAGCCGGTGCAACTGATTTCGGCAGTTACTGGCCAGGGACTGCGAGATCTTGTGTTAAAAATTGCTGAAGAATTGGGTGAACGAACGGTAATCAAGTGAATAAAGTCGCTTCGTCATTTCCGTATGCCGTCATCGACATTGGAAACAGCAATGTAAAAATCGCGACCAGTGAATCACTCGAATCGAATGATTTCGACCTGATTTTGCGAGTTGATCCCCGCCAAGAAAATTGGCGGGACACACTCTTGGAATTGTCGAACCAACTACCTCGGACCGCCATGCACTGGATCTGCTGTAGCGTCAACACGCGAGCACATCAAGCTTTTCAAGAGTTTTTCCGAGAGTTACGCCCAGACGACATTTGGTTGGACCTCACCAATGATGATGTCGCTTTCGAAATCGTTCCGCAACCAGCCAAGAATGTCGGCACAGATAGATTAATGGCTGCCGCAGGTGCGGTTGCTTTAGTTGATCTGCGATTTCGCAACCAACCCACATCGTCGACGATCGATAAATTGATCATTATCGATGCTGGAACCGCCATAACTGTCGACGCAGTGGAAATAGCGTCAAGTAGTCAAGCGATTCGTTTTCTCGGTGGCACGATTCGCCCAGGCTTGACCCTGCAACGTGATGCGCTGCATCGCTACACCTCCGCTTTACCAGATCTTTCGTTCGTTAATTCGCAGATTCCGCAGAGCGTAATTGGGCAATCAACGGAGGAAGCCATTTTGGCCGGCACATTGTTTGGGGAATTGGGGGCGCTGGCCTCGCTAGTGCAACTCATTGAAGACGAATTGCAAGGGAAGGCCATGGTTTTCGTTACTGGCGGAGATGGCGAATGGATGTCCCGATATTTTGAAGATGAGTGGCATTTCGAACCGCATTTAGTTCAGCTTGGAATGTTGCAGGTGGCCCGACAAAAATTGAACCACTCACCGACTGGAACAAGTCCACGCAAGTGACCGGCACGAATTCAAGGAATTTTGACGCCGCTTGGCTCGTTTCGCTAAGCACTCCTCCTGGCCGCGGGGCAGTTGCTGTTCTGCGAATAACAGGAGCCAGCGTGCTCGAATTAATCTCACATTTTTTTCAACCAAACCACTCGATCTCTTGTCGCGACTTGCACGTTGATCGCCCCTATTTTGGGAAGTGGGCTCGATATGCCGATCCGAATGTATTCGAAGAATTAATTGTATGGTTACGCTCAGAACAAGAAATCGAAGTGCATTGCCATGGTGGTGAGTGGGCCTGGCGAAGTATTGTGAGCGATCTTGAGCAGGCGGCCAACGTCCAATTGCTTGCGTGGGAAGATCATTTAGGAAAGCAATTCGCTGGCGATACTAGCCAAACACGAATAGAAGCATTGCGTCTGCTCCCAAATGCGTTGACAACAAATTGCGCAATGGTTTTGTGGGACCAACATCAAGGCGCTTTCGATCACGCCATAGAGATCATCGTTCAGGCCATTCAACATGAGGACGTCATACAGGCATGGCGGCTCATCGATCACCTGTTGCAATTCGCCAGACTGGGCCAACGTTTAACATCCGAATGGCAAGTGATCATGATGGGGCCAGCGAATGTAGGGAAAAGCAGCCTGATCAACGCTATCTTGGGGTTTGAACGGTCCATCGTTTTTGATCACCCGGGCACAACGCGCGATACCGTTCGCGGCTCGACAGCCATTCAAGGTTGGCCAATGTCCGTATCCGATTCTGCCGGGTTGAGAGCAGCGGAATCAAGCGTCGAATTGGCCGGAATTGATCGTTCGCGAAAACTTGCGCAGTCAGCTGACTTGGTAATTTGGACCTTCGATCAGACTCAACAGATTGACTTGATCGAGCGGGAAATCAACGCCCTTTTCGGCAATCCCGGCGAAACTTCAGCGGAAAATTCGGCTCCGTCGATCCTGGTTGTCCAGAACAAGATCGACCTTGCTGAACACGAACGCGTTAAAAACATCGGCCGACACTCAGTAATTCATACGAGTGCGGTTCGCGGCGATGGAATCGATGTTCTTATGCGTGCGATCGTCCAAGAGCTGATCCCGATAACTCCGGAAGCTGGCGCGGCGGTACCGTTTCTCGCGTCCCAATCCCGTGATTTAAGGCAAATTCAAAAACTAATGCGGAAGTTTTATGGCGAAAATCCGGAGCGATTGCCGCTTGATGCCTCAACCAAATTAAAGCTCACCATCGCATTAAAAGGACTTCTCGGTTAACGACTAGTTGCACAGCGGCTAAAACCAACGACAAATCGCATTGAAAAACTACTTTCAACAATTTTGAATAAATTGGGGCATTTACACAGTTTTTCCTTTGTTTATTCAGCCGACTTTGTTACAATCTGGACTTGTGAGTCGAAGGCGCACTTGGACACTGGGTTCTTTTGTGTCGCGATAGTTTAGTTGAGGATTTCGATTAATGGCAGAAGGTACAATCAAACGATTGACGGACAAGGGTTTTGGGTTTATTGACGTTGGCAGCAAGAAGGATTTGTTCTTTCACAGCTCCAATCTTGATGGCGTTCGGTATGAGGAGCTTCGTGAAGGACAACGCGTCACATTTGACGAAGGTCACGGACCCAAAGGCCCACGAGCCGAAAACGTTAAACTTGCTTAAGTATTAATTCCTAACGCGGCCAGCCGCATGGATAAATCATTTGGCCGGTGGCGCTGCCATCGGCCATTTTCGTTGACCGACTCGTCCGGCAGTTCGGTTTGCCACTAAGGAAGTCAAACGTAAAATTGGCTAGAACTAACGATTGCAGACCAGATCTCGTTTGAAGTTGGGAAGACTTTCAATTGTAACCAAACTTTGAATCGGGCAAGGAATGCTCAAGTGGTCAAAAACATTTGTTGCGGCGTTGTAGAAGCCATCTCTAAATAGCTCCACTCGGCGCCAATTGCCCTGATTAGCTTTCAAGATGCGGCAAGCGCAGGACAAAGCACTTAAACGAATTCGCAAACGCCCTTATTCCATAATCTCATCACACAACACATCTTCTTGGAATGAGTAACAAGAGACGTCAAGGTAAAACGAAACGTGACCTCCAACGACAAGCTGCGTCGGCCAAAGCTCGTGGAATTACGGGCTCGCGTCAAGCTACGGATTCAGGCAAGAGGCATTTGAATCCGGCCGTCGTTGCGGCAGTTATCATCCCGCTCCTTGTCGTAAGCTGCATTGTGATTTGGCTCAACCTGCGCTCCGAAATCTCAACCAACGACAACAATCAAATTGCGAAATCGGACGACCTCGACTCGCACTTGACTTCGCATGGACAGCCTGTCAGTCCTGCGAGCGTACCAGCTTGGGTTGCCCGTGATAAGGAAATTCGCGACGCTTGGAAAACAGAAGAAGACTGCGCGCGAGAGTGGGATCGAATCGATGACCCAACGGTTGATGGGTGGAATACCGAGGTAATTTCAGACCGGATTACAGCCCATTACAACTATCTGAAGAAGGCGATACTTTCTGGCAAACCGATTTCCACGGAAACCGTTGAAAAAATGGTGGACCCCGATTTACGCGTTTCCACCCTTTATCCCGCTGACTTCACAACGGTTTATCTGGATGATCAATTGACGGTCCAACGCGGAGTATTTGATCTACAGACGGAAGACGAAAATTCAGCACGCGACTCAGATGCGGAACTGACAGGTGCCGATGCTTTTTCTCGAGCATGGATGCAAATCCTGGAACCCTATATTGATCGAACTAAACTCACCTTCAAGCTAAAGGTATTTCGAGTTCTGGTTGAACCGACTGGGGACACGGTGCGCACTCAACAGACACTAGAGCTATTTGGAGCAACGGCCACTGGCGTACGCGAGGAGAATGCGGCTTGGGAAATTATTTGGACAAACGAACCGGTTCCTCGAATGCTTTCCCTGGATGTCACAGGTTTCGAACGCGTTGATTCCCTTGAAGGAACGCTATTCGCTGACTGTACGACTGCGGTTTTCGGAAACGAAGAGAGTTTTCGCAAGAGTGTGATGCTAGGTTATGATCAATGGTTGGAGCGGAGCCAAATCAATATTCCCTTTGTTTTGTTAGGAAACAACGGTATTGCGATTGCTGATGTCGATGGCGATGGGTTGGACGACATCTATATTTGTCAGGAAGCGGGATTGCCGAATCTACTTTACTTGCAGAATCCAGATGGTACGGTTCGCGATGTGTCAGCGGATTCCGGAATTGATTTTCTGCAGAACTCCTCCACTGCCGTTTTCGCTGATTTGAACAACAATGGGATTAAGGATGTCTTGATCGCCGTCACCGGCGGTGTTGTGGTTGCTGAAGGCGATGGAACCGGAAGATTTCAAATTCGCAACGTAATTGACACAGCCGACTATATTTGGTCGCTCAACGTAATTGACTTCGACCAAGACGGTTGGCTTGATTTCTACGTCGGCGCATATAGCGCGGATGGCGCATCGAATATCGCCGCAAATGTTGTCATTACTGGTGACGATGGTGAATTTGTCGCCGGCGGACGCAATGCCCTATATCGAAATACATCGGCGCTACGATCCTTCCAATTCGAGGATGTCACGGAAGACGTTGGGCTGTTGGCCAACAATTTCCGTTACACGTTCGCATCGGCTTGGGACGACTTTGATAATGATGGTCTTCCCGACCTTTACGTGGCCAACGATTTTGGTTGGAACAATCTTTATCGCGCTGAGGCCCGCGCCGATGGCAGCATCTACTTTCATGACATTGCTGCGGAAGCCCATGCCCAAGACGATTCTTTCGGGATGTCTGTAAATTGGGTTGATTTTGATCGTGATGGTTGGATGGATGTCTACATTAGCAATATGTTTTCCTATGCGGGTAACCGCATCACGACCCAAGAGACGTTCAAGGTAGAAGCGGATCACGACATTAAACAGCGCTTTCAACGCTACGCGCGAGGAAACACGCTATTGCGGAATTTAGGGGCAAAGCAAGTTCAAGAGGTAACTGAATCTTTGTCGGAATTGGCGACCGATCATCTGGGCTTTGAAGATGTCAGTGTCGAGAGCGGCGTCAATATGGGGCGCTGGGCGTGGGGTTCTGCCTTCATTGACTTCAATAACAACGGCTGGGAAGACATTTTCGTCAACAACGGCTACATTACCTCAGCCGATACTGGAGATTTGTGAAGTTTCCATTGGCGACAAGTTTTGTCGAAATCAATTGATGAATGTAACAATGAGCAGCAAATGCAAATCTTGCGGATCGCCCCCAGCGAACGTAGCGCGCAAATGGATATGATGCTCCGCCAGGGAAGGGCCATGAGCGCCCACGAGCGGAATTGCAGCTTCTTGAACACCTTTTCCAGCGAATCTGCGGATCGGAAATTCGCCACGGTCTCGGCGGTAACGGGCCTCGATTTTGATACCGACGGACGTGCAACTGCAGTCGTCGATTGGGACCAAGATGGCAAACTTGATATCATCATGACCAATCGAAATGCGCCGCGCGTGCGATTGATGCTCAACCAATCGCGTTCTGACAATGACTTTGTTCAAATAGGTTTGATCGGCAACGGCACAACGACGAATCGAGATGCGATCGGCGCGCGGGTGATACTTGAAATCGAAGAAACGGATGGTGGGTTGGCCAATCCAGTTAAACTAATCCGCACGCTTCGCGCTGGCGATGGATTTATGTCGCAGTCATCGAAATGGTTGCACTTTGGATTGGGTAAAGGACAAAGCATCACAAGTGTTTCGGTCCGTTGGCCCAATCGTGACCATGAAGTTGAAACCTTCGAAAACGTCGCTCGAAACGGACGATTTCTGCTTGAGCAGGGCACTGGAATTGCCAGACGAGCGTCATCCGCAGAACGCAGCGTGCAACTTCAAGCGTCACCCATTACCGCGCAGCCTGTAGAATTGTCGTCGCGCATTCCACTGCTGCACCCATTGCTGGCCCCCACTTTGGGCTACTATGACTTCGACGGAAAACCTCATGATTTTCAGCTTGACGGAAAATCGTATACGTTACTCAATTTTTGGTCAGTTACGTGCGCACCGTGCCTACAGGAACTTGGTGAATTTACTGAACGCTATAATGAGTTGGTTGCCGCAAATATCCGCGTGCTTGCGGTTAGTATTGACGAAATTCAATCGGGGCCGACATCTCGTGAGCCTGCGCGACTGCTGGCGAACCGATTGGGATTACCGTTCACGTGCGGCTTGGCTCCTGCGTCGCTAGTTGACGAACTGACTCGAAGGCATCAAGCGATATTCGTAATGGATCGACCGTTCACCATGCCATCCAGTTTCTTAATTGATCCGGATGGTCGTCTGGTCGCCGTTTATCGCGGCATCACAGATGTTGACACGATACGTAACGACAGGCAACTTTCCCCCAGCACGTTTGAAGAGCGTTTCATTCGCTGCTCAGCTGGTAGCGGGACGTATTTGTCCGATGATATCGTTAATCGCTCAACTCAAGATTACCACGCGGCACTCCTGCTGAAACTGTCGAACAACTACTTGTCGGAAAATCGCTTGGATGAAGCATTGACCACCTTAGAAGAGGCAATTGCGATTATCCCCGACAACATCGCTGTCTTGAACGAGATGGCCAACATTAAGAGCGTTCAGGGTGACTTGGAGTCTGCGTATGCGTTGCTGAATCGGGCATTGACCATTGAACCCGAAAATGCGGACCTCAACGTGGGATTTGCCCAGTTGTTGATTCGCGAAGCAAAGTACGCAGATGCCACGCAAAAACTCGACGTCGCGCTTCGGAGTGAGCCCGATCATGCCAATGCCCATTACAATCGTGGGTTGGTGCAGGAGTCGACCGGACAGAATGATGATGCACATGCGTCCTACCAGCGGGTTTTGGAGATTAGACCGTTGCATCCACAAGCCTTGTTCCGCTTGGGACGACATTACGAACGGGCGCGCGAGATGCAGCAAGCGAAGCGATTTTATCAAAGAGCCGTTGAAGTTGCACCGGAAGAACCTAGCGTCTTGACGGCCCTCGCACGAATTCTTATGGTCGACAATGATCTTGCCAATGCAGAGCGGCTGCTCCAGTCGGCTTTGCATTCTAACCCGCGATACGTGGAAGCCCGTTACCAATTGGGTATGTTATCGCTCGCCAAGGGTGACTTGGTCGACGCTGGGCAACAGTTTCGTGCGGTACTGCAGATCAATCCTAACCACGCTGGTGCGATCTCAGCACTTCGGGATTTGCAAAACAGGAATTGATTTCTCTCCGAGAATTCAGCAAAGCCGAGTTCCCGGAGGGCGCAAAACTGCTGGGAACGCGGAATTCGCCTAGCCGATGGGGTGCGGGCTCGGTATGATAGAATTCGTTAATTCATGCGGGTAATCCTCAGGAAAATCAGGCAAAATTCACTCGACTTGAAGCGAATGGCACCAAGTTGGGATGAAAATCGGGTCAGTTCCGACTCTTGAAAAACCTTGACGTTGTGTCGAAGAAGAATTCTGTCGGCGGGGAGATTGTCGTGTTAACAATGCGGCTCCTTGTTGGCTTAATCGCCTGCCCGTTGCAACTTGATGACTGGCCTTGCGCAAAGGCGACCGATTGAAAAGTAGAAATGCTACGAACCTTATTAAGATCAAAAATTCATCGTGCTCATGTGACCGAAGCTGATTTGCACTATGAAGGCAGCATAAAGATCGATGTTGATTTATTGACCGCCGCCAATATCGTGCCTCTCGAAAAGGTGGAAATCTACAATGTCACAAACGGAAATCGATTAGCCACCTACGCGATTCCGGGTGCGGCAGGATCAGGTGAAATATGTATCAATGGAGCCGCGGCAAGATTGGTAAACGCGGGTGACACGATCATCATCTGCTGTTACGGTGAATACCATGAAAACGAGATTGATGGCCACGTTGCCAAAGTACTTATTGTCGACAGCAACAATCGGATCGTGAATCAATACGAGAAATCTCCGCTTGAAATGATGACGAATTAGCTCGACCTGACTTGCCATACGCGGTTGAACTTGGCAGCGAGTCTCTTAGCTCACGCCGCAGATATTGAAATCGATGAATCGTTGTCTTGTTGAGCTTGAGATTCATTGGTCTAGTATTTCCTCTCACTTTTCTCGATAGCGGATTGAATGAGTCAACTTGCTTGCAATGCGTTGCCACCTCGAAACATTTTGGTCAAGCGAAGACAGGTATTGTCTCGCGAACTGAAAAACCTTGGCGTTGATGGGCTCTTAGTTACTGATATCCTCAATGTTCGCTATTTGACTGGATTCACGGGAAGCTCTGCCCAGCTACTGGTTACTCGCAACGAATTGATCTTGATGAGTGACACAAGGTATACTACGCAAATCGAAATAGAGTGTGGCGATCTAACCGTCGACATTCGGACTGCAAAGGAACCGGTATTGACGCAAGTCGCTCGGCAAGTCGAACTGGCGGGAATCTGCCAACTCGGTGTCGAATCGGAATCGATGACACGACTCTTCTATTCGCAACTTGCCGAGAAACTGCCCAAGATTGCGTTGGTTGATACCAATGCACTGATATTGAACCAGCGTGCGATCAAAGACGCGTTTGAAATTTCCATGATTCGGCAGTCATTAAAGGTCGCGGAAAAGGCCATTTCGGTCACCATTGCTGAATTGACGGAATCTCAAACAGAAGTTGAAATTGCCCGAAATCTTGAATATTCGATTAGAAAATTTGGCGGCGAAGGGTGTGCGTTTGAGCCGATTGTCGCGGTTGGACCACACGCTGCATTGCCGCATGCCCGCCCGACGCAAGTTTGCGTCACGGATTGGCCGTTTTTGTTAATTGACTGGGGTGCGAAGTTCAACGGTTATGCAAGCGACTTGACCCGCATTTTCGTGACCGGTAAAATCTCCGCCAAGCTGAAAAGGGTCTATGAGTGCGTATTAACAGCGCAACAACTGGCCATCCAGCAAATCCGACCGGGAAGAAAAACTGGTGAAATCGACCTCATCGCGCGGACAGCGATCGAAGAAGCTGGTTTTGGGAAGTATTTTGGACACGGATTGGGGCACGGTTTTGGATTGCAAATTCACGAACAACCTCGGCTTGCGCCAAACGATCATACTGAATTGAAAGCAGGGATGGTCGTAACCGTGGAACCGGGTATCTACCTACCTGATTGGGGTGGTGTTCGCATCGAGGATGATATCTTGGTGACTCCAAGTGGGTACGAAATTCTGTCGGGATTGACGAGAGAACTGGAGGCATGCACGGTGGATATGCTGGCCTAGTTTGAAAACTCTCGTGTACAATGAGAGGCGAAATGACGTGGGTTAGCCTGCGCTTGGAAGGTTGGATCCAAGGACTAGAAGCGTTAATCAGCGTTTAGAAATTTACCAATAAGAGCTGTTCGCGTGTTTTTGCGAGCATTTGACCGGAGTATTTGATGACTGCACGAAAAGAACCTGAAAAACCGAATGATGGCGAAAACGTATTTAATGTTGATAAGATACGCGAACTCATAGAGTTGATGAAGGATCATGAGTTAAGCGAAATCGACTTGCAGCATAAACCGCGCCGCATTCGCCTGCGAAAGGGGGGTTCGTTTCCAATGGTTGGAGCGCCAATGGCCTATCCAACACATTTTGCCGCTCCAACTCACCTTCCGCCTCATACTTCGGGTAGCGGCCATGCGGGTGCCACGGATGCGGCCCCAGCCGATGATGCCAACGTGACCGTGGTGAAGAGCCCAATGGTCGGTACTTTTTATCTTCGTCCAAAGCCAGATCAACCGACGTATGTGAAGGTTGGGGACCATGTTAATGCCGATACGACCGTCTGTCTCATCGAAGCAATGAAAATGTTCAACGAAATTCCGGCGGGAGTTTCGGGTACGGTTGTTGAAGTCCTCGCCAAGGACGAAGACGCGGTCGATGTCGGTCGCCCATTGTTCAAAATCAAGACTGGCTAATCTCAACGCAAACTTCTGGATAGAATGCAGCGCGTCGCATCACGTAATTCAGCGGAAAAAACCGCGCGGACTCGCGCTAAATCGTAGGGACTTCTTATGTATAACCGAATTCTAATCGCAAATCGCGGCGAAATCGCATTGCGGATTATCCGTGCTTGCAAAGACTTGGGCATTGGGACTGTCGCCATTTTTAGCGAAGCCGATCGCGGCAGTGCGTATCTTGAATTGGCTGATGAAGCTTATTGCGTCGGCGGAGTTCGCAGCAGCGATAGCTATCTTAAAATTGATCAAATCATCAGTGCCGCAGAAGTCGGCAAGGTAGATGCAGTCCACCCTGGATACGGGTTCTTGGCGGAGAACGCATATTTCAACGAGGTATGTCGGGATTGTAATATCGACTTCATTGGGCCGACCCCACAGGCGATGCAAAAGTTGGGGGACAAGAACGAAGCGCGGGCTATGGCCAAGGCGGCCGATGTGCCCGTCGTCCCTGGGAGTGATGGGCTCATTGAAAATGAAGATGAAGCGGCACGCGTCGCCAAAACTATCGGTTTCCCGGTGCTCATCAAAGCCACGGCTGGCGGCGGGGGCAAGGGCATGCGAATTGCCGAAAATGAACAGGTCCTCAAGACCGCGTTCAACCAAGCCACCACCGAGGCCAAGGCCGCGTTTGGCAATCCCGGCGTGTACTTGGAAAAATTTGTCGAACGCCCCCGTCACGTTGAGGTACAGGTCCTGGCGGATTTGCATGGCAATGTGGTGCATCTGTGGGAACGAGACTGCACCACACAACGACGCCATCAAAAACTCATCGAGGAAAGCCCGGCACCAAATCTGCCGACCAGCGTTCGCACAGCAATCTGTGATGCAGCCGTGCGACTCGTCCGCACTGCCGAATATACGAATGCTGGGACCGTCGAGTTTATCGTCGATCGAAACAATAACTTCTTTTTTATCGAGGTGAATGCCAGAATCCAAGTTGAACATCCTGTCAGCGAAATGGTGACCGGGATCGACCTGATTCAGCAACAGATAATGGTGGCCGCGGGACAAAAACTTCCGTTCAAGCAGAAAGACATTCCCTGTAAAGGCGTTGCTATAGAATGTCGGATCAATGCGGAAGATCCAGAGAAAAACTTCATGCCTTCTCCGGGAAAGATTACTGACATTTATATTCCCGGAGGCCTGGGTGTTCGATTCGATACGCACGCCCACACCGGCTATGTCGTTCCACCTTATTATGATTCAATGATCGGTAAGTTGATTGTGCATCGTCCAACTCGTGACCAAGCGATCGCCACGATGGTTCGAAGCCTGCGCGAATTGCGAATTGGCGGGATTAAATCTTCAACCGACTTCCACGTTAAAGTCCTGCAACATCCTGAATTCGTGGACCACACCATTGATACGAAATGGGTTGAACGCACGTTTTAGCGGCTCTCGAATTCAAATTCGGAAGATCATCGGGATTCCGCACATAAATCGCCGCTCCTGATGCTCGCGGTAACTGCCAACTGAGCACAACATTTGAGGACGGTTAAGCGCAATGCACAAGATTAGCTGTATTGAAACATGCTGACGTTCATCGAAGCCAGCTGAGATTTGACAAACGCCACAATCCCAAACTAGATTTGCGTAAGCTCATTAGCCTTCTATCGAGGCTAAATCAAAAGTCCCCGCCCGTGTAATTACGGTACCACAGGATGCACAGGTTCTGCCCGCTTCTGGACCATTCCAGAATTTGTCCATCACCTTGTGCAAATCTTGATCAATGTGCTTCAAACGGAATGAAGCCTCATGCACCAACGAATCGCATTCGCTGCAATACCAGCGCAGACCATCGGTTGTTCCGACAGGTCTCGGAAACTCGACAATCAATCCAATCGTGCCTTCCGGACGCTGTGGACGATGCGGAACATGTCGCGGACAGAGCCACATTTCGCCTTCGCGAATCACCACCTCATGTGGCTGCGATCCGTCCAGTGGCCGAATTCGAACGGAGATGTCACCCTTGAGTTGATAAAACAATTCTTCCGTTGGATTGACGTGATAATCATTGCGTGTGTTAGGTCCAAGCGATACGAAGACGATAACGTCATCCGCTTCTTTATAAAACTGTTTGTTCATCACCGGTACTTTGAATTCGTGGCGATGTTCCTCGATCCATTGCATCAAATTAAATGGTTTAGCGATACTCATTATGGTACTCCTGACTTGATTGGAAACTCACGGGCCACTGCGAAATCCAGCCCCCATCGCAACACAATTTGATTATCCGAATTTGTTGTCACTCGTTATGCTTATTAAATCGTGCTCGACAACCTTTTTCAAGGAACCCTTGTCACTTTATTGCAGCCCGTGCGAATCCGCACGGGCAGGCATCGATTACAATTTCCTATAATCTCCAAACAATTACTTCGAAGATTCCCTCGTGTCGTTTCAAAACAAAGGGGAAAAGTTATTACCAACACATGCCATTTCGAAAACCTGACACAGCATTTTTTATCGGCATCTCGCTATTCATTTTGATCGCAATGAATAATCGACAACAAACAAATTCAATGTCTTGCTTCACATAAATGTATCGTTGCCGTCTCGTTTGGATGACCATTGAACCGCAGAGAAAGTAAACGCCACAAGAGTATTCATAGATGCCACCTTGTATTTTGAAACGACTTCGATATTGTATTAATCCGTTATTCACCGCGAGTCTTCATCCAGAGCCATGAAATCAAAATTGACACAAGCCCAGCTGGCGGATAAATACGCTTGTTACCAAAAGTCTGTGCAAGATCCCGATCACGAAGTTGAGTTTTTTGTTCAAGCTTTCAAAGAAACATGTAAACGCACTCCTGTTGTGCTGCGCGAGGATTTTTGCGGAACGTTTGCCGTCTGTTGTTCATGGGTCAAATCGAAACGCGATCGTTGGGCAATCGGCGTTGACTTAGATCCAGAACCAATTCAATGGGGTTTTGAGAACAACTGCCGGGATCTTAAACAAAGTCAACTCGACCGTATTCGTATTCTGCAGCAAGATGTTCGCAAGCGAGATCGTCACAAAGCCGATATTGTTGCCGCACAGAATTTTTCATTCTGGATCTTTAAAACACGAAACGAACTTCGACAGTATTTCCGGTCAGCGTTAAGTCACTTGTCCCGTCCCGGGATTATGGTTTTGGACATGAAGGGCGGAGGCGCGTGTTACGAAGAAGGAAATGTCGATGAGCGCGTGGTCGTGAAAGGCAAGAGAGGTTTCACCTACTACTGGACGCAAGAGAGTTTTAACCCAATCACGAGCGAGGCATCATTCAATATTAGCTTCGGTTTCCCGGATAAGAGTCGACTTGATCGGTTGTTCGAGTACCATTGGCGATTTTGGACGATTCCTGAAGTGATCGAAGTGCTCAAAGAAGCCGGTTTTCGCGATGCCGTCGTCTATTGGGAACAGACTGACGAAGCCGGGGATGGCACCGGCAAATGGGAACAACGAAAAGTCGCTGCCAGCCAACCGACTTGGCTGGCCTATGTAATTGGCATTGCCTAATCAAGGGCCTCGCACCGAGTCATGCGATGTTAGCGAATCATCATTGCAAAAATTCTGGCAGCCGTGCGCTCGGCTATTGTGCAAATCGGAGTCCAGGTGCTGTGAATTTCTTGTCCCGAATCACGCGACGGTCCCAGCCAAATATCCCGTGCTGAATGCAGCTTGAAAGTTATAACCGCCAATCGGACCGTCGACGTCCAAAATTTCTCCAACTAAGAACAACTTCGGCGCGATCTTGCTCTCCATAGTCTTCGCATCGACCTCAGATAGCTCGACACCCCCAGCCGTGACTTCTGCTTTGGCAAAACCTAACGTTCCATCAACATTTAGCTGACATGCCTTCAACTGATGCAAAAGTTGATTTTGACATTTGCGGCTCAGCTCCGCCATCCGCAACGTGGCATCACAATCACAGTTCATGCACAGGGCTTCGGCCAATCGTCTGGGGACCTTGTTGCTCAACCACGTCAAAAGACTCTGTCCCCCCTGCGACGTGCGAGCAGTCTGCAAATCTTGTTCAAGTGCATTAACGGGCTGGGACGGCAACCAATCGCAAACCAGCACTTTATCATATGAATTTTGGGGATCCGTGAAAACGCGGCTGATGTTCATCGGTGCCGGTCCGGAAAAACCACGGTGCGTGAACAACAATGATCCGCGAAAGTCGGTTCGGTCGCCGACGAGCTTTTTCCCAGACGTGCTGACGACGGAAACTCCAGTATCAGGAATCGTGATCCCGCTCAAATGGTGGGTCCATGTCTCGAGAATACGTAGAGGCACCAAAGCAGGGCGAGGTTCAATGATCGAATGGCCAAGTTGCCTGACCCAAGCATATCCATCCCCGCTGGTGCCACAACCGGGGTAGGATTGCCCACCGCAGGCGATAACAACGGATGCGGCAAGAAACTCTTGATCGCCACAACGCACTGAGAAACCGTTGGCAGTCTTCAGAACGTGATTGACGGCGGCGGGGTAGATTATTTCTGCTCCGGCTTGGCTGGCATAACGCACCAAGGCATCGCGCACGTCGATTGCGCGATTACTCAACGGAAAAATCTTCCCCGTCTCCTCGATTTTAGTAAAGACGCCAAGATTATGAAAAAAAGATACTACTCGATTCGGCGGAAAATTTGCTAATGCGAACTTTAAGAAACGTCCCTGCCTTTTGCCAAACGCGTCAGCGATCCCCTGCCAATCGGTATTGTGAGTAAGATTGCATCTCGTGCCGCCGGACATGAGAATTTTCACACCCAACTTTGTATTCTTTTCTAACAATAAGGTTCGGCGATTGCGAGCCGCGGCTGTACCGGCAGCGAACAGTCCTGCGGCACCGGCACCGATTACAATCACGTCCCATTCGTTGTTCAGGTTCTTGCTCACGCTTCCTAATTTTGACTATTGGGTTTCGCTGCAATAATGTTCGACTTCAGCTGAATTGTATTCACGTTAATCATCATTGACTTGCATTTTCGATTGACTTGCCAGACAATAAATTAGTCGTGCCAGCGACTTCACGCAATGCGTTAAGACGATTCGGTCAGCACACGACGATCCAGATTAGGATTGATTCCCGTCACCTCGGAACCCAGACAATTGAAAATTACAAAGTTCCCTGGGAATTTGCAAATAAGAAAACTTTTAGTCGAAGAAATCTCCCATGACAATTGCAAGACTTTTCGCGCTTGGAACAGTTACCTTTTTCGTCGCAGCGGTCGACACCACGGCCGTCAGTCAAGATTGGAATCAGTGGCAAGGTCCACAGCGCAATGGCGTCTGGTCAGAATCGAACGTGATTGACAAATTTCCTGAGGGTGGTCCAAGGGTGTTATGGCGTCAGGCGATTGCTGGGGGTTATGCGGGTCCCGCGGTTGCTCAAGGAAAGGTCGTTGTCATGGATTACGTTAGAACCAGCGGGGACCCGACACCAAGTCCAGGCAAAGCGAGTGAATTGACGGGTCGCGAGCGCGTTCTATGTCTTAATGCGAAAACTGGTGAAATTTTGTGGACCCACGAATACGATTGCCCTTACAAGATTTCTTACCCGGCGGGACCACGTGCCACACCTGTAATCGACGAAGGCTTGGTATTCACGTTGGGTGCTGAAGGCAATTTGCACTGCGTGAATCTAAGCGACGGTAAGCCGGTTTGGTCGAAAGAGTTAAAACGCGACTATGGCTTGGGGTTGGCTCCGCACTGGGGATTTGCAGCACATCCGTTAGTTGATGGAGAGACGTTATATTGTGTCGTTGGTGGTGAAGGAAGCATTGCCGTTGCCTTCGACAAGCGGACAGGTGTCGAGAAATGGCGTGCTTTGAGTTCCGAAAGCACTGGCTATTGCCCTCCCACCATGGTTGAAATTGGAGGTCGAAAGCAGTTAGTGATTTGGCACCCGCGCTCAATTAATGGCCTGAATCCAGAAACCGGCGAAGTCTTCTGGTCGTTTGAAATCAAGCCGGCTTACGACATGTCGATTATCGCGCCAATTCAATATGAGAGTTACTTGCTGGCGACAGCCCTTCAAGGAACGTCCATCTTGCTCGAACTTGATCCAGATAACTCGACCGCTCGCGAGGTTTGGCGAAACCGCGGAATCCATTCCGACCACAATCCCCCCTTAGTTGTCGACGGTTATTTGTATGGGGTCAGCGAGCGCGGGCCTTTGTTCTGTTGCAAGCTTGATACGGGGGAAAAGATCTGGGAGTCCATGGCAACCACCACAAATGGTCGCCCACAGAATTCAACGACCGGATTCATCGTCCGCAATGGCCATCATTTCTACATTGCGAATGAAGTGGGAGAGCTGATCATTGCAACGATGTCGCCGCAAGGTTACGAAGAATTGGATCGTGCAAAAATATTAGAGCCCACGGGACAAACCGGTAACCGCGACGTGGTTTGGTCCCATCCGGCATTCGCGAATCAATGTGTCTATTGGCGAAACGACAAAGAGATCGTGTGCGTTTCGTTAGCCGCCGAAAAATGATTTGGTTTTAACGTTTGACGATGAATAGGCTGGTCATTCTCGCAATGAATGATTCACTCTTGGCTTAACGCTTGCCGTCTTCGTTACCCTGTTGGCCATTTTCGACATCGACTGGCGGCCAATCATTGTTGTTCGCGGATTCTTTGTCGTCGTCTGTAACTTCACCCGCCGTTTCTTCGTTCGTGTCGGAATTGTCGTCGTCAACAGCGTTCGCATCATCTATTGACTCCGTTGTTTGAACGGTCAGCCAATGATCGAGGTTTAATCGCTGTTGTTCTGTCGCTCGAGAGTACTTTGCAATCGTCCAAGTTTCATCTGGCGAACGACTTCCAAGGACCACAAGCACTTCTTCGATCTTGTTATCACGCGAAATCAACACGCGTATGACGTCGCCGATTTCCAGATCGCGCAGGTGTCGATCGATTTCACCTGAATAACGAACGCCGTCGATCGCCAGAATTTCGTCACTGGCGGCTAACCCAGCTTTACTGGCAGGTGACCCGCTCACGCCAATTCCAATCCATGGACGCGTCCGCCGCGTGGATGAACTACCCGATCGGTCAATCCGGCTCTGGCGCTCTCCCGCCGCAGGATTGATGGGTCCGATCCGCAGTCCGTACCAATTCGCAGCGATCTGATAATCTAACTCTTCTGTTGAATTCACGGCTAGCTCAAACCAATCGCTCAAGTCTTCGCCGGCGACTTCACTGCAGATTCTTTGAAAATCTTCCGGTGAATAACCGATATCGCCCGAGTGTTCTCGATACAGTTTTCGCATTGCATCATCAAGCGATTTCAGTCCATTCGTCGATGAGCGAATTTGAGCATCCAGCAAAAAACCGACAATCTCTCCTTTTTCGTAGTAACTTACGGTCGTGTCCGAGGAATTATCTTCGGGCCGGTAGAACTTAATCCAAGTGTCATGCGATGAATCTCGCAATGATTGTACCGATCGTCCGTCACTGCGTTGATAACGGCTAATTGTGTTTCCTAATCCATTCAGATATGTGGATTCTTCAACCAAACCAGCCCGCACCAACAGGAGCATTTGATAATACGACGTGATTCCTTCAGCGATCCACAAGCTCGGGGTGTAAACCTCGGACTCATAGTCGTAGGTTACCAGGGCCTTAGGACGTAAACGCCTTACGTTCCATGCATGGAAGAACTCGTGGCTCGCCAAGCTGAGCCAACGACGATAGGAAGCTTCGTTGCGGTACGCAAGTTGATTGGCCATGATCAAACAACTGTTATCATGCTCCAATCCACCACCGCCACCGCCGATGACGTTAATAAAATAGTAGCGATCGTACGGGACAATTCCCCAGAACTGGTGTTGCACCTCAACCATCCTGGCCAAATCTTGAGTACTCGCCGGCCCGTCCCATATACCGAGTTCGTTAACATTCACCAGATAGTGCTTTACGCCAGCAACCGAAAACGGATAAGTCTCAATGTTCCCCGCCACAATTGGACTGTCCACAAGCTCGTCATAATTTTCAGCGCGAAAATGATGGGGTGCCTCGCTTTCCATCACTAGGCTCGTGGCTGAACGGGACCAGCGTTTGGGCAGATCTAATTTCACCAGATGCGGCCGACTCATTTGACCTACAACCGTCAAGAACGTCGGTGCTCCATTCAGTATGACGTAGCTTTGGCTGGCCCAATTCGTGCGCACCGAACGCTGGTTGCAAAAGACTCGATATTGAACCACAAAACTCTGGCCAGGAATGGTTGCGACACGCCAGCGATTCTTGCTGATCTTTTCGACGGCCAAAACAGTGCCATTAAAGTTTTTCGCCTCTAAACGATCGATGTGCTTGGCGTATTCACGCACGAGGTACGATCCAGGCGTCCAAACTGGCATCATTAAAATCGTCTCTTCACTGTCGGCTCGCACCTCCATGCGAACTTCGATGTAGTGATTGATGACGTCATCGAATGTCAATTGGTAGCTAGGACCTAACTTATCTTCCGTGATGAAATCGCTGGCCGGCGAACTACCACTATGCAACAGCGTCGAAGACACGATGACAAGAACAAAGACGAACCATCGACTATACTGAATCAACATCGCACGGATACTCGAAAAAGAACTGATTGTGGAGCAAACGAATTTGGAAAGTCTGCATCATTGAAACTTCAGACATTCTATTTAACTTTTGGAAATATCATCATAATGCAAATTCTGATGATTTTCACGGGACGGATTGGGGTAAGGAATCCGCACGCTGGCAATGTGCAATCCCTCGCATATTATGAAAAAGGTCGGATTCGATCGGTTTGGAATCGTGCGTTTGGCTCACATCCATCGGCAACTCCTGTTGTGTGGTCGTTCATCGCGTCCAATCTTGCCGCCGAGTTCTCTATACCGCACCTGTTGCTTCATTCTTGCCGTTGGATTGGTATCTTTCCGCATAAATCGACGATTGACCTGATGGAACATACCTTCGAAGGCGGAATCGGGACCGATACGTGGAAGCCCATGGCAAAAAAAAAGACGGGGTCCCCTCTGGCTAATGCCACCCCGTCAAACGCGATCACCCGCACTTGCTCCCCAACACTGCGTGCGACCAAAACAAGGTTAGGTTGAGGACAAAAAACGTCAAAAGAATTTCTGAATTGGCGGTCACAGAACCTGACCGTTTCTGCCGAGTTTGCTGCAGATTCAATCCGCTATCGTGACAAACTTGCTTATTTTCGGCATTGGCTCAGCTGAACAGAATCGTTGTAACAGGAACATCAGGAATTATTGATTCAAATACGAATTGGTTCGAATCGCTAAGTTACTGGACTTCCCAGTCCAACCCGATATCGAAATTGATTGCCGAGTGCGTGATCGCACCTACGCTGATTCTTTCGACGCCAGTGCTGGCGAAGTCGCGCACGGAATCCAAATTCACGCCGCCTGAAATCTCAAGCTCAATGCTCGGTTGGATGGTGTTCCGCAGCTTGACCGCTTGCACAATATCCGCAACGGACATGTTGTCGAGCAGTACGATATCGATCGGTAGAACTAGGGCACGTTCTAATTGCTGCAAATCATCAACCTCGATTTGAACGATTGTCTGCAATCCCATAGGCAACTCTTGCTGATGATCGGCTATCCATTCGCGTGCCTTGGACACAGCCCATTCAATCGATTGCTCTGCGGTTACAGATGCAGCAGCAAATGCCAAATGGTTATCTTTGATTAATATTGCGTCAAACAATCCGAAACGATGATTTTGACCGCCACCGCACCGCACCGCATATTTCTCCAAATGCCGAAATGCTGGTGTCGTTTTACGCGTATCAAAGATCTTGGCGTTTGTTCCAGCAACACGCGTTACAAATTCTGAAGTCAAACTCGCAATGCCAGAAAGACGTCCCAAAAAATTCAAGCAAGTCCGTTCCACAACGAGGATCGCGGACGCTGATCCCTTGATGACGGCGATCGTCTCGTCAGTTTTCACGCGTTGGCCATCAGCGACCAGCGTTTGAATCGAGAGTTGGTCCGAGTATTTACGGCACACAACTTTTGCCACCTCGACACCACAAACCACTCCATTCTTCCGCGCCACAAAAGCGGCACTGCCTTGCACGCGTGGATCAACGAGTGCAGATGTTGTGCAATCGACCCTTCCGCCCAAGTCTTCACGTAAAGCGAGTTCCACCAAAATATGGCATTCGCGTTCAACAGCCTCGTTCCAATTCGTCATAGATGATCTTTCGGGTCCTAAAAGTGTGTTGATGGCGGTTCATCCATCAAAAGCGAATGCGCAGATTCCGGAAACTGCCAATAGCTCAACAATTGATCAAACACGCTTGGTCAAATAAATTTCAGGCGGAAGCTGAACATTTCCGCTTGGCATGGAACATCGTCAAATAGACGTATTCGACACTTGGCCGTGCTAACCTTCTCCCCGCACAATTCGCCAACCGTTAGGTTCAAATCCACGTACAACAATGATAGTCGCAACATTCTAAACTTCGATTTAAGAAAAAATTTTAAACATGATCATAGCAGGATTCGCTTACCAGCACCGATAATTTCATGCCATAAGCAATCGAAAACAAGCCCAATTGACGTGGTTACTCTCGATTCAAAATCTAGCCAGAGACAAGCACTAATTTGTCGGTGCAGTTCTTTCGGTGTTTCCCTGCAGCCGTTTCCCAACAACGACACGAAAGCCACGTGAAGCGTTGCCGAGTTAGGGTAGTTCATCAAGGGTCACGGATAAGGCGTCGAGCAATTGCGTTGCGTTTCGCTCGGAAAACACCAGCGGCGGACGAATTTTTAGCACGTTGTGCAACGGCCCATCGGTTCCGATCAAAATACCTCGATCTTTCATGCGGTTCACTATGAAACTGGCTTCGGCGGTTGCCGGCTCCAGACTTGTTGGCTCCTTCACGAGTTCAATGCCCAAAAACAGACCGCTTCCGCGCACGTCGCCAATCACTGCGTGCCGGTTCTTCAAGTCGTTGAAACCGAGCAATAATTGTTTGCCGATCATAAGGGCGTGCTGCTGCAAATTATCGCGCTGCACAATTTCAAGTACTTTTGATCCTACTGCACAGGAGACGGTGTTTCCGCCAAACGTACTGAAAAACTCCATGCCGTCGTCAAAGGCATCGGCAATTACTCGCCGCGTGACAACAGCGGCTAAGGGGTGGCCGTTCCCCATCGGTTTGCCCAACACGACGATGTCGGGGATAACTCCTTGCAACTCGAAACCGTAGAAGGCGGTACCCAATCGCCCATAGCCAGTTTGAACATCATCGGCAATGCAAATTCCCCCCGCTTTTCGCACGATTTCATACACACTTTTCAAATAGTTTTCAGGAAAGATAATCTGACCGCCGACGCTGGGGCATGACTCGGCAATAAATCCGCAAAGTTGCCGCCCGCTTCGATTGAGTTCATCCACGGTTACTGCCACATGCTCGGCGTACTGCACACCAGCGTGCAATGGATCTCGATGAGGGCCGCGATAGATATCCGCTTGCGGAACCGCATGAACCCAATTTGCGGGCCCGTGGCCGCCTGGACCGTTGTGTTTGTAGGGACTGATGTCGATCAGAGTGGTGGTATGCCCATGGTAGGCTCCATCTAACACGATCAAATCCTTACCGCACGTAAAATTTCGTGCAAGCCGCAAGGCCAATTCATTGGCTTCGCTGGCCGAGTTCAAGAAATAACAAACATCAAGCGAGGGGTCGAATGTCTGCAATAACTGTTCAGCAAAAGCAAGTGGCACCTCATGCAAATATCGCGAATTAGTGTTGAGGACTCGCATATGACGAACTGCCGTCTCAACGACCTCCGGATGGCAATGACCAACATGCGGAACATTGTTGTATGCATCGATATACGCACGTCCGTCGTGCGAAAACAAGTGGCTGCCTCGACCCCGACAAATCATTAACGGCTCACGATAGCTGAGTCGAACATTGCCGCCAAATAACTGTGACCTTCGTTTTGATGTCGCATCCCAGCGCTCAGCAGGTAAACGATGCTGGTTCGAGATTGCCAAGGAACGGCGTTGCAACGAATTCGACGGCGCGTCTACATGTTGGCTCGTCTTTTCATCGGTCGCTTTCAGGCCAAGCATCAAGTCGGCGTCTGGACAGATGCTGGACCAAACATCTGCCAAAAATACTTGTCCCACACCGGGGAAGTCATGTTCGTAGTCCAAGAGATCCAAGATAATTTGGAAGTGCAAATGGGAAGTCCAGCCACCGTTTTCGCTGGGGTCCCCCAACCAGCCGATCGTTTCACCACGTGCCATTTTTTGTTTCGACCTCACACAATCCAGCGTGTTTCTCGCAAGATGGCCGTACAACGTATAAAACACAGCGTCCGCATCGGTGCGATGTTCCAAAATCACCAGTGTGCCGTAGTCCAGTGCCCGGTCGATGGTACCGGCGTAGACCACGTTACCTGCCAAAGGCGCGACGACTTCGCTTCCTGACTTAGCAAACAAATCGATGCCTAAATGGAGGGTCCTAGCCTGTTTCTCATCGTCTGAGGCGAGAAATTGATCGGAAGTGTAAACACACCTCGGCTCCAAATACCCGCCGTAGCCAAAGGTTGCATCATGCTCCTCAAGCGTGGTGAAAATCAGATCGGTCGACTGAGGTTCTGTAATTGGCCAAGAGAGTTGCGCTACCAGCGGACTTGATACACTTAGATCGAGGGCAATGCCTGAACTGCGATCGTGACCGCTTAGAGGAAAGGCAAACTCGTTCCGTTTGCCCCTCAACCAATCGATGACCACTGAACTTCTGGGCATCGGATCATACCCACAGGCAGCGCGAAATGCGGCGGTCGCCAGTCCGTAAGATATTGCTTGGATCTGCGGCAGAATTTCGCGAATCGAATTCTGGCTTACTGCTAGATACGGATCGTCCGGACGCTGTTGCATATTTTCAGCGGCCATGACCACACTCGTACATAATCGCATACCAACCAGCCCAAATAGTGCCTGTAACTCCTGTTCGCTAAGAGGTCTTTCTGCATGGTATGAGGCAACCATCAGTTGAGCCGTTCGCAACGGATCCGGTTTCTTCAAAATCAAATAGGCAATCGCCGTTGCCAAGTCAGCCACGGTCCACGTGTGAACGACATCGCCAAAATCGATAATTCCGACAACGTGATCGCCTGTCGTTTCCGGACCCGTGCAAATCAAGACATTATGATCATTGGCATCGTTGTGGATGATCGACTTAGGGCACTCAGCCAAAACCGGCATCGCATGGCGGTCGAACCGACGTACCAAGTTGTCGACGTTAGACCTTAACCCAGGTTCTGAAACGAGGTGAATTTTCTGATGAATCACACTTGCAGAATCATTTGGGCTCCAGCAGAACTTACGATGAAAGGCTGGGTGATCAAATGTTTCGAGAATTCGATCCAAACTCCCCATTGTTCGACCGAAGTCCTGAATTAATTGAGGAGAATGATAACGAACATTCGCGAGTGGCTTACCAGGAAGGTACGTCACCATATATGCGTAATGTGCATTCTGGTGGCTGTCTTCGATACGCTCATAATCCAAATTGGACAACGACTTGATTGGGGTCGGAGACAGCGCTTTGTATTGCCCTATGTGGTGCAAAATCGCAATTTGGCCTTCAATGATCACGCGATCGTCTTCACCAGAAACAACCTTGAAGACACTTCTCTCGCCGGAGCACGAAGTAACCAAAAAGTTTTGGTCGCGTTCACTAGGCAAAGGACGCAATTCCTCCACTTGCCAACCGTATTTCTGCGCTAAAAACGTGCGGATTAACGTCGGTTCGATTTGAGGAGTTGATGCTAACAAACCCATGGCGACTCGATTCGCATGTTTCAAAAATGAACGTAGCCGGAGACTCGGATAACGAGTCCGTGTTATCCGAAGTTGATGCCTTGCGCCAGCGGCAGCTTGTCCGACCAATTGATCGTGTTAGTTTGGCGGCGCATGTAGATCTTCCAGGCATCCGAACCCGATTCACGTCCCCCGCCGGTGTCTTTTTCACCACCGAACGCACCACCGATCTCAGCACCGCTCGTGCCAATATTAACGTTGGCAATTCCACAATCTGAACCGGATGCTGACAAGAATTTTTCCGCAGCGATTAGGTTTGTAGTGAAAATCGAACTGCTTAAGCCTTGCGGTACCGAGTTCTGCATGGCCATCGCCTCATCCAGACTCCGGTAGCTCAACAAAAAGAGAATGGGCACAAACGATTCCTGATGCATCAGGTCCGAATGTTCATGCATGCGGACGATGGTCGGCTCGACGTAGTAACCTGGGCCATCGAGAATTCGACCGCCGACTAGGATTTCGCCACCCTCAATCTGCGCTTGCTTTAGCGTCTTTTCAAATAACTCGATCGCAGTCGCAGAAACCACCGGGCCCATGATGACCCCTTTATCGAGGGGGTTTCCGATCTTCACTTGGCGATAAGCGGCGATTAGCTGATTGGATAGGGAGTCGATAATTGACTCATGCACCAATAATCGACGTGTTGTTGTACAGCGTTGCCCGGAGGTACCAATAGCACCAAAGAGTATGGCACGCACTGCCAAATCGAGATTGGCATCCGGCTCGATGATCATGGCATTGTTCCCACCCAATTCCAATAGACACCGCCCCAATCTTTCTCCTACGACTTGTGATACCCGTCGCCCTACGCTGCATGAACCTGTGAAGCTGATTAGCGGCAAGCGGCGATCCGCGACCATGGGACCGGCGATTTCTTCGTTGCCGCCAATCACGAGATTGAAAATCCCGCCGACGCCATGATCAGCGGTAATTCGATTGCAGATGTGCTGTACTGCAATGCTAACCAACGGCGTCAGCAGCGATGGTTTCCAAATCATGGTGTCTCCACAGACGGCAGCCAACGCCGCATTCCAGGACCATACGGCGACGGGGAAATTAAACGCGCTGATGATGCCGATTGCCCCAAGAGGATGCCATTGCTCATACATACGATGCTTCGGTCGTTCTGAATGCATCGTCGAACCGCATAATTGTCTAGAAAGCCCTACTGCGAAGTCGCAAATATCGATCATCTCTTGGACCTCACCGATGCCTTCAGCACGGATTTTCCCCATCTCCAATGAGATCAATTCGCCCAGCGGTTCCAAGTCATCACGTAAGGCGTTTCCCAAATCGCGCACAAGTTGACCTCGCGCTGGCGCTGGCACTTCACGCCATTGATTGAAAGCCGATATAGCATGATCCACGACCTGGTCGTAACTGGGGCGAGTGGCCATGATTACGTCGCCGATTGGCGCAGCATTGATGGGTGAGTACGAAACCAAGCGTTCGCCAGCAGCGTCAGTAATCCAAGCACCCGCGCCGATACAGGCCCCCGGATTGGATGGCTGAATTTCTAAACGTTGCAATAGGTTTTTAATATTCATGCCAAGCGTATGTTAGGTCATCAACTGGTTTCAAACATGTGAATTAGACTGATTTTATCATGCTTAGCGAAATTTATTTAGTGGTGCTACTTTATTGGTGTTTGGCGAATGAACGCGTGAATGTTCTGGATGGAACCTTTGATTATTTCGGTATGTGAGGTCAACTCGGGGACTGTGGATGAGAGGATTTCAAAACTGGACAAGCAAGGAGCTTAGCGAAACAAAACGACTCCTTTGGCTTTCCGTTTGATAGTCAGGTCAAAGCGCGTTGATTCGCACTGTAGACGTTTGCGATGCGCACGGCCAACGATTACGGCAAGATCTTGAATCACTTATATCGACTGAGCACGCACCGCACCCGTTTTTCGAGCAAATCAGGATTCAACGTCTGTTTGCGATGCTCTTTAGTTACCGAGAGAGTTGACCAGCTGACATAACCACCATTCTCTCACATTTCGTGCAAAATCCCCAACTATTGTCACCGAAAACCGTGTACCCATAGAAAGGAGGGGTGATTCCACTGGTGGACGAGACCATTGCATAACACCTACTGAATTTCAATCGATAAAGTTATTGAGCGGGAAAATTGAAAAAAATTAAATTTTAGTTGATGAACTGGGTTCCATGACTAGCCAATTTAACTAAGCTGAAGGGGTTAAACTGTTGACAGTTTCTAGCGTGTTAACACCGTTTTTGGATTTACCACAGCATAGGAGGTAAACATGCGAGTTAAAATTGGACGAGTTTTGAGTTTATGCTTATTTCTCAGTTTAGGATCTACGGCGGCAAAGGCCGATGTCGTCGTACCAAATTACGCCGCAGGCAGTGAAGCAACGGGTGCGTTTTTCTTGTTTTCAACGCTTGCCGCTGGTCGCACTTATCAGATGACCATCGCTGCAAACCAACTGACGAATATTGTTGGTCAACAGATTACAGGCATGCAAATTCGACTGAATGGTGGCTTTGCGAATAATTGGCCACCCGAGGATGTCGGTTTCGACTTCTTCAATGTCGTAATCGGGCCAGGTGTAGCTCCATCCGCGATGAGCAATACGTTTGCAGACAATTTTACGGGCGTTGGATCGACGGTCCGTACTGGTCCGCTCACGATCGCTGCAGGATCATTTCTGACGGGTCCCGGCCCCAACGACTTTGGTCCAGCGATTACGTTCGACTCTGGCTATTTGTATAACGGGGGTGACTTGGCGATCGAGTTTCGATTCGGTCCCCAGATCAGTGGTACGATTGTCAACCCGAGCTTCGATGCAGTTCCAACAGCGGGCGATGGTTGGGGATCAGATTTCGCCGCTCGCTGGACGGGCAACGCCGCTGGCACGTCTGGAGCAAACGGCAATTTCATTGTCTCCAATCTGATTGCGATTCCCGAGCCAACCTCGGGCACGTTACTACTGTTCGCGATGGCTGGAATGTTGCTTCGCCGACGATCTGTTGGGCGCTAACTGAGCATTGACACAAAAATTTACCGATTGAACACAATGGCCTGATTCCAAATGGATCAGGCCATTTCTTTTTCAACACACGCGGATTCGTATTTGCATCCTTCAGTTCTGCGGCAAGCCAGCTACCATGACCAACCATCCAAGCTTCCCAGTAATCGTTCATCGACAACGAGACCGTCGATTAACGTGAACTTAAACTGCCTAGGGAGCCAACCTATGCACGCAATCGGAGATCTGTTAGCTCACAACATCGAAACGATGGATTATCGGTTCAAAGCGCGAATCGCTGCGGCTTTGTTTCTCAGTTCATCGGCTTGCGTTTTCTTTCCGGTCTCCGTATACAAATTCGCCAGAAACTCTAGCTGTCCGGCAACATCCGGGTGATTCGAACCAAACGCTTTCTCGATGATTGCTAGCGATCGCTGGTAGAGTGGTTCGGCGTCACGAAATTTCGATTGATTGTAATAAACATGAGCTAAGAGGTTTAAACCAAATGCTATTTCTGGATCATCGGCCTTAAAGTTTCGCTCCAGAATTGCCAACCCACGCTTGGCCAGTGTTTCGGCGGTTGAAAAATCCCCCTGCTCAAAACATAGTCTTGCGACATAGCTTAAGCAGTTTGCCACATCGACATGTTCAGTTCCATGGGCTGATTCCAGTATGCTCAATGCATTCTTCAAGAGTGGTTCCGCCCGAGCCACATCACTCTGATCCAAATAGAAAACGCCGAGGTTTTGTAAGCTTCTAGCGAAGGAAGGGTGGTTTCGGCCCAACGCCTCTTCGTTGATCTTCAGCGAACGTTTGAAGAGTGACTCAGCCTTGGCATAATCCTGCTGATAATTTTGATAATACGCGGCTAATAGGTCCAAGGGATCGGGCAAAATTGGGTGTTGCGTGCCGAGGGTTTTCTCATAGATTGCAATGGAACGTCGCAAAAGCGATTCCACATCCGTGGAATTACCCTGGTACATGCGATTCTCCGCCATCGATATCATGACCGTTGCCGTATACGGATGCTCGTCACCGAGGCTTTCTATCATGATTGCGTAGGATTTTTCGTAAAGGGATTCGGCGTCTGCAAAGTCACCTCTGGCGTATCTTAGCCCACCCAGATGTGACAAGTATTGGCCAATAAGTGAATGATTTGGTCCATATGCCGACTCAGCTATCGAAACGGCGCGGTTAAGCAGCAGCTCTGCATTAGCTAAGTCTCGTTGATCTCTGTAGAACAAACCAAGATCAACAAGACTCTCAGCAACATCAGGATGGTCTGGGCCCCAAACCTTTTCTCTGATCGCGAGCGATTGTTTATAAAATGATCCCGCAGACGCCAAATCGTTTTTGAGAAAATGGTGCAGTTGTCCTAAACCGCTCATGCTGGTAGCAACTTCTGGATGGTCTTCTCCAAATGCCTGCTTGAGGACCTCTAATGCTCGGCGGTAACAAGATTCGGACTGCGATATTTGAGCTTTGTCCAAGTATACTGTACCCAATCCAATCAAGCTCGCGCCTAAGTCTGCGTGGTCGGAACCCTTGGCCATTTCGAGGATTTTCAAGGCATGTTGGTAATGACTCTCCGATTTGTCGTATTCCCCATGTTCAAAGTGGAGCTTCGCTAGAGCATTTAGGGTGGCTGCCGTGTCTGGGTGGTCGGGACCTGCATCACGCTCTGCGACGATTAGTGCCTGTCGCGCGATAGCCAAAGCATCCGAATGCTTTGAAGCCTTGTGAAGCTCAGAAACCTCGTCCAAAAGTGTAAATAACTCCAAGCGACTCAACTTACCCAGAGACCAATTTGCGCTTGTCCCGTGTAGGACCGGTAATTGTCCGGTAGTACTCAGGTAGTTATTGACAACGTATTCGTTAGTCCGTTTACTCACAAAATTCATCAATCCGTTCAAATCCAAATCGTCTGCATCGTAGGCTCGAAATCCAGCTGAACCACGAAGATATTGAATAACATGATAAGTGAAGACGCTATGACCCAACTTGTCATGCTCCCAACTAAATTGTCCTGGGCTGCAACTAAAGAGCACTGCCATACCCATGGGGACTTGCGGAGGATGTTCGTGCACGCTGCCTAGATTGAGCCTAGTCGACCCACTTTTCCGCTCTCCTTCCAATGACAATATCTGTTCCTGACAGGCATCGACCAGAAGCAACTTGCGTCCCGCCTTGGATGAATTTAACAACTCCATCAGCTCGCTGATTTTGAGCAAGCTCGTTTTGTCAGCTAAGTTGGCATCGCTAGGGCAAAACCAAGATTCACGAATCTCACCGGGCAATAATTCCTCATCCAAAAACTGAACACCGTGTCCGGAAAGGCCAATTACCAGAATGTCCTTGTCAATACAACTGGCAGCGACGCCTCGGACGGCTTCGATGATTCTGCGGGGAGTTGTTGGCCGGTGTTGAGCTGCTTCGGCGGCACTTGTCATCAGCGTTGTTTTGAAGCCCAAGTGTTTGAGCGTCTGGTCCAGTTGTTCCGCATCTTTCTCAGCGTACCGGAGGTTCTTAAACATGCTGGTGTCATACGTATTGACGCCGATGACGACAGCATATTTGTCCTGGGCAGTACCGACAGCCGCGATTAAATTGAGAAGAAGTACCAGAATGGGAACCGATTTCATACTAGCCTCCACCTTGGCAACTCAATGCCTCTTTCGATGCATGTTTCGAATGCACGACAATTTTAGTTGTGTTTGCAATTTTTTCCTCTGTCTAGTCTACCAAATTTTTTGAGGAAAATTTGGCAATTCTCGGAATCAACTCTGTTCTCAAGTTTTGATCCGTTCAATGCTCGTGTTTACATCACTTGGCTTGCAATCGATGGCTTGATCTTGATTTGGCCTCAAAATTAATCGATGAACTGTGTAGACAACTCATTCGGCGTTACCCATTGATCCAAATTCGGCGGAAAACCATAATTGACCACGTTCGATGTTGTTTATGTCACATTGTGTGAGCGAACAGACTTTGCTGCGCGTTTTGTGAACGCCGGGCGTAAAGAACTTTTTCAACAACTTAAACATTTAAACAAACCTAAAGAGCATTTGACTCTTGTAAACCATCTCAACCATGCGTGTACTATCAGGGATTCAGCCGACTGGGCGATTTCATTGGGGCAATTATTTCGGAGCCATTCGGCAATATATTGACCTGCAAACTGAGGATGAAGCTTACTATTTTATTGCCAATCTGCATGCCTTGACGACGGTGCGAGATAAAGCGGAGTTGGTCGCGAATACTTTGGACGCGGCAATAGACCTGCTGGCGTTGGGCTTGAATCCTGATCACGCGATCTTGTTCGTACAGAGCGACGTTCCCGAGGTCAGCGAGTTGAACTGGTTGCTCATGTCGGGAGCACCGTTCGGCTTACTTGAACGCTGTGTTTCATACAAAGACAAAGTCGCACGAGGGCTGGCCAGCAACGTCGGTCTATTTACGTACCCGATCTTACAAGCAGCGGACATCTTGGCTTACGACTCGGAAATCGTCCCAGTCGGGGAAGATCAGGTACAGCACATCGAAGTTTGTCGCGATCTAGCCGGAAAATTTAACCACCAATACGGCGAGGTTTTCGTGTTACCCAAAGCGAAGATCTTGGAGAAGTCAGCCAAGGTACCTGGCACCGATGGAGAAAAAATGTCGAAGAGTTACGACAACACCATCGAGATCTTCGAAGAACCAAAGTCAGTGCGCAAGAAGATTATGCGTATCACTACCGACACGCGTCCAATGGAAGAGCCAAAAGATCCTGAGCCCGATCATTTGTTTCAACTCTATTCACTCTTTGCCGATGATGTCTCCGTGCAGGAACTGGCGAATTTGTATCGGAGGGGGGGATTTGGTTACGGCGAAGTAAAAAAAACGTTGGCCGATGCGGCGGAAAACTATTTCTCGGAAGCACGGGAACGGCGGCGTGAATACGAAGCGAAGCCCGACGAAGTGCGGCAAATACTCGCCGCTGGAGCAACCGCCGCGCGCAAGAAGGCTGGCTCAGTCTTGCTGCGGGCGCAGGAAGCATGCGGCGTAAAATTCTAATTGCATTCGGCATGGGAATCGCAATGCCGTTGACAAACAGCCGAAAATTCCGGCAGCTAACTATCGATACCAACTGACGGCTCAAAGTAGCCAGCGAAACAGATGATGAATGTAGTGAGGATCGGCACTGACTTGATTGAAATTGCTCGAATCGAGCTAATGCTTGAAAAACATGGAAATACGTTTATTAATCGCGTCTACACTAAGCAGGAAATTGAATACTGTTCCAACCGCGCAGCGGCGAGTCAACATTTCGCCGGCCGCTGGGCAGCAAAAGAAGCGGTGCTCAAGGTATTGGGTACCGGATGGGCGCGCGGCATTCAATGGACTGAGATTCAGGTCGTGTTACTCGCCAGCGGTGAACCTCTGGTTGAACTAAGTGGCAAAGCCCTCGAAGTCGCCCGCGAAAGTAATATTGACCAAATTCTGCTAAGCATTTCTCATACAAAACAGTTCGCGATCGCCTATGCCATGGGGCTCAGTGGTCCAACCAGTTCAAATTGAGGGCTATTTCAAAGAGAATCCACGAATGCCATTTGAATCATTGCCGCTTCCGCATTTTTCCGAAACCACTAGGCTCATTCTTCTGGCGATTTTACAGGGGGTCGCGGAATTTCTTCCCATTAGCTCCTCTGGCCATCTCAATGTGTTTGCCGTCTTCTTGGGGGGACAACCGAGCACTTTTGTCAACATCGCATTACACTTTGGCACGCTCTTATCAATTTTGGTTTACTATCGTAAGCGGATATTGGCGATGCTTGGCGCGGATCGAAAAGTCATTTTGCTTTTGATCGTCGGCACGATTCCTGCGGCGGTTGTCGGGGTGGTTTTTAAAAAAACATTTTCGGGATTTTTTGGAAAATTTATTCTGACTGGGGGCATGTTGTTCATCACCGGACTCGCTCTATGCACGTTTCAGCCCAAGAAGCAGGTCAAGAGGAAGAATCTTGATCCAACAAATGATCAATCTACGGAGTCAAAAAAACGGGCAGACCACGGGTCGGAGACTAATGGCGCGAGCGATCCTGCACCCGATTTCAGTCGGGGCTATCTGGATTTGACTTGGAAAGGAGCCCTCTTCATAGGCCTGTTTCAAGCCTTTGCATTGATGCCAGGAATTTCACGCAGCGGATTTACCATCTTGGCCGGGTTAATTCTTGGGATGCGACGTGATTCGGCTGCTGCCTTTTCATTCCTCTTGGCGATTCCCGCGATTTTGGGAGCGACGTGCCTGGAAATTTTGGAAGTTATAGGGACTCAGCCAAACGAGCCGATTTCGATGGTACTGGTGGCTGCATTAGTGGCTTTTGTCGTCGGTCTTGCTGCGCTGGCATTGCTGGTGAAACTGTTAAACCAAGGCATGCTTCATTGGTTTGCCCTATGGGTTCTACCACTCGGGCTGGTAGTGATCATGTGGCAAATCGGTGTCATGATTGCACAACGCGCAGCCTAAAGAAGTTGCTATTTACCAAAACGTGGCAAAATGGCTAATATGGTCAGCAAGGTAAATGATGTTGGGTGATGAGCTGGTCACCCTGCAATGGATTGTGCTATCTAAAGGAAGCCGAAAGTGAATCAAATCCGCTTCGTGTCAACACTGGCCTCAATTATTTGGCTGCATGGGATCTTGCTAACCGGTTCTAATTTTTTTGTGTCGAGCGTTTGGTCGCAAGAACAAAAAGCCGAGAACATTTTTCGACTTCAACTTAATGAAGACGATATTCGTGACCTGCTAAATGGTGAAAGTCTTTACAGCAAGGTCCCAGAGCATGTGAAAGAAGTCAGATTCGATGTCGTCAAAATCGAGTTTGTGCCGCGGACGGGAACCTCGCCACTTTCTTTGCAGACGCTCCAAAATTCCCAGAACGCAAATTCGAGACTTGGCGAGCCCAATCTAATCCCACAATCTCCCGCGCCGACAAATTCAAATTCTGGAAACGGCGGCCAGTTCAACGATCAGGGAACTCCACAAATTAATCCGAATCAGGGATGGAATACCAACAATTTCAACAACCAAACTGACACCAATCGTTTCGATGACAACTTTCGCGGCAACGGAAGAGTGGATGACCAGATGTCGCGTTTCAACCAGCCGACAAACAATCAGAATGAACGACCGCGACAGCCTTTCTCGACGCCCGATGAGCAGCGATTCGGGGGCACGAATTCAGGATTTTCCAACACGAACACAGGCAATCAACAACCAGGTTTTCAAGATCAATTTCGGTCGAATCAACCTAGCGGAGGTTTTCAGGCTGATCAGAACGACATCGACTTTAGAAATCAACGAGGCTTCGGTGGTGGTAACTCAGACAATTCATCGAATATGCAAGATCGCCAGCAACCGCAGGGAGACCGCTATTCACCCAACTCTGGTGACACGCGAAACTCGTGGCCAAACGGGAATACGAATCAAATAACGGGTTTGCAACCGCCACAAAACAGTTCATTTCAAGGTAACCAAGGTCCGCCGGAGTTATTCCCAAGCAACCTAAGCCAGAATCAACTGAACCAGAATCAACCACAGAATTTTGACCGTGACACGACGTGGCCCGTTCGCCAAAACGTGAATTTAGGTCACGACCAACCCTATATCCCACAACAAATTGAGACGGCCCAGAAAGCGCCTACGTTAGGCGTCAATCTGCCACTCACTGACGTAAGTAATCAAGTTCCACCGGCATCCATCAACGCAAATACAGCACGGCAAAGCGAACTTGCTGGCCAAATCGATGCGAATCACAAACACTTGTACTTTCTCTGGTTCATGTTGTTATTTTCCGTCGGGCTTAACTTCTATCTGGGTTGGATATCACGCAGTTTTTACGTGCGATATGCAGAGCTGGCCGACGAATTGAGGGAGACGTTTTCTTCTTCATTGTAGTTCAAGCCTTAACTTCCATTGCCAAAACGGTGCGCCTGGACAACTTAGCAAACGGATAGGGGCGTCCGTTGTTTGGCATCGTTCCCACAACACCATAAATGCACGTCCCCATCCGGCATTCCAACGAAGGGGATCACCCGAGTCCCCGAAAGTCGCGTTGCTCACTACGGACTCTCGGAAATTGCTCAAGGTCGACTGTGCGGTACGCACCACGTCGGTCGAAACCGGTTGCGATAATGAACCTGCGGTCCGTTATCCAACTCCGTCGAACAAATTCTGATCCGCTGGTTCGTAGAGGTTCACTCGTCGCGAGTTCTCCGACGACTGCTCATTGTTCTGCAAGGCATGAGCCTGCCTGTCTCGGTTGGACTTCGAGTTGCAGTATTAAGAACTCTGTCCTATCGTTCGTAACCCAAGTTGCAGATGCCCGCGTTCGAACTTTGACACATGAACTTGTGCCGGTAGCGTTAATGACTCAAGTTTGTTGAATTCGTACCGGGGGCCGGATCCTGTGGGAAGGGCTCCCAATGACAGCATGCCAATGAGGTGTTTACAAAAAAAGTGAGGCCGATGGAACAGTCGTCCAATCGGCCTACACTCACAAAGGAAACTTCGTTATTCTCGATCACCCAGACAATCAAGTTCGCTGCACTGTGAACTCGTTTTCCCCGCCTACGATTGGCGATTGAGGCGAGCATCAGAACCAGACTCTTTCGCGCGATCGAGTACTTTTCGAGGGATTCGTTCGCGACAAATTTTATCTTGTTACCTTTTTAATGTACTTGGCCGCTCATTGACTTCAACGAAAACATGGATAATTCACGCAAGAAACTGGTAGTATTTTGCGTCAAATTGATCGCAGAGACTTTCAAACAATCGTTCGCCATGCGTACGTGTTCCTCCATCAACTCGGCTAAACCACCATCATTCTTGCATGGGTAGCCAAAAACTTGTTAGATTGTGTGACATTGAATCAGGTGTTTTGGACTGTGGGGCAACCAAATCCCTAATGTGATAACTGCATTTGCTGTACTTCTCTGGACCCCGGTCTCTCTGCCCCTCGTGAATTCGAAAAATGGCCATGGACGCGATGGTCGCGTTTGCCACTAAATTACGTTTTGAACCGAATTTTTATGGATTCGTTTGAGTATGGCACAAACACAAGATATACCCGGCGGGTTTACTCCTAAGTTTCATTGGCGGGTTCTCGGGACTCCGGCACCTGTCTTTCCCGGATTCGAAATTGATATCTGCGATCGCATCAGCGACGATGAACAACCCGATGCGGTCTGGCACCGTGAAAGAGCGCGGGCCATCCTGAAAGCGCATCCAGACGTGAAAGACCTATTCGGTCGATCTTGGACGACAGCGATTTTTTGCGTGGGGCTTGCTGCGTTACAAATTAGCTTAGCAATTTCTATGGCGTGGTTGCCATGGTGGGCGCTGTTGCTCACTGCATATTTTTTGGGAGCCATTATCAACATGGCGTTATTCAATCTTGCGCACGAATGTAACCATTCACTTATTTTCAAAAGTAAAGCAGCGAATCGTTGGTTGTTCACGCTTACTTCTCTGCCCATGTTCTATCCCGGGCATCACACTTGGTGGATTGAACATCACGTACACCATAACCATCTCGGCTCGAAGAAGGATTTCGTAAAGCGTCGCCGATCCATTCTTCTCGCGTTCAAAGATCGGATTTTCGGGTACTATCCAGGGCCAAAAGTCCGCCGCATGACAACGTGGCTAACGACGCCCCTCTTTTGGCCGATTGCGGCGTTCATGCTGTTCACCCAATTGATGCGTGCCATCGTCGGGTTGATCGCCTATTTCGTGTCGCTCCCCTTCACGCGCAGTTTTAAACCGAATGAAACCGTGCTGGCAATTTTGGCGGACGAGCATTTGGTTTCGGGATACCACCGATATAAGCTGGAGACTTGGGCAGTGACCTATCCGTTAGCCAGTCTGTCGATGTTCATATTGCTTTACGCCTTTTTTGGATGGGCTCCGTTGATTTACTTGTTTGTGACGGCACTATTCACGACTGGATTTTTGCACCCGCTGGTATTCGGTTTGATTCTGAGCAATTCACATTTTCATGGACATAACTGTTACCAGCCAAGTTCCTCGAACTATGGCCCCATCAATTGGATCACGTTCAATTTTGGGCTGCATACCGAACATCACGATTTTCACTATATCCCTTGGTTCCGCCTACCTAAATTGCGAAAACTGGCACCGGAGTTCTACGACAACTTGCTACAAACAAACTCGTATGCTGGGCTGGCGTTGAAATTTGCTTTTGGTACGCGTGAGGCTTTCAACAATGAGGAGTACCGCAACTTGGAAATGCTGAACGCTAATGGCAATATTGCGCGTAACGGCGAACCACAAGTTGAGAGCCATTCAGCTGCCTAGCTTTGGCTTCGAACTGGTTGAGGTCGGATGGCTATCGCGTTGACGAATTGGACATCGACCAATCTTCCGTTCTCTCCCTGCCGCAAGTGTTGCTCGCTGTAATTTCTTTGACACCCTTTATTCGACAATAATATTCGAATAGTCGGTAATCGGCGCTGGTTTTTGCGGATCAATTTCCATCAATGTATGAAGCAACAGTTCGCTGATCAGCAGGTTGCGATACCACTTTCTGTCAGCGGGTATGATGTACCAAGGTGCCCAGTTTGTGTTGCATAGCGTGATCGCCTCATTGTAGGCCGTTCGATACTCGGGCCAGCGTTTTCGCTCTTCCAAGTCTTGCGGATTGAATTTCCAATGGTCGTGAGGATTGTCAACTCGCGCCTGCAATCGTTTGCGTTGTTCTTCATAACTTATATGCAAATAGCACTTAAGTATCCTGGTGCCATTCTCCGCCAGCATTTTTTCAAACTGATTGATGTGATCAAACCGTTTTCTCCAATCCGCTTCAGGAACAAGTTCATGGACGCGAACCACCAATACGTCTTCGTAATGTGAACGATTGAAAATTCCAATATTGCCTCGGCGCGGAACAACATTGTGGATGCGCCATAGGAAATCGTGATCGAGTTCGAGTTCACTCGGTTTCTTGAACGAAACGACTTGGCAACTTCTGGGGTTCACTCCTTGCATGACTGAGCGAATTGTGCCGTCCTTGCCTGATCCGTCCATGCCTTGCAAGACGAGCAGCAGGGCTTGCTTATCCTCAGCGTACAATACCTGGGCAAGTTCCGCCATCTTGGCGGCATTTTTCTGGATGAGCTTTTCGCCCTCTTCTTTTTTGATGCCTGGTTTACTGATCAACGTGGGGAAATCTTCTAAATCGCAGACGTCCCCAGGAGGCAATTTAAAGGGTTGAAACATTGACGATTTCCTTTGTTACTAAATTCTGCATATGGTGATCACAATGAATGGGCGACGAAGCCAACGCGCCACTGTCGCCACGATCATTCTTTGGCAACTGGTCTTCTCTTACAATTGGATGGACTTCATCGGCGAGTTGCGTTCATAACACCGCAAAAGACTAATCACTGGATAATCAATAGTCCAGCTGCGGCGACTTGCCGCGTGTTTATTTCCCCTATCGAGACCGACAATCTATTCATCAAACAGGCTGCGGAATTCCTGGTATGCTTGGTTTCCAATCTGGACATCGATGTTGGTGGCGAAAATTATCGCTTGATTCCCTTTGGGCCAGACTTCCGTGTAAACAAACCAAGTCGTGTTACTTCCTCCATGGCCAATAGTATAGTTGTCATTTGCGCGCGACTTGACCACCCAGCCTTTGGCGTAATGATTTCCGCTTGCGGCATGATGCAATTCGAAAAATACATCTTGATTCAACAACTCCGGCCCTAGCTTCGTGATACTCGTGCGAAGCTCCATATGAATACGCAAAAACTTGACCCAGTCGCGAATCGAACAATGTACTGTACCCGCTGGCCCTAAACTTGGAGCGTTGTCGATTTGCGATGCAACAATCAGCTCACCCACTTTGCGGTGTCCCCAAGGCTGTTCTAATGAGCCGCCCGTCGAGGGGGGACCGAAACCTGCAGTGTTCATTTGCAAAGGTTCAAATAATCGGGTTCGAATCAGCTCTTCCCACGACTTGCCGGTTACTTTCTCCATCATCAGGCCAGCCAACAGGTATCCGAAATTTGAATAAAGAAATTGACCAGGTTCCTTGGGCGATTCGTTAAGACCGTCGATTGCGATTTGCAGTCGATTCTCATAGGTTGCCACGCCTTTGTTCATCCACCACTTGCCATTTGCCGGCACGCCACCTGTGTGCGTCAAGAGATGATTCAACGTGATCGCGTGAGATTCAAAAGGTATCTTGTCCTTAAGCTCAGGCAGCACATCGATCAAAAGGCTATCCCAAGTAAGCACTCCGTCAGAAACCAAAATCGCGGCAAGCGTTGAAGTCATTGCTTTGGTGCAGGAACCCAAATGCACGACATCTTGAATTGTGAAGGCTTCTTCGACATCAAACTTGCGACGCCCACAGGCTACGAGCCTCTCGATTTCGCCATCACGCACCGTTGCAATTGCTAACCCAGGGAGCGAATATTTTTCACGTAGGTCTTCAGCAACCTGTTGTAGTTCAGCATCATTAGAAAATCGGCCTGCAAACCCGCGAAATTCTTGAGCCTGCACGCTGGAGTTTGGAACAAACGCAATCAACCAACAAACAACCGAAATTCCCGACATGCGAAGCAGCCCGTTCGTC
Source organism: uncultured Planctomycetaceae bacterium (assembly GCA_937862885.1). Classification (GTDB taxonomy): domain Bacteria; phylum Planctomycetota; class Planctomycetia; order Pirellulales; family Pirellulaceae; genus CALMEE01. The sequence goes on from CALMEE010000008.1 coordinate 90,538, forward strand.
ATTTTTCGAAGGTCCTTGAATGAATGGAGTAAAGTCTGTTGGAATTGATATTTTGTCGCGTAACGAAACTGGACATTCTCACGTGATTTATGCGCGTTTCTCAGGTCTGCCAAGCATAAACTCGCTCGCCAGAAATTGGAACCCGCGAACTGAACGCTTTGCTCGAGCATGGTAATTCGCAGGCCACACCTACACGAATTCGGCATGTCCAATTTCCGTCACCCCGGCGGATTGGTACATTGCATTTGGTTCAAAGTGCTCGTTTTACTGGGTTTCTACCAACAATTAACCCTTGTGGGCGATTCTCGTTTTAGGTAAAATTTTCGGTTCATCCTGCGGGCTTGTCGGCTTTCGCGGTGTATCTCATGAGCGAAATAACACGGATTGTTATTGCTTTCTTTGCAGTCGATTTCTCATGCGAACTCCATATTTTGGGATTAATTGGCCGACGGTACGCAGACAAGTGATTATTCAAGACAAACGCAAGCAATATAATTTGGAGTTTGATTGTGGCTGGAACGAAGACCTACGTGGCCAAGAACGGTGAAGTGGAACAACATTGGTGGCACGTCGATGCTGAAGGCAAAATACTCGGCAGGCTGGCGAGCGATATCGCCGTTGTATTGATGGGCAAACATCGTCCAAACTACACACCGCACGTTGATACCGGAGACTTTGTTGTCGTGACCAATGCGGACAAAGTTGTTTTGACGGGCCGCAAAGCTGAACAAAAAGAATACACCTGGTATACGGGTTACCCTGGCTTACGGAAGGAAAACGTAGCGAGGAGATTAAGCCGCCGCCCGGAGTTGATTTTACATGAAGCCGTGCGGAGAATGCTGCCCAAGAATAAATTGGGACGTGTCATGCTCAGCAAGCTTAAAGTTTATGCCGGTCCGGACCATCCACACGCGTCTCAATCTCCGGCTCCATTCGAGAAATTTTCTCAGATCGACTAGACCGATTTGTAGTGGCGGTTATTTCAGCAATTTAACACATTTGTATCGAGTATTAGAAACGGCATATGGTTGCAACCAAAATTGATGCGAAAACAGGAGCGGCACTTGGAACAGGACGACGAAAGTCTTCCGTTGCACGTGTTCGAATCAAAGCAGGCTCGGGAAAAGTAACGGTCAACGGGCGCGATTTGCAAGATTATTTTCCGAACATCCGAGATCAGAACGCGATTCTTGACACGTTAGCCGCGTCGCGTAATGCTGGCTCGGTCGACGTTCAAATTCACGTCGAGGGGGGCGGAATGACGGGACAGTCAGGTGCTTGTCGTATGGGCGTTGCTAGAGCTCTAATTAGCTACAACGGAGAAAACTTCGAACCGATGCGCGACGGAAGTTTTCTGACACGCGACGCGCGGATGAAGGAACGCAAGAAGCCTGGCTTACACGGCGCGCGTCGGGGAACCCAGTTTTCGAAGCGTTAGTTGTCGATCGCGTCGTTCCGTCAATCCAAATCCGGTCAGCGCGAATGCATCCTTGAGCACAATCCGCAGTAAAAAAAAGCTTCGCAAATATCTGCGAAGCTTTTTTCGTCTCATATTCGATTTTCACAACGCCCATTCTAAGGCGATGCGATTTTGCTCTAGCGTCGCCAGTCGAATCCGAAAGCGATACCAGCCGCAATGTTGCTCTCTACATGTGCGCTCGCGGGAGCCGCGAAACCGGACAAGTTTGAGTATGGGTTGGCTAGAATTCCCAGGTTGTTGGCGCGAACTAGGCCGTCCCAATGATAGATGATGGTTCCACTTAGCCGCAGCGAAATGTCACGCGTGACTCGATATTGTACGCCACCCTCGAGATCGAAGAATGGTACAAAGTCGCTGCCACGATTACTGCGAATCCCGGTAACATTGAAGTCGACACCATTGAATACTTCATTGATTCCACTGTAACGCTGTGTGTTGTAAAGTCCGCCCAGCGTGCCGTCGAATGAGAATACCCACCGCGACCCAAAGTCTCGCACATACCGAGAGCCAATTTGAGCACCAAATGCGCTATTATCAACTTGTTGGCGGAATCGAGCAGGATCTAAATCGTTGAACGTGCGGTCACTAATTCCAGTGTAGCGAGCACCGAGGTACGGTTCGATATATCCACCGCTCGATACACTTTGCCGGAACACTCGGTTGATCTCCACGATGTTGTAATAAACTGTGTCGATATGCTCAGCATTATTTCCGGGGAAGAAACTACCAATCGTATTGAGCCAGCTAACCGAGAAACCGCGATCTGACTCACCCATGTATCCAAGGTTATAGCGACGCCCCCAATGGAAATCATTTCCACCCGTAACTCCCGGCAATCCGAACTGCGGTTCCGGTCGGCCGATGCTCAGATGCAAAAAGTCGTACGCGAAGAAAAATCCAGTCGGTGCATGTACGTGACCATCGACGCCAGTGACATCGAATGGGGACCACATTTGTGCATCGTAATCATACCAATTTTCTTCTGTGATCGGATTGTCCTGACCAAACGGCCGCGCCGAAGGACCAAGACGAAGACCATTTTGTCCAAATCCACCACCACCCAATGTTGGACCATCCGAGTGGGTATGGCTCTGATATTGTGCCACGCCGAGCGTTGCGAAAACTGTGGCCAACAATATGCTGTTGCACGCTATGAAAAGTTTATTCATCAACATTGGGCAAACCCCGTTAAACCCCACCTAATTAACAACTATTGAATGCACTGTTGTGCGCAACGCCACAAACTGATTATGGCTACCGGTAGTATCGGGTACGACTATCGTAACGGTTGAATAAGAAAGTAAAAATTTGCCGAATATAATCCCACTGAAGCTAAAATGCTGTCACGAAAACGCGGGGAAATCTTGAATTTTGGAGAGGTTGGCGAGGAGAAGGCAGCCAGCAAGAACATTCCAGTTGCCTCGCAATTAGCGGCAACAGTCCGCCGCCCTAATCAACCCAAATTAACTTGGATGGTCAATCAAAGGCGCGAGACCCTGAGGCTGCAGTCTGCCACGGACGGCAGGTTCACCATGGCAACCTGCTCAAATCCACGTTTCCGCCCGAAATAATAACACCAATACGTAGATTTCGGTCATTACTTCTCTTGCCGATTTCGATGGCCGCGGCGATAGCTACGGCGGAGCTGGCCTCAATCACCTGCTTTGTTCTTTGCCAAAAGAACTTCATCGACCATGCGATTTGCGCATCGTCAATCGTGACGATTTCTTCGACACAATTGCGAATGAATGGCCAAGTGAAGGTTCCCAAGCTTGTCAATAATCCATCGGCAATCGTGTTTGGGTTAACCTGAGGAATCAAGGCTCCTGACTGTTTCGAGCGAAATGCATCGTCCGCACCAGCGGGCTCAGCCCCAATAACGCGGATCGGCGTCGGTTGGCTTCCACACGTCAAACACGTCCCTGAAATCAAGCCTCCGCCGCCGATTGGTGCGACTACGATGTCCAACGCCTCGACTTGCTCAATCAGTTCCAACGCTGCAGTCGCTTGCCCAGCGATGACTCGCACATCATTGTAAGGATGAATAAATTCCGCGCCAGTGCGGTTCTGGACCTGGGCTGCGGTCTCTTCTCTCGCTCTTAATGTCGGTTCGCATTCAATCACGTGAGCACCGTACCCAATAACGGCTTCGCGCTTCACCAAAGGGGCATTCGCAGGCATTACAATATGCGCTTCGATACCATGGTCGCGGGCAGCCAATGCCAATGCCTGGGCGTGGTTGCCTGAGCTATGCGTGACTACCCCCCGCGCGCGAAGGTTAGGCGCAATCTCCGCGACCGCATTGCTGGCACCGCGGTATTTGAACGCACCTACGCGTTGCAAATGCTCGCACTTAAAGAACAGGCGTACGTTCGCCAGCGAATCCAAGGACTCGGAAGTCAGCACCGGAGTGCGGTGAACCCTAGCCTTTATTCGGGACGCGGCTCGTAGCACATCGTAAAAGCAAAGATCCACCTCCTGCACAAGCGGACGCGAGCTAATTTCCATAACTTTTTGACCTGATGACCTTTCTCTTCTCGATAGCGAAAGATTTCAAAGGGCTCGGCTAGACAGCATCACAATGGCCACAATTAAATAGATCGAAAGCCCCACAAAGTCCATCAAGCTGGCAACTAACGGATTGCTCATCAAGGCGGGATCCCAACCAATTCGTTTGAAAATAAGTGGCAATGTCGAACCGATCATCGTACCAGCCAATACCACGAATATCAAAGTTATGGGCAATACGAGTGCCGAATAAATATCGGGAACGGAGCCGACAATCGTCGCTAATCCGAAGCCCAATAATCCCAACATCAAACCGAGAATCAAACCCATCTTGAGTTCTCGCCACAAGACCCGAGCCCAATCGCCAAGCGACACATGCCCACTCGACAATGCCGTGATCACCAGTGTCGCCGACTGGTTGCCTGAATTGCCACCGCTACTGATCAGAATCGGAATGAAAGCAATCATCCAACTCCATGTTTTCAATTGGTCCTCGAACCGTTCCAAGAGGAATGTCGTGAATATCGCGCCGGCAAACAGAACTGACAACCACATTCCCCGCTTCCAACTTAACGTCAACAAATGCGTCCGCAAATAGCTTTCTTCTAGAGGCTGAATAGCCGCAGATCTGTGCGCATCCTTCACCGCTTCTTCGCGAACGGCATCGATCACGTCGTCGTGAGTAATGATGCCCAGCATGCGGCGCTCATCGTCGACGACCGGGATCGCCAGCAAGTCAAGGTCGGCGACCTGTTCCGCTACTGTCTCTTGATCATCGCTGACCCGAACGGCGACAACATCGCGTTCCATCAAATCGGCGATTAGTTTTGAAGGCGTGCGCATAGCCGATAGCAATTGCCTAGCGGAAACAACCCCGCGAAGTCGGTTAGCATCATCGACGACGAAGAGGTAATAGATCGTCTCAAACGCGTCGGCGCGACTTGAGAGTTCATCCAAAGTTTGTTTAACTGTCCACTGCTCTTGCACCAACGCGACTTCCGTCGTCATCATCGCGCCCGCTGTACCTTCAGGATACTGGCTCAAGCGTACCGTCGCACGACGATCAGACGCGGGGAAGTGACTCAGAATCTGAGTGGTCAGCCCTTCCTCAAGTTCGGACAACAAGTCCACGCGGTCGTCCGCCGGTAACTCATTGAGTAATTCAGCGACATCTGTATGATCTTGCGTCGTTAAGATATCGATTTGGTGATCGAGGTCAAAATATGAGAAGATTTCCGCCCGCAATTCCAACTCGGCATACTTCAATACTTCCCAGGCTTCATGCGCCGTCAATCCCTCCATAAACTCGGCAGTTCGCGAAGGGTGCAAGGCATGCACGAATTCGCGCAATTCCGTTTCGTTGCCTTCGGCCAGAGCCTCTCGAATTTCAGGTAAGTAAAGTGTGTTGATCATGAAATTAAGTTTCTTACAGGCTCAAAGCCAAGTAGGCACCCGCGCGTCAAGTTGGAAAAATAACAGGACCGATTTCCGGTAACAGGAATGCCCGGTGTCACCAAACGTCAGAGAATTTTGAATTGGTCTACGGTTCCATTGACACGCCGCAATTGAAAAATGCAGACGTATCCATGCCAAAAGCCCCTGAATCCAAACCCTCAACGTAACGTCACCTTAGGCGGTAACTTGAGTGCGGTTGGCGATGATGGCGTCAAGCTCACACTTCAATCGATCTAACACTTCGTCGTACGAAAACGCGCCCAATGCCGCCGTCCCCTTTTTCAAGTTGACGAAGTTCGGTCCACACCACAATCCCAGATCGGCGTCATCGGTTTCTCCAGGCCCATTAACACGGCACCCCATGACCGCGATCGTCACGGCATGTTCAGCAGCATAACGCGTCATTTCCTTCACTCGCTGGGCCAATTCAACGAACGCCTCGTTTTCTACACGCGAGCAACTTGGGCACGAAATGATATTCAACGTGTTCGTGTTGAAATCAACGACCGATCTCACGCGGCCGGCCTTGATATCTCCCAAAATTTGTCGGCCAGTTTCAATCTCCAACCCCTTTTCTCGATTCGGCACCGTCAATGACACGCGAATCGTATCGCCAATGCCGTACCCAATCAACTGCTCGAACGCAACGCGTGTCTTGATAATCCCATCTGGAGGCAAACCAGCTTCAGTCACACCCAAATGTAGGGGCACATCAGGGCGCTGCTCAGCAAATCGCCGATTGACGTCAACGACCTTTTTCGGATCTGAGTCCTTAAGTGAAACGCAATATCGAGAGAAGCCCAACGAATCCAAAAATTCACAATGCTCCAGAGCGCTCTCCAGCATTGGCGTCAACGTGTCATGCGGATCGTATTTGCTCTTCTTGTCTGGATCCACGGAACCACAGTTGACGCCAATTCGAATTGCACAGTCATGTTCTAAAGCCTGCTCGACGATCCAACGCACTTTGTCCTGCCAAGGTTTTTCTCGTTCATGGTGATACAAGTGGCCGGGATTGTACCGAATTTTATCGACGTGCGGTGCCACGTCTTTCACCAGCCGATAGTTTTCCTGTAAATCCACGGAGAGATTGGCAATCGTTTGGCGGCGAATTTCTGCCAAGGCTTCGGCATCCTTGCGACTATCGACAGCGATGCGCACGACGTCAGCACCCGCATCTTCCAGCAGTTTGACGAGCTTGACCGTTTCATCGATATCCGTCGTTCGCGTGGCCGTCATGGACTGAACGGCAATTGGGTGATGGCCACCAATGGCTAACGAGCCAATCTTGACAATGCGAGTCGGGTTGCGTTTTATTTCGACCAATTTTCTTTCTCCAAGTTACCGTAAACGCACATGGATTGAATAGCAATATCTGATGACATTCCATTGTCCATTGTTGACCAATCTCGTAAGATCGGCAATGACAATTATCGTAGCGTTCACACCTTTTATAATACGAATTGAGGGATAATTTGGCGAACTACGAACCGCGGTTTCATGTTGTGCTTCATCAGCCTGAAATACCCGGAAATACGGGGGCCATCGGACGGACCTGTGTTGCCTTGGAAGCAAAACTGTGGTTGGTACGCCCATTAGGATTCCAAGTGGATGAAAAGACTTTGCGCAGGGCGGGACTGGACTATTGGCAGTACTTGGAATGGGAGGTCGTCGACAATTGGCAGATGTTGCTCGACAAGGTTGCTGGCCGAGTATGGACCTTTTCTAAAACAGCAACTCAATCCTTCGATGAAGCGGATTTTTGCACCGGGGATTGGCTTGTCTTTGGCAGCGAGACGCGCGGGCTCCCCTCCAGCATTCTTCAAAATCCCGATTTTCGTTGTTTACGAATCCCGACGAGTTCGCTTGTCCGCAGCCTCAATCTTTCGTGTGCAGTCGCCGTCGCCGGCTATCAAGTACATCGCTCGATCACTTTGACCCGATGAACGAGGTAGTTGTAAACGGCAATTTCAACGTGGCCATATCTCATTGGGATGTTGGCGAACCGGCCGTTTCACGGTACCATGAACAGCTGATTTTTTTCAGATATTCTAGTTTGAGTAGCCTGCAATGGACCACGAATTGACAAGTGATACACTCGATTTGACTTCTTTGATTCGCGAAATTCCCGACTTCCCTAAACCCGGAATTGGCTTCAAAGATATTACGCCATTACTCGCCGACCCAACCGGTTTTCGCACCGCTATTCGCCGGTTTGCTGACCATTACCGTGATTCCGACATTGAAGTCATTGTTGCCGCCGAAGCACGCGGTTTTATTTTCGCTGCGCCTCTCGCGATTGAATTGGGAGTCGGCTTTGTGCCAATTCGCAAACCTGGCAAGTTGCCCTTTGATCGGCATTCCTACAGCTATGAGTTGGAATATGGCACGGATACCTTAGAAATGCACATCGACGGGATCGAAAGAGACGAGCGTGTACTGATTGTCGATGATTTGTTGGCTACGGGAGGGACGGTAACGGCTTGCGTAAGAATGGTCGAACAGTGCCACGCAACGATCGTCGGTTGCGCCTTTTTGATCGAATTGTCGTTCCTTGGCGGCGCAAAACACCTTGAACCCTATCCCGTATTCAGTTTGATACAATATTAGATCGCTCGACCACGTACTGATTAAAAACCTCCAGCCAAAAAGACGTAACATGCCTGCGCTTGTCGATCGCACGTTGAGTTGTCTTTTCATCCTGTTGGTCTCTGCGTGCTCCTTTGCTGGCTGTTATTCTCAGTCGGATTCTGCATCAATGTCGAGTGCAAATCATGGTGGCGGCAACGCAAATTTCAAGGTTTTGTCGGAGGCCGAGTTTCCCCCGGAAGTCAAAGCGAAGGTACTGGCCGCTCGGGACGCACTTTTCGGAAAGCTCATTAGTCGCTTAACGGAAGTTCTAATGAAAGCTGGGCCGGCAGATGCAATCACCGTTTGCAGTCAAGAAGCACCTGAGTTTGCCAGAGCCGTCAGCGTGGAACATGGCCTACAGATCGGCCGAACATCTTTAAAGCTTCGAAATCCGCAAAACAAGCCGCCCGCTTGGGTTGAGTCGATTGTCGATGCCTCGCTCGTCCAACCAACTTTCGGCAGAGTAGGTGAACAGCAATTTGGGGCGCTATTGCCAATTCGATTGCAAGAGGTTTGTTTGCTTTGTCACGGTACGCCGACAAACCTCGCTCCAGGCGTGCCCGAAAAATTGGCCGAACTATATCCCGATGACAAAGCGGTTGGTTATCGAGATGGCGAATTACGCGGTTGGTTCTGGATCGAAATTGGCCCGCAGTAGGTCGTCGTGTCGATCGTGTCCCCTGGGCTTTGGTATTCAAGCTTTCATTACAGCACAATTTTAATAGCGTCGACGTATAGTCTATTGCTGGCTTCACTTTTCACAAGCAAATTGCGGTACACTATGTCGATTTGATTTTGCATTCCACAATCTTCATTTTTCGACAAGATATCTATGCTGGTCCGACGACACGTCTCAGGTGTGCTTCACGTAACATTGGCGGCATCGCTCATGATCCATAGCGGGTGCCGAGGCTCTTCGGAAAGTGCAACGCAAATCAACCCTACCAATTACACGCAAAGCAGTTCCTCTCAAACGAACACAGAATCCAATGACTGGGCGTATTGGCGCGGTCCGAACCGGAACGGCATCGCGCCCAGTCCTCAGTCGCCAGTTACCGAATGGGGCGAGGAAAAGAATGTGATTTGGAGGACGAAGTTGCCGGGCCGCGGACATGGTTCGCCAACGATTTTTGGCGACCACATCTATCTAGCAGCTGGCGATGCCGGGACGGAGTCGCTAAGGCTACTTTGCTTACACCGCTTGAATGGCCAGATGATCTGGGAAAAAGAAATTCATCGTGGTGGATTCCGTAGGAACCTTCATGCGAATAATTCCCATGCCTCCGGAACCGTATCTTGCGATGGCGAACGCTTGTACGCGGCCTTCGAACACGACGGTTCGATCCACGTATATGTGTTCAACCTAGCGGGCGAATTGATTTGGAAACGAACGGTCGGTCAATATAAAGCCCACTATCCGTTTGGCTTCGGTGGATCACCACTTGTTTGTCAAGCAATGGTTTGCGTAGCTGGAGAAACTGATCACGGTTGCTTAGTGGCATACCGCGCCGCTGATGGTCGCGAGATGTGGCGTGTCAAGCAGGACTTCACGTATGGCTACGCCTCGCCAATTGTTACAACCATCGAAGGGCGAGAACTCCTGTTAATGAGCGGCGGCAATCGCGTTACAGCTTACGATCCATTAGGTGGAAGAGAAATTTGGAGCGTACCCACGAAGTGGCGGGTTGCCTGCGGCACAATGGTGTGGGACGGGAATATGGTTTTTGCTAGTGGTGGATTTCCGGATCAACAAACATTGGGGATCGATGCCGTAAATGGCAAACTGATTTGGGAGAATGGCGTCAAATGCTATGAACAATCGTTGCTTGCCCACAACGGATATGTGTACGGCATTAGTGATCGCAAAATCGCCTATTGTTGGCGAGCTGCGGACGGTCAGGAGATGTGGAAAGAACGACTAATCAGCGGCAGCAATCGTGGCGGTGTGAGTGCTTCACCGATTTTGGCGAACGGTATGATTTATGCTTCAGTCGAAGACGGTACGACGTTCGTGTTCAAAGCTGATCCAACTCGTTTTGAACTAATAGCCCAAAACCAACTTGGCGACTCGGCGTTTGCCACTCCCACGATTGTCGATAGCAAGATTTATTTACGCATCGGTGAAAAGCAACAGGAGTGGATGTACTGTATCGGGCAATGAGAACTTGCTAATCGTATAGCACGAAGAAACTCCCAACCTTCTAGAAATTCGTGTCCAATTGGCAGACCCGTTAATTTCTTACGCCGCGATTTAGGAGGTTTATGTTCCTCAAGCAGAACCTAACCAGAATTTACAAGAATTTAACCAATTTGCCAGAACGCTTCTGAACTGAGGACTCGCCGAATTGTAAGCTACGCGCCGGTCACCTTGCGTGCGGTCGACGTCGCATAAAGAATACGCAAATCTGTGAAAAGAGTTCCTTGCTGCGGCGCGATGGAATTCGCCGGATGGTATTTCTGTGTACGCATGGCATGCCGTTTTTCGGTCACGATAGCCAGAACCGATACGCTAAAATGCCGTTTTTCCCGTTTGCTATGTACGGCAAAATTGCGATTTGACTAAAATCAAAGAGGTACGCAAAATTTCGTGCAAACAAGCTTACACCATTAGACCGTTGCAAGCGGATCGAAACAATTTATCCAGAACTTGGACAAGACGAGTACGCGTTAATGGCGCTGCTGAGCGGGTCGAAAATCAGCGACGAACTTTTTCGAATCGGCCTTCGCAGGAAACAAACGGCAACCGCGACAAGAATTCGTAAATGGCTGCCGCGGAATGAAGCCCGTTTCGCAGCAATATAACGGGAATAGGCAAAAAGCCAAATTTTTTATGAACCTTTCAGAGTCTCGTTTTCGCCTAAATGAAATATTGGCGCTGGTGTACGACCAGTTACGGGCCTATGCATCAAAGACATTGGATCGCGAACCTGATGGATTGACGATTCAAACAACGGATCTGGTCCATGAGGTCTACTTGCGCCTAAGTCAACTGCGCGAAATCAAATGGGAAGACGACCAACAGGTTATGCGTGCCTCCGTTGGAGTCATGCGGCGGATTCTCGTCGACCATGCGCGGGCGAAGAGGAGTTTAAAACGATCAGCCGGTGGGCGACGCCTTTTGCTTGACGAAAACGTCGTATCGTCAAACGAAAAGGCGACAAGCGCCTTTGATTTACTGGCCGTTGACGAAGCATTGGCTAAGTTGGAAACCGTCGATGAGCGAAAGGCCGAGATCGTTGAACTCAAGTATTTCGGTGGGTTTACTGAACAACAAATCGCGGATGCACTTGATGTCTCGTTAGCAACTGTCAAGCGTGATTGGAAGATGGCAAAAGCATGGCTATACCGTGAGTTGATGGGCGAAGCTGAATAGGAATGAGTGAGTTTGAGCATCGAGAACGGTGGAAGTTAATCGAAGACCTTTTCCATCGCGCTCTGGAAATCCCAACGCTGCAACGCAATGACTTCATCAAGGCAGCCTCGGCCGATGATGAACGTATTGAGCACGAAGTCCGTTCCTTGCTTGAGGCATTCGAATGTTCTACCGAGTTTCTTGAAGACCTGGAAAACTCGGAAAGAGCTTTGTTGGATGAGCTGTGTGATGAATTGCAACCCGCAGGCGAGCGGCAGCGCCTAAAATTCATGGCGCGCGGATCCCACAAAGACGAAGTAGGCTCCGAGCGTTCGGCAACGTTGCCAGAAAAAACGTCGCCACGCGCTGGACGTTACCGCTCTAGCTTGTCGCCACTCGAGCCTGGGTTGCCGTTTGATGTAATCAAACAGGCGATCGAATCTGAGCGCCCAGATTACGAACTCCGCGAGGAGATTGGACGTGGTGGAACTGGAATTGTCTTCAGAGCTCGTGATCACAGACTTGACCGAGACTTAGCCATTAAGGTTTTGCACCGGGGAGGGTCGCTCGGTTTCGATGAAACTACGCAAGCGGGCTTGGGCATGCTCGAACAAGAAGGGCGTGCTGCGGCGTCGTTGGCGAGTGACCACATTGTTCGCGTCTTGGAAATCGTAGACAGCAGCTATCCGTTCTTGGTCTTGGAATGGATTTCCGGCCCTTCGTTGCGGCAACTTCTGGCGAAGCACGAAACGCTTGCACCGATTGTTGCCGCAGACATTGGTCGCCAGATCGCGCGCGGAATTGGCGCTGCCCATCTACGCGGCTTGACTCATGGTGATATCAAGCCTGCAAACGTTTTGCTTGAAGCCCAATGGGATTCAACCACGCATTCACCAGAGCTCACGTGGGAGACTGAGTTCAATTTGGAAAATTGGCGGGTAAAAGTTGCCGATTTCGGAATGGCAACGACAACGGACGTTGAAAATGAAGAAGGGCCTGCATACGCCGTCGGCAAAAAGGCATTCGATTCAAAACGATTTGTCGGTACACCCGCCTATGCGAGTCCGGACACGTTGCTCTTGAGAAGTCCATGTGATGCGCGAAGTGATGTCTGGTCGGCTGGAGCGACATTGTATCGAATGTTGGCTGGCGTTACTCCCTATCGAGGGGCTCCACATACTATCGTTCGGCAAATGGAGAATTCAGAACCGATTCGAGCGAGAATATTGAATCCGCAGATCCCGTTGGATTTGGAGAGCATTTGCATGAAGGCGCTGGCACGCGATCCTCAGCAGCGGTACGCAAATGGCATCGAATTGGCGGAAGACTTGGATCGCTTTCTGTCCGGTTATCCTGTACTGGCGCGGCCTATTTCGAATTGGCAAAAGTTCGCGAGTTGGTCCAAACGAAATCCCAAATTGGCATGGATGTCCGCAGGATTGGTTGCCATGATCTTCGTCAGTTTTGTCGGAGCGTTGGTATTCGCCGCAGTCATGGCCAGCATGAACCGGAGGATTGTCGCGCAGACGCGAGAATCTGACTTGGCACGACTGCAACGAATCATCGAAGCTGACCCGGCCTTGCTCCCTTTGGGCCTTGATGCGTTGCCTGTCAGCGGCGAATTGGCATTCCCTCTCCTGAATAATGTCATCAACGATCCACACAGCGAATATCAAGCCAAGGTGAATGCGGCAATTGCTCTTGCGGAGTTGGGCGAGGTTAGAGCCGAAATATTAGTGGAGGCCGTCCAACGCGCAACATTGTCGCCGAACCAATGCCAAAATTTGATACGCGGGCTCCGTCATGCAAACGAGGAGTCCGTGCAACGGCTGGCGCTCGCTTTTTCCACATCCGATTCTGATGACGACAAGATCCGCTTAGCGATCGTCGCATGGAGCTTGCATGCCCCACAATTGTTTGAGCAAATCGCCGAACAGGATTTAAACCCGACTTTGCGGACTCGCTTGATCCATACGCTGCCTGATTTCCATCCGTCAATCGACGAAGTCGACACGTGGCTCTCCACGACACACAGGTCAGACGTACAGTATCTAATCTGCATGGCGTTGGCGCTGATGGCCAATAACAATGAAACGCAAAGTGTGGCGCAAAAGCAAAAAGTACTTTCCCAATTAGAGACCATTCTCAGCGTCACAAATGACCCGGGCGTCTTCTCGGCAGCAAGTACAGCCTTGTCCCGCTGGCAAGAGAGTAATGTGGTCGCTCTGTCGACGGTGACAAATACGTCTCACTCCGCTTCGAGTCCCATGCTGACGCGAATTGAACCAGCGACCGATCAGCCGTGGCTTGAATTAGAACCGGATTTGCGGCTGATGCGTATTCCAGCGGGTTCGGCAGACCTTGGTCGAACAAGTGAGATTCTCTACAGTGATTACCCCAGGCATCGCGTCAATATTCCCAAGCCGTATTATTTGGCTGATCGGGAAACAACCATTGGCATGTTTCAGCAATTCTTGAATGATCCAGGTTATCCGCCGGCAGCGAAGCCAGATCCGTCGCAACGCATTGATCCTGAGGCTTGGGTAAGCCCTACACCTCGGCATCCGGTGCAACGCGTCTCCTGGTACGAGGCGACGATGTTCTGCAATTGGCTGAGCCATCGCTATGGCAGGCAACCAAGGTATGAGTTTTCGGACGATCGAACGTTGGTGAAAATCAACTACGATGCCGACGGATTTCACTTACCTACGGAAGCGCAATGGGAGATGGCCTGCCGCGCGGGAAGCGAGACGATGTTTTCTTTCGGCGATGATTTCGATTTATTCCATCATTATGGCGCGTTCTCCAGCGCACGGAAAATGTCGGCAGTAATCTGCGGTTCCTTGCTCCCCAATCGATTTGGTCTGTTCGAAATGCATGGGAATGTTTGGGAATGGTGCGAAGATTGGTATTCTCCCGGCGGCGAAGTCGAGTTGACAGATCCGTACGGCCCCGAGAATTCTCACACCGAAGAGCAATCGCGGATCTACCGCGGTGGCGGCATCGCAACCTCGTCCGGTGAACCAATTTCCTCGGCCCGTGGTCGCGGGTCGCCTGAGTCGCAATTCTTGAACTTGGGTTTTCGCGTGGCCTTACCGGTCTCCCCTTCCGGCAACGATTAAACGGAAAAGTATTGACCAGGATTCGTCGGCTGTTTTCGCTTAATATTTAGCCTGATAGATGGAGAGTTTTCTAATTCTGGGTGAACCACCGAGCCTACTCATTTGAATTGTCGCAATTGAAAATTCACCACAAAGTAGATGCGTTGTCGTCCGTCAAAGTCCCGGGACGCGTTTTCAAATCCACGGCAAAAACTATCCATTCGGCATGAACTGCCAAACTTCCTTCGCTCGATGCGCGCTGATCCGGCAAAATAGTCAACATAGGTCAGCTGTATTGGTTTAAACAGTCTTGCTAAATCGATGGGTTATGAGTTGTCGAACTAAAGGACAGCGCTTCCCTAGCCCAACTTCGGCGCGCGATGTGTCGCGCTATTTGGTTAGACAGCGTTTTTCGTCCCCCCGACAAAGCATTTGGGAAATTTCGCGTTGGACTCCTTGCTAGGTGTCTAGCCGACGGGTTCGCAAGTTCTGTGTCTTTGCAATTTTTGAATCGGTTATTTGTACTGGTCCCCGACAAGTACGCATAGCGGCAATCCATGCAGATACATTTCGTTTAAAAAAACTAAGACAAGCATTAGACAAGAATCGTGTAATGTCAGGGGACAAGATGAGAATGAAGCGAAACAAAATCAGGGTAGAGATCTTTTTTTTATGCAGGGTTCGCACGTTGAAGCTTCTCTGCTTTATGGGTCTCGGACTATCGTTCGCCTCATCGGTTGTCGCTCAAGGCATTGCGTTGCGCGGCGTGGGAGCCGTCAATGATGGCATGGCTGGAGCGGGTGTTGCGGCACCCCTCGATGCAGCCGGCGCTATTCATTGGAATCCAGCGTCGATCGCTTCCTTTGATTACAATCAGGCTTCATTCGGGATGATGCTCGTTGTGCCAGACTTGGAGGTCTCTTCCAGTATTTTCGGCATCGATGGAGTTTCTCGAAGTGAATCTGGTGTCGCACCAATTCCTGTAATGGGAATTGTTCACCGCACAGCAGACCCTAGAATCAACCTTGGATTAGGTATCTATGGGATTGCTGGATTTAAAGTCAACTACGATGTTTCTCAAACCAACCCCATCTTGTTACCGCAAGCTTCCATGGGTCTTATCCCCTCCTTGGGACGCGTCAATATGGAAGCCGAGTTTTTCCAAATTGCGCCGACAATCTCTTACGCAATGACCGAAAGACTGTCTCTTGGCTTTGCCCCCACAATGACGCTTGGCAGACTTGCAATTAATCCGTTCATCGGTGCCCCACCTGAAGCTGGAATCTATCCAGAGTCGTCCGGTTCCAGATATCATTTTGGCGGTGGGTTTCAGGTGGGAATGCGATATTTGTTGAACGAAGATTGGGCAATTGGAGCTTCATTCAAGTCACCACAATGGTTTGAGAATTTTCGCTTCAAATCGCAGTATCCATCGGGAGCACCGTATCGTGGTGATTTGAAGTTTGATTATCCAATGATCGTCTCGCTCGGATCAGCCTATTATGGGCTGCCAGGAATCGTGTGGGCCACCGATTTCCGCTACTTCAATTATGAAGCGGCCGATGGATTTGGAGACGCTGGTATGAACCCAGATGGCTCAATAATGGGCACCGGATGGAAAGATGTATTTTCCGTGGCAACGGGTCTGCAACGCGAACTGACGGAACGATTTGCGGTGCGGTGCGGCTATGTCTTCAATACGAGTCCAATTCGCGACGACAACTTGCTGATCAATGTGGCCGCCCCAGTCATTACGCGTCATATAGCAACTGTGGGGTTCTCGTACCGCTTAACGGAGCAGCTAACGTTCTCTGCGGCGTATTTGCATGCATTTCGCAGCCGACAAACAGGCCCGTACCTGGATCTCGTTCCTGGATCAACGCTTGAATTGTCAACAGCCGCGTATGCGCTTTCGACGGGCCTAACTGTTTCCTGGTAGACCACTTCAAGGTGGTCAGTTGGTAGGGATCAAGGCAATTCAGAACGTGCGTCGGATCTCATCGCACGATTTGCGCCGAAATACTTCAAGCGAAGTGAGTTGCCGATAACGCTAACGTCTGAAAGCGCCATTGCCGCAGCGGCAATTAACGGACCATATGTGCCGAGTAAGCCGAAGGCGGCTGCAGGGATAGCGGCCACATTGTAAACGAACGACATCCAGAGATTTTGCTTGATCGTGCGAAGGGTTGCGCGGCTCAATTGAATCGTCTCTGGGATAGCGGCCAGACGTTGTGCAGGTATCACGACGTCTGCGGATTCCATCGCAATATTTGTGCCCGTTCCTAAAGCGATTCCGACTCCACCTGAGGCTCCAGCTGCGGCTAACGCCGCGGCATCGTTGATGCCGTCTCCGACCATGGCTACCGGTGCACCACTCAATGCAGCTTGCCGCACATACGACAACTTATCGAGGGGAGAAAGCTCGGCATGCACATTTTCTGAGGACAAGCCAATGGTTTCAGCTACCCGATTGGCGGTCTCCCATCGGTCACCAGTAAGTAGTCGCAACTGAATTCCATCGCGCTTCAATTCGGAAATGACCGATCGCGCGTCCGGACGTATTTCATCGGTAAACTCCACGACTCCGATCACCTGATCATTTCGCAACACTACGCTCTGTGTGCCAAGCGATTCTGTGGAACCGATGGGGAGAGGTACTCCAGCCTTTTCTGCCGCAGACCGGGAAGTCAATTGAACGCGGTCGCCGTTAATTACTCCCTCTAGGCCGTGTCCAGCAACTTCCCGCGCGTCCGTAACCAATAGCGGCCTTGCCCCAGATCCCCCAGATTCGGCAGCCTTCTGAACGATGGCCTGCGAGAGGGGATGCTGCGATGCACCAGCTAAGGCAGCTGCTAACTCTAAGACCTGTCGCGCATCAGCTTCGACCGCCACAATCCGAGTAACCGTAGGTCTGCCCATGGTCAACGTTCCAGTTTTGTCCATAAACACCCGTTTGACTTTTGCGGCTCGCTCGATAGCACCAGCGCTTTTTACCAACACACCTCTTCGCCTCGCAGCACCCACACCAACCATGACTGCCGTGGGTGTCGCCAAGCCGAGCGCACAGGGGCAGGAAATTACTAATACCGTGGTGGCATTGATTAGCGCCCGTGCCCAAGCACCCCAATTGCTGCTGCTCGCCACCGCCATTCCGTACCACAACCAACCAGCAAAGGTCACGGCCGCTACCACTAAAACTGCGGGCACGAAGACCGCACATACACGGTCAGCTAGGCGGGCGATCTGAGCTTTGGATGCCTGTGCGTCGCGGACCACCTCGGCGATTCGTGCCACCGTTGTCTGACGACCGTCGCTAGTCGATTGGACAACCAAGCGCCCGGTTGTATTCAGCGCACCAGCGACAACCTGCGCATTGACTGTCTTTTCAACCGGAAGCGGTTCACCTGTTACCAGGGACTCATCAATCGCGCTCGATCCCGCGACAATTAAGCCATCCACTGCGAGCCGATCACCCGGCCGCACCAGCACCAAATCGCCGGGTCGAATGGCAGACGAGGGAACCCTTTGGCCATCGTTGTCAGCGATGTTGGCGAGACGTACGACCTGATCAGGTTGCAACGCCAATAGCTCGCGTAACGCCGAATTGGCAAACGACATTGTGCGAGCCTCAAGCCAATGACCAAGACTGACCAGAGCCAATAGCCCCGCCGCCGCTTCCCAGTACATGGGTTGCCCCGTCTTAATACCAAAATTCTCGGCGACAAAAATCGTCATCGAAAACGCCCAAGCGACTGACGAGCCAATGGCGATTAGCGTATCCATATTCGTCGTCCATTTGCGGGCTGCCTCAAGGGCCGAGCGATAGAAGGCCCAACCTACCAGGACTTGGGCAATCGTTGCCAACATGGCTGATCCGCCCATGACGAACCAATGGAAGCCATGCGAATAGCGAACCCAACCGAAGTCCATCGGCATGTGAAACAATGCGAGTGGCAGCCATAATGCCATTCCCAACAGGGACCGCCAACGCCACGAGCGCTCGCGATCGACCTGTCGTTGTTCAAGGTCACTCCGCCACTGGTCAATCGTCCTGGTTTCTGCAACCGCTTCGGCCTGATATCCCAGGCCATCGATGGCATTGATTAAGGTTGCGGAATCAATACGCTGCCCGAAAACCTTGGCAGAGTGACTGGCTAAATCCACGGTCACCCGCTCCACGCCAGCTATGGCTTGCAATGTAGTTTCTACTCGCTGCACGCAACCCGCGCAATGCATCCCACGAATGTTCAACTCTTGGATCACATCACCAAGGCCATCCGCAGTTTCACTTGGATAGGATTTTAGTTCATTCATCGACCATCTTTATTCATCCTAAGCGAAAATACTTCACTGGCCGATTGAAAAGATTTTGAGCCAAGCAAGTTCTAGCCGCCGATTCATGTTCATTATACGTAGTCAAGGAAAATGAGGCTTGCGAAGGCAGCTATTGTCCAATGCCTGGCACTTTTATTCGGGGACGCTCCCAGTATCAACAATTAGAATCCAAAATTTTTCTTTAGCATCTGCCGCATATGCCGCATATGCCGCATATTCTTGAACATGTACATATTTCACCTACCAGTCAAAAAGGTAGTGTTTTGAGCAGGTGCCCGACATGAAAATTTCCCTTGATTTTAGCGATTCTTCAATGCAAGTATTTGATCAACGTGAGCAAAAGCAAACAACATTTCGCGTGCGATTTGGCGACAGCGTTCATCATACACCTCGCTCTCAAAGTCAGTGTTGTCGCTGAGTTTCGGGTCGTCATAGGCTATGGTGACTCGCGCCTCGCATCCGGCCACGATGGGGCACATTTCGTCTGCTTGGGAACAAGTCATTACGGCACAAAAGCCCTGAGTCGGATTCGGTGGCTGTCCAACTAATTTTGAGAAGCAGCACACATCACCCGCGCCTGCGTGCGTCATGGAAATGCGATAAATGGGGTTCGGCACGTGCGGGTCGACAACCTCAATCACCATGCCTGCTCGACGTAAGGCTGCCACGGTTCGCAGATCGCAGGCGGTCACTTCGGTTCCACCAGAGAACACGCGAACTTGGTCAATTGAGTAATGGATCGATGCGGCTCGTGCCCATACTTGGGCGAATTGGCTGCGTCGCGAATTATGGGTGCAGACAAAAACAATGTCGACCGCGCGGGCTGCCGCTAGACACTCAGCGACGAATTGAGCAAGTTGCATCAGTTCGGCGCGGCGTTGAGTTGGAATGATTCCAAATTCCTTAATCCGTAGATCGATGTATTGTTGTAATTGATAAAGCAAGCTCATTTCTTCCCCCGCCAAGTCCTGAAATCCTACAGTTCAAAACTTGCGCATATCGTCAAGAAACAAGAACATTTTAAGCTAACATTTTCGAAAGCGAAACCGTTATTCGGCGATGCAAGCAGCCGCGTTTAAACTTGAATCACGCAGAGCATGCTTCTCGGTCCATCACTGGCGAACTTCAAATTACAACTCGTGCCACCAGATTGTGTGTCTATGGTCTGATTCAAGAACTCAAACATCGGCGAAAACTCTAGTTGATTTGGACTAAAGCGGCCTGATGTCGACCATTTGCTTGCTCCACTCGACGGAGATTTGTCCAATTCTTGTTGGCTTCAATTGCATGCTGCTCGTGAGACTCATCCAGCAGCTGGTAGTGCACGTTGCGTTGTCTGGGAATGAAACCGAGTTCGGATATGGCCGTGCGAATTTCTTCCAGAGTCAAATAATGGACAGTGCCCGCTTCCGCCACCACGTTCTCTTCAATCATAAGACTTCCCATATCATTCGCACCGAACACCAATGCCATTTGACCGATTTTTAATCCTTGGGTTACCCAGCTTGATTGCATATTATTGAAATTATCGAGGTAGAGCCGAGAGACGGCCAGCATTTTCAAATACTCATGCGATCCGGCTGGGGGAATATGAGACATATCCGTATTCTCCGGTTGGAACGTCCAGCAGATAAAAGCTGTAAACCCTCCCGTTTCATCCTGCAATTCGCGCAATCGCGAAAGATGCTCAATGCGATCGGCGGGCGTTTCGACGTGGCCAAACATCATGGTCGCGCTGCTTCGCCCCCCCAAATTATGCCACTTGCGCATCACGTTAAGCCAATCATCGCTAGATACCTTGCCTCGCGTTATCTGGTCCCGAACCCGATCAACCAAAATTTCTGCACCTCCCCCCGGCAGACTTCCCATGCCAGCGTCTTTCAACCGTGCGAGCACCTGTTCCAAAGACAATTTATTGACCTTCGTGAAGTGATGGATTTCCGGCGGACTGAATCCATGAATATTGACTTGCGGAAAATGTGACTTGATGTCTCGCAGCATCTCCTCATACCAATCCAGTTTGTACTTTGGATGTAGACCACCCTGCAACAAAATCTGGTCAGCGCCCAACTCAACAGCTTCAGCAATCTTGGCAAGCAATTCGGCGCGTGGCAGGACGTATCCTTCCCCGCTCTTGGGAGATCGATAGAATGCACAGAAATCACAAACGGCCGTGCAGATGTTCGTGTAATTTATGTTGCGGTCGATATTGTACGTACGGTAGTTTTCCGGATGAAGGCGTTGCGTTACCCGATTGGCTGCGCTTCCTAGGAGAGACAAATTGTTGCACACAAGCAACCGCAGCGCATCGTCATCACTTAAACGCTCGCCGTCAATGGCTTTCTCAAGTAGATTGACAATCGTGGAATCGGTTGGTTCTTTCATAATTTACTAGTCCCGCTTGTTTTGCTTTCGAGAAGAAATGTTCCAAACCCAGCTTTTCTTCTCTTCCCAAGAAAAAGTGTAAGTTTGATCGGAAATAATCGAGGCAACGCGCAGTCGAGAGCCCATAATCCTGGCAATACTTGGCGGCCAGTTGCTCCAGAGCTTGGATACCGGCATCCCGACTCGTTCCCAACACGGTGGCCGCGCGGTCCAACTCTGCTTGCGTTAATCGGGGTCCAGCGACCCAAACTGCAAACACGAACGGCAGCCCAGTTTGCTGTTGCCACCATTCTCCTAAATCGTAAATGATCGGAAACTCTTGTCTAACCGACAGTGCCGATTGCAATTTCGTGTTGTTCTGCAACGCCTCTTGGTCAACCAGGTTCTCCTGCTCAATTCCCATCGCCCGGTCACCGATGATCAGGATTGCATCGGCATCACACGCGCGCCAATCCGCATGGATTGCTAAAGGTCGATAGGATGGCGTCAAGCCCAACTCGTCCAGCATGACCTTGATCAACGTCGCGCTAGTTCGACTCCCTTCATCCAGGGCCACCGATCTCACTTCCGTCAATGGTTTTCGGCTCAGAAATTTTACGCTCCAAACCGGCCCATGGCAGGCAATGCACGCATCGGAGACGACCACATATTGTGGATTGTCGAGTAATTCAATCGTTGGAATCAATGCAACGTCAAACTCGCTGGTCCTAAGCCGGTCCGCCAAACGACTCGGCAAATCGTATACTAAACGCATGCCGGCCGCCACTTTTCCGTTCGCTACGTCTACGCCTGAATCGCGTCTCGATGCAGACTCTGGATCTTGCTCACATTCAACTCGATCAAAACTCAATGCGGACTCGAGTCCGAACACCAGCGGCTTCGTGTTGAGATAGGAAACGGCCCCAATTTTCATTTCACGCATCTTAATTTTTTTGCTCAAACGTTGAAAAAAGCGAAATGGGAAGTGCTGTGCAAGCGGACCTGACACGACCGACAATCACGAAGTTATCTCCCGCCAGCGAATATCTTGTGCATAGTCAGGCCGTCGCGACTCGGCTCTCGCGATTCCTTCACCTGTTTCGTGTTTGTTAGAAATAAGACCGTATTTACACTCGCAGATATAACGTATGAGCATACGATTTATTCCCAATTGATACAACTGGCAAGGTTTATCATAAAGCTTACCGCCTTTCCTGTTTAGCGATCGCTGGAAAACTGCGACAGTTTTGCCAATAGATCGTCGCAAACCGAAAATATCATGCATACCGATTGGTTTGATCCGATGAAGTTGTTTAGACATTCCGATCGCAAGCGGCCTCCCTTGCTCAGAACAATGCGAAACGAGCTTGGCAGGATAGATTGAGTCACAAGATGAATTATATTGTCGACCCAAATTCGTAACTCACGCGAGCTGAGAAACAACTCTGGAACATTGGTGAAAGGATTCTTTTCATGAAATTAATTCTGTGCCTTGCTTTAGCTGCAGCTGCTCTTTCGCCAAGCTCCCTGTTTGCGCAGAATCTCCGCTGGGATTATTTCTCTGGCCCGGTTCATTATCAGCCGACGGATCCCTGGGTGCGCGGAGAAATTTTCCGTTGGCATACTGGTCACAACGGCTGGTTTTACAATTGCGACCATGAAGAAAGCAAGCGATTTTCGCCGGTTATCGAATGGAAACGCCAACCATGGGTATGTAGATCACGCTGCGAATGTCTCTGTGATTGGATCGATCAACTGGAGCGAGTTAAACAACGCGTGCGTTGGGGTAGCGAAGGATGTTATGGAAAACATGATCGCAAGCCTCCCCTGGTCGAACAAGGATGCAGCCAATGTGCCGACGCGAATCTGAACTCGCCATATCTAGTTGAGAAACCGACTTCAGCAATCCGGTAGTGCTTGCTGAACCCAGATCCACGACAAGGTTGCTTCTATTCAGTGAACGCGCCAACTGGTAAGATTGGGTATGTTCACGCTACCTCAACTCGCCCCATGTGTGCGTTCCTTCAGAAATACCAAATTGTCGTGGTCAGATATTTGCATTAATCGACGGTTCCGGGCATTGCGCGAACTTCCGGCATCTGCGATATGGATGCTGGTTTATTGCAATCTTTGCTTGTTTGCGCAGGGTTGCTCTTCACGCGAGCCGGAGAGAATTCCGCTTGTCGGAGCCTCCATGTTCCCTGCTCTCAAGTGTGCTCGTCACGTCGTCGATTGCCCACGATGCAATTTCGCAGTCGAATTTTTAGGCGAACAGATTCCACGATTAGATCAATTCATTTGCCCTAATTGCGGAACCCCGTGCAGTCCTTCGTCGATGGAGCTAAGGCCGCCTGATAAATTCCCAATACAAACGATTGATGGGGGATCGAAGGTTGACCGCTGGGAGGTGATCGCTTTCGCGGACCCGCGATCCGATGGCTACTTAGTAAAACGCGTGATCGGGTTACCGGGGGAACAGATCAGTTTCGACGCCGGCAATTTGATGGTAGATCAAAGACTCGTGCGTAAGCCGTACCATTCGAATTGGATGGCGGTGTTGCCAACCGTTTTCCAATTTGACGAACGAATAAGATTGCAACCAGAACGCTTTGCCGCATTGAACGATGACACAAACTGGGTATTGTGCGAACATGACTTGAAGTTCGTCGGAGGAAGCGTCCCACCTGACGTTCGAAAAGGGAAGAGGCCGTCTCGGTACGATGCAGCTCATCCCGCGTTCATTGCTGGCGATGAAGTGAACGATGAAATCGATTGGCTCCTCTATCGTCACCGGAAATGTTACTTCCGTAACGCCGCAAGTACCCCGCATACCATTGATGACTTTTATGGCATTAATCATCATTTGACTCGGGAAACTAATTCCGTTTGCGAAATCGCAATACGCTTGAGTCTTGAATGTGTCGAACGCGGCATCTTGGTCCTGCGAATACACGACGGGTTCGAGTACCACACATTCGACATTGACTTCGATGACATTTGCTTGAGGTACCGGGATAAATCATTTGCGATTCCTTTTCAAGTCGGCGCCAAAAAACCGCTTGATCTAACGGTCTGGTTGATTGATCAACAATTGGATTTCATTATCGATGAAATACCGATTGTGCATGTCGAGTTCGAGCGGCAAGGTGGGGGGGAGGCAGTGGCAGACGTCGCAGCGCTGGGTGGTGTGAGCGGCGAGTTTATAATTCGCGACTTTTCACTGCATCGAGACTGGTTCTTGTTCGATCCTCGGTCCGAACCGACCCATACATGGTCGCTCGCTCAGGGGGAGTATTTTGTTGTTGGTGATAATTTGCCAATTTCTCGCGACAGTCGGGAATGGCAAGGTCGACATTTGACGCGTGCACAAATCTTAGGTCGCATCAAGCATCGGTAATGTCACAAGCGACACGGCTGTTTCAGGTCACTTCGTGTGTGATTGATGCCACCTGAGAACCGATTCGAACGAATCGACTCTTGGTAATTGAATTCCTTGAACTGGCAGATACTTCTGCGCGGCGCCGGTGTTGAAGATCACAACCTTCTCGTGTGGTTGAATCCAACCATCCTTTGCAAGCTCTTCAAGCGCTCCAACACAAGCCGCCGTTTCAGGACAAATTGAAATTCCTTCGCAGCCTACCGCCATCCTCTGCCAGTCGAGCAGTCGATCCTCAGCCACAGCAATTGCCTTTCCATGACTCTCACGCAAGGCATCGAGAATCAAGAAGTCGCCTACGGCTTCAGGCACGCGAATGCCGCTGGCTATCGTTCGTGCGTTGGGAAATGGTTTAGCAAATCGCATACCTTGATCCCATGCGACAGCAATCGGCGCACATCCAATAGATTGTACAGCGACCATGCGGGGTAAAGTATCTGATTCCAACCAGCCGATATCCTTCAATTCGTTAAATGCCTTCCACATCCCAATTAAACCGGTACCGCCTCCGGTAGGATAAAGAATTACATTGGGGAGACGCCATTGCAACTGCTCAGCAAGCTCCAATCCCATCGTCTTCTTCCCCTCGATTCGATACGGCTCCTTCAGCGTCGACAGATCGAACCAAAATTCATTTGCTTTCCCCTCTTTCACAATTTTTCCGCAGTCATTGATGAGTCCATCCACCAGAAAAACATGAGCGCCAGCCAATTGCGCTTCGAACTGGTTGACTATCGGAGTATCCGTCGGCATAAAGACGTACGCTTCAATGCCCGCTCGAGCGGCGTAGAGCGCGGCTGCACCTCCCGCGTTGCCCGCGGTCGGAATCGCCACGCGTCGCACACCAAAGTGCTGTGCCATGGAAATCGCCATGCTTAGTCCACGACTCTTGAAACTGCCTGTAGGCAATTGTGACTCATCTTTGATCAACAGATCTGGTACGCCAAACTTCCTGCCCAATTTGGCAGCGGGTATTAACGGGCTGATTGTTTCACCCAATGAGACGGTGGGGATTTCATCACCGACGGGGAGCAGTTCACGATACCGATACATACCTTGTACGCGCTGCAACAAGCTTGCTTTGGAAATGGAGTCGCAAATCGCTCGCAGATCGTACCGAACCCAAAATGGCCGCCCTTCATGTAGTGTTTGCAGCGCGTGATGGCTGTGAATCGATCCATCAATTGCAGATTCAAGGTGAGTTACAAATCGCATAGTCTTCTTTCGGGTAGTTACTGAGAAGCGAACTGTTTCTTTCGTGCTTTTAACTCTCGAATCGAGCAAATTCTGAAGCAGCCATGGGTTGCCATCAAATACCACGGAAGGTTTGGAGTCGGTCGTACACTTTCTTTGGCTTAGTCATTCGTCAACCAATCGTGTCGCCAATTTTGAAATGGGTTCTTAACCAAGTTAGAATTGTGAAATCGTGGGTCATCTGTTACATCGGCGCCGATCCATGGAGGCATTTCAAAATGCTCATCGGCGGCCGTCAATTCTATTTCGGCAACCACTAAGCCGAGGTTTTCCCCCAAAAATTCGTCGATCTCCCAGGCATGCTTTCCAAACTTCACAACACGACGTTTTTTTTCAATCAATGGCCGGTGACAGATATCTAGCAGCGTTTGAGCGTCGGCGACAGGTATGCCGTACTCAAACTCATGACGAACTGAATTGACGGGCGCACTCTTGATTGTCAAATTGGCTTGGGATCCAGCCAAGCGAACGCGCACCGTGCGTGCTTGATCGATACAGAGATAGCCTTGGCACATGAACACGGCAGGCAACGACTTCCAGAAATCATCGGTAACTAGGTACTTTCGCTCAATTTCAAGACTCATAAAGAACGTCAACTTTCCGGCAAATCGGTTTTCTTGTATGGTTTGTACATGAGTAATTCAACAGAACAAGATGGCGAACGTCAACAACTGCTCAATCGATTGTCAAGATCGTACGAGATTCATGAGCGTACCTTGCGCTTTGGATCAACGGATTTTCATTTTTGGGCTCTGGTTGATCCAAATACGCTCTTGGACGAAGTCACACTGCAGGCCTCCCATGCCGAACTGCCTTGGCAACCGTACTGGGGCCAACTATGGGATGCAACGCATGGGTTGTGTGAGGAGTTAATGCATCTCGATTTGGAAGATCGTACGGTACTCGACCTCGGTTGTGGATTAGGGATCGCGGGAGCCGTGGCCGCATCAAGAGGCGCGCGAGTTTTATTGGCCGACAATGCCATTCCCGCACTCGATTTTGCCAAACTCAACTGTTGGCTCTGGCGGGACCAAACAAAGGTCCAATTCCTGGACTGGAACACAGATGACTTACAACAGAAATTCGACCTCATCGTGGGCGCCGATATCGTTTATGATTCGACGGCGATTCCAGGATTAAGTCGTTTCCTGCGCAAGCACGTTGCTTGCGACAGCAGAATTTTGCTATCAGAAACGTATCGTGTCATGACCGATGATCTGATCAAGTTGTTTCGACAAGATCGATGGAAAATCCGTGAACGAACGTGTCCACCTCAATTGGATCGTCGGAAAGTCAGGATTTTCGAGTTGTTCGATTGTTCCGTTCCTTAATCCGTTTTGTATTCTGTAACGCGCTTTACGATAGTTGAACATATTGATGTTCACGAATTTCTATTGAGCAGTTAGGATCTTCACGGCAGCAATCGTAAGTGCTGATGGGGCTTTGGCTTACTGAAGATATCTATGAGTTCATTCGTTGGCTTAAGCAGTGCCCAAATCCGTACGACGATGCAAGCCATTTTGCTGGTCCGCAATGACTCGCCTTCGAACCGTATAACATTGACGGATTCGATGAAATGCCAGCGTCCTATTTCGTTCAGATATGTGTTTCGGTGTTAGGAATTCTTTACGTATCGAAGCTGGCCGTTGCTCAAAAAGTGACATCATTTTACTGAGTTGGGGATTTTCGAAAGATGGATCTGACTAAATAAATGAAACGCCACGAGTCGATAGGTTTATTTGATGGTCCATTTGGCCGATTCACTGTTGGGAACGATGTTCCGTGGATTTGCGATGGCAAGTTCAACTTGGAAACTTGTTGATTGAAGAGTTCGAACTTGCTTTGGATTTGGTTCGCAGCGAAAGAATGAGCGTTGCAATGCCACAATGTTTCATTTTGAAGAAGAATACCGATGCTCTCAGATAGTGACAACCTGCCAGAAAATGAACACCCGATTGAACAAAGTCAGCCGGAAAATCAGGAAACGCATCCGGGATCGCTAACGACACCTATTAGTGAAATTGAACAAGTCAAAGAATTTGCTGTAAAACGTCCAAACGTATTTTTCGTTTGCATGCATAAGGCAGCTTCGACGTTCATCGCCGACGTGTTGTTTCAAGACATTGCCGCGCGGACGCGACTGTATGAGCCATATCTCGTTGGTTCATTTCTAATTGAGTTCATCAACGCAAAAAAGAAAGATGGCTTGATCCCTGCCAGAAATCCACAGGAGCGAATGGAGCAATTGGTGATGCTGTTTCAACATCGCAATATTCCAGCAAGCAACGGTTTGATCGGTCGACTTTATCCGGCTCACCTTCCTCCGATGATTGATCAATTAGAAAGTCCGTTTCCTGGCGACAAGAATCGTGTTTGCGTTATGGTCCGAGACCCGCGAGATGCTTTGGTCTCGTTATATTATTCGATGACATTCAGCCACAGTGTGAAAAGCGTGGAAGGCGACAACAGTCGTTTCGTCGCTAATCGCGAAGAGCTTCAACGAAACGGCTCGGTGACTGAAGGCTTGAAAATGATACTGACCAAGCGGGGCGTCGACTCCACGATTCCTGAATTTATTCGCAGCACTAATTTTATCCTCGACAACAACAACGTCTTGTCGCTCTCGTATGAATTGTTGGTAACGGATCCCCATTTGTGGTTGGCCAAATTTGCGGAGCATGCCGGCATCGAAGAATTGTTGTCTGAATCTTGGATGGACAATTTGGCCGAAAATTTCAACCCTCCCGCTGAAGAAGATCCAATGTCGCACAAACGAAGAATCAAACCCGGAAATTGGGCTGACGTATTTGACCAAGAATTGGAAGCTATTTACAAACAACGTTGCGGAAGTCGATTAGAGCAATTTGGCTACAGTTGGTAACGCGACTCTAAAGCATATGAATGCTACCAACCAGGGCCCGATTTGCTATGCAATCGATTGCACGGAATTAGGCAAAGAAGTTTATTCGACAAAAGACACCGAACTCAGCAAATCAACTGTATATCGACATCAAAATCAAGGACGGTTTCGTGGCCAACTTCATTGCTAAAACAAAACAGTTTGCAAGTGCTGCGCGAGAACGCAGTCGGCAATGGAAGCGATATTTGATGTCACCTGCACCGCACAGCGAAGTGGCGCTTGCTTGTTTGCAGCACTTTCACGGGAATCTCGGGGTGCGATTCCCGTTAATGGGGTTGAAGCATCATCATCCAGTGGAATTGCCGCTTGACTTTGAAGAAGCGGTTCCCAAGCGGTACAACCTGAAGCGTTTGCCTACGATTTCCATCGTGACACCCAGCTACAACCAGGCTGAGATGCTAGAGCGGACGATCAAAAGTGTGCTATCCCAACGATACCCAAAACTGCAATACGTAATCCAGGACGGAGGATCGAAGGATGGTTCAGTCGATGTAATCAAAAAGTACGAGTCGCAACTCCACCATTGGGAGAGCCGATCTGATGAAGGGCAGGCGCATGCCATCGAGTTAGGGTTCAAACGCACCGATGGTGAAGTGATGGCGTGGCTCAACTCAGATGATATCCTCATGCCGGGCGCATTGTGGAAGATGGCTCGTTTCTTCCAATCGGGCCGCCGGGTTGATGTGGCTTACGGGCATCGCATGATCATCGACCAACATGATCGCAAGGTGGGCCAGTGGCTCTTGCCGTCTAATACACACAACTATCTCAAGTACGCTGATTATCTACCACAGGAATCGGTATTCTGGCGTAGGAAAATCTGGGATCGCGTCGGTGGTGTCGATCGCAAATTCCGATTTGCCATGGATTGGGATCTGTTTCTAAGATTCAAGGGCGCTTATGGCAAGTTCAAGCGCATTGGAAACTTCATCGGCGCCTTCCGCGTGCATGATGCCCAAAAAACATCGGCGCAAATTGCCGACGTTGGTGCCGAGGAGATGAACCTTTTGCGTAAACGGGAATTAGGCCGCATTCCCGAGTCACTTGAGCTTACCAAAAAACTGGTTTGGCTTTATTGGCGAAACTATTTCATCGAACGAGCCATGAATCGCGGTTTGTACCGTGTCGATACAGACCTCGCCTAATCTTCGAGCACAATCTTTCGATGTGTCCCGCCACTCGGCATCATCAATGAGGTGATTCTACGGAGGCACCGCTTACCGGCGTCAAACTTCCCAATCGTGGCCTCTTTGCTGTGCGTCGTGTCATTTGCTGTGCAGCGACAAAAGGACATCCGCCCAATTTCCACCTCAAGGAAAGCGTTGATTCCCAACCGGACGAGTGCTTTACTCCACCATAGTTCATTACAATAATCTCTTCAGATTAATGCAGTAGGCCACTGGATGTTGTTTCGAAAGCACTTATGTTGGAAGGACGTATCACTAAAATTTTGTTTCAGGTGGGTTGGTTTGTCGCCGCAGTTTGGCTAGTTTTTATCGTCGATTTGGTAATTCCCTATCGC
The DNA here is from genome assembly GCA_937862885.1 of uncultured Planctomycetaceae bacterium. Taxonomy (GTDB): domain Bacteria; phylum Planctomycetota; class Planctomycetia; order Pirellulales; family Pirellulaceae; genus CALMEE01. Next base: position 120,896 of record CALMEE010000008.1, read on the forward strand.
CTAAACCAATGGGGCGTCATTCCGCGCAAGCTTGATGGTTTGGTAGGAATTCTCTGTTCACCGTTCCTGCATGCGAGTTTTACTCATCTGGTTGCGAATACGGTTCCACTCACCGTTTTGCTGGTCTTTTTTACCTCGTCACGACGCAGTGCATGGCTTCGCGTATTCGAAATTCTCGTGTTGTCCGGCGGTTTTTTGTGGCTATTTGGCCGTCGCGGTTCAGAACAAGTAATTTACGTACACATTGGAGCGAGCGGACTAATCTATGGATTGGCGTCGTACTTGGTTGTGGTAGGGCTGCGTGAACAACGACTTGTATCGCTGGCGGTTTCAATGGCCGTACTCTTGGTGTACGGAGCAACATTCTTTTTCGGATTGCTTCCAATGCAACCTGGAATATCGTGGGACGGCCATCTTTTTGGAGCGCTGGCGGGAGCAGCTTTGGCGATGCTGTTCCCCGTCGAGTTTCCAAATCGACAACTTCTGCACAATACTGATAGCGTATAGAATTCGCTACTTGTTTAGTCGCCTGACAAGGGCGTCAGGCAGAAGACATGGCACATTGGTCGTCTGTTCGCAAGGATTGCACCGCGCGCAGCACATCGGCGAACAAGTTAAACCACTTCTGTTTCCGGTCCGGTCCAAGAGCCGACCTTCGAAGGCCGACTTCGGGTACCTCGGGAACAGAATGTCTCACGTACTGGTACGAACGGTTACGCGATGGCAACCGTAACAATGCCCTTGCCGTAACGCGGAAATTGAACTTCGAAAGAACTGCGGGAACTTTGGTCGACATCAGCGATATCTGAAAAGTCGCCAGGCTTTTCCGCACGATCCAATCGCACATGGCGTTCCACTTTGGACTGGATCACCGATGAACAAATGTTCATAATTTCTCCAAAGTTTTCCAGTAACATTCCCTCTAGAGTTTGCTTCTGGTGAGCTTCTTTGACCACATCCGGAGGAATAAGCGTTAGTGCTCCACCCGCCGCCGCCGCAAACATCGGATCAGCCAGAATCCAACCGCAAACCGAGTCGTCATCGATAACGTAGCGGGCGGCCATCAGGGATTGATCGGCTGATACATGATTGGTTACGGGTTTAATATTGATATTATCCCCAAACAGGATCTCAAAGATCTCCAGCATTTTATCTGAGGCAACGGCTTTTACGGACATGGTAACGACTCCATTTGGCAACGAAATGCAATAAGATGACAGACTATTGAATCGGACGTTTTGATCAGGCCAGAACTGCGGTCAATTCATTGCGGAAACGTTCTGGTGTAAACGGTTTGGTAATTAGAAAAGAAGCTCCTGCGTCGAGTGCTTCACGCACAACTTCGGGGCTGCTTTCCGAAGTGATGAACCCAAATTTGATTGGATTGCCCTTGGACCGCAATTCGCGCAGCAACTCAATTCCTTTCATTTCAGGCATATTCCAATCACTGAGGACAAAGTCTGGCGTTTGCTGTTGGATAACTTCCAGCGCTTCTTTTCCATCGCCAGCTTCAATAAATGTGTGATCGGAAAATCCGGCCTGTTTCACAGTGCGAGTCACAATCATGCGCATTGCTTTGCTGTCGTCAACAACGAGAATTTTCATATTTTTCTGACCGTTGGAAGTTAGAGTAAGGTTTGGTTAATGGAATATAGGCATTGAACGCAGTGTCGTATTACCCGGGTATTAATGTCACCGCGAATGGTTCTCCAGCCAAGCGGAAAAATACTTGTCGCTTCTCGGGCGAGCTATTCTCCTGCGACTCATCAGCGTTCAAGCTAACGCATGGCAGTGACAGTTTCGTTTCACCTGGGATTGCTCCCTTAATATTGCCGCCGATGATGTTTACGATTTCGCCAATCGAGTCGGCAACGTCCGACTCTTGGACTTCGCCGGGCTCCAGTCCGCACATAGCAGTTGTTACCTCATTTGCAGCTTTCGGAGTCATCGCTACTTCAACCACTGCTCGGTAATCGCCGGAAATAGCGATGCACGCGACCATTGAAAGCATTCGAGTCCCGTCTGCCTCGCCAGACTCGAATTCGAGTCCCAGCATGTCTCGACAGACCGTATTGGATATCGTTTGGATGTCTTCAGTATTCAACATAAGATTCTTTTCGGTTAGATTCGCGTGAACTGGAGCACTCTGCAATCTAGCTTGTAGATTGGGCGACGCCAAGAAAAAATTGATAGATGTCGGAAATTCTGTTTTGCGTTGTGTGACTCAATTGGTGCATTATCTGGGACGGTACACGGAACAAGTCCCTGCATTCTCTCTCTCAAAAGGAACATTCAAATTGATTGTTGTTTCTGCTCCTCCGAGGAACAGATAACCATCAGGCTTCAAGGCCTTTCGAATCTTGACTAAAATCTCAGTCTTCGTTTCTGGCGAGAAATAGATCAAAACGTTTCGCAGAAAGACGACATCAAACTTCGGGAGGTCCGGGAACGGCTCAATCAAGTTGACAAGGCGAAACTCCACAGACTTACGGACGTCATCTTTGATACGCCAGTTTAGCCCTTCGCGCTGAAAATACTTGATCAGCATTTGCATCGGCAGGCCGCGGTTGGTCTCCGTTTGATTGAAGAGTCCTTCTTGAGCCTTCTTGATTACCTGCGTCGAGATATCGGTGGCAAGCAGGCGAACCTTCCAAGGTGCCAGTTCTGGAAAGCTTTCTTTAAGCATCATTGAGATGGAATATATCTCTTGGCCACTCGAGCAAGCGTTCGACCAAATAGAAATAGTTCGCTCAGTCTGGCGCTTTTTAAGCAACTCGGGCAGAATCGTCTTCCGCAGGGCATCAAATGGATTTATGTCTCGGAAAAAGCTGGTTTCATGGGTTGTCATGGCTTCGACAACATCCTTCGCCAGCACTTGCGAATTCGGTTTTCGAAGTGCTTCCACCAGATGATCAAGTCCTTGTAGACCATGCGCCTTGATCACTGGCGCTAGACGAGATTCCACGAGATACGATTTGGAGCTGTCAAGTTCGATTGCCGATTTGTTTCTTACAAAATCGCAAACAAACTTATACGAACTTATTTCTAGCGTGCCTGAACTCATCGTGCGATCCCCGTTCCGACCAATGGACGAAATGTGCGATGCCGAGCGACGCGATTAATGATCTCGGTCTGAATTCTATCGAGAGGGAGCACTGCATCAGCAATGCCGCTCTCGGCTACGGCGCGGGGCATTCCCCAAACCGTCGATGTTGATTTGTCTTGAGCTATAATTTGCGCACCCATAGAGTGAAGTTGGTCACATCCTTGTTTGCCATCATGCCCCATTCCGGTCAAGATAACGCCCAGCGTGTTGGCACCGTACAAGCCGGCGATTGATCGCAGCATCACGTCAACGGCCGGTCGACATGAATGTTCGTGGGGATCGCTGTTAAACTTCACGAACACTTCATTTTTTTTGCGTTCCAATGTTAGATGGTAATTTCCCCTGGCAATAATTGCCTGGCCTGGAATCACGGGCATTCCCTCTTCCGCCTCCAATACGTGGATGTTGGATAATTGGTCGAGTCGGTTGGCAAGTTGTTGCGTAAAAATCGGCGGCATGTGCTGCGTGATGACAATAGGAACGGGAAAGTCTGCGGGTAATCCAGCAAGCACCGTCTGTAGCGCATTCGGTCCCCCAGTCGAAGAGCCAATCGCGACAATATCGATTTTTCTCGTGAGTCTCGCCATGGGCCTTATCAGCGATGGCTCACTAGTTGCAGGCTTGCTAACTTCCGCCGAAGGTACAGGGCTGGTCAACGATGGAGTGGTCTGCTCCGACTCGTACCATGGACAAAGACATTTGATCTTGGGAAGCAGGGATTCCCTGACGCTCTGAATGGATTCATTCACACTTCCAACGTTTGCTGGCTTGGCAACGTAGTCGCTGGCACCACGTGCGAGTGCGTCAAACGTGGCTTGAGCACCGCGTGAAGTAAGGGTGCTGAACATAATGATCGGCAGCTTCAGATCTAACTTTTTCAGCTCGGTCAAGGTTTCCAAACCGTCCATCACGGGCATTTCCATGTCCAACGTAATCACATCCGGCTCGAGCTGAGGAATTTTGGCAATCGCAATTTTGCCATTGGGAGCCGTGCCAACCACTTCAACCGCCGGATCAGCCGCCAGGGTTTCACCCAGAAGTTTGCGGATCACAGCTGAATCGTCGACGATCAAAACACGAATCTTTCTCATGTTTATGCACCAATCCCTAAGAACTTGAGCTTCTCTTCGATCATTGAGCGATCAAATGGTTTCATCAGATATTCGTTGACGCCTGCCGCAAAAGCCACAACCATTTTGCCCATTTCTGTTTCGGACGTGATCATCAACATCGGGACGTCACGGTAATTCGCATTCGCCCGAACTGAACGCACTAGTTCCAATCCATCCATATTTGGCATATTCCAATCCGTCAGCACAACGTCCGGAACCCCTTGTCCATCGAGTTGCTGAAGGGCTTCGAGACCATCGCCGGCTTCCATGACATCATAACCCAGATCTCTCATAATATTGCAAACGATTCGGCGCATTGATCGTGAATCATCTACTACTAAAGCTCGCATGATCCTATGTCCTTTTCCTGAATATTTGTTCGAGCGGACGATGATTCGTGCACTCGTTTTTGACATGACTCCGTCGAACCAGAAACAGGCCGAGGTGGCGACAAGATTCGCGCCAGTGAATTCGTTTTCACATCCGTAGCGCTGTCTCTGCAAACCGACAAGACTGAAAAGCAGCCAGCCCTTGAGCGAATCAATTCAACTGCAAGGGACTGGCGTCATTTTCAACCAATTATTGAGGTAACCGATGCTTAGTTGCTAGTTTGATAGCTGGCACCATTCATCGTGTTATGAGCATCAAAGGTTACGCCTTTGCCACGCGCCTTGCGATTGCTCTTGGTTTCCGACAATTGCTGCTGTTGGTACTTAAAGCGGGCCACGAGTCCACTTAGTTCGGCGGCCATGCGGCTAAGCTCATTGGCAGCTTGTTGTGAGTTATTGGCTCCCTCAGTCGTGCTTTGAGCAGCATTTGCCACTGATGCGATATTCTGCGCGATTTCAGACGATCCTTTAGAGGCTTCTGCCACATTTCGGCCCATCTCGTTGGCTGTTGCAGTTTGTTCCTCAACCGCACTAGCAATTGTGTTCGAGATGTCGTTGATCTGATTGATCACGTCGCTGATTTGCCGAATGGACTCGACAGCTCCCTCAGTGTCAGCCTGGATCGTCTGAATCTTTTGGCTGATGTCTTCAGTTGCTTTTGCAGTTTCCTTCGCAAGTTCCTTGACCTCATTAGCAACTACGGCGAATCCTTTGCCAGCTTCTCCAGCTCGGGCGGCTTCGATCGTAGCGTTGAGTGCCAACAAGTTGGTTTGCTCAGCAATCGAGGTAATCACTTTAACCACTTTTCCAATCTCCATCGAGCTTTCACCCAATTTGGCGATCGTTTGGTTGGTATGGTTGGCAACCGATACCGCTTGTTGCGAAACGCGAGCAGCATCTGATGCGTTCTTAGCAATTTCGCGAATTGCCATATTCATTTCTTCAACCCCTGTGGCGACAGTTTGCACGTTGGAGCTGACTTCCTCTGAAGCGCCTGACACCAATTGAGCTTGTGAGGAGGTTTCATCTGCGTTCGCGCTCATTTGTGTGCTGACCGCAGAAAGTTCTTCCGAAGCACCGGCAAGAGCAGTTGCGTTTTCAGCAATTGAAGCAATGCTGCCGCGCAAGTCTTCGAAGAATCGCTCGAGACCTTCGCCCATTTGTCCGATCGGATCGTCGCCTGAAATTTCCACTGATCTTGTCAAATCGCCGGCCGCTGCCGCATTGACTACTTCCAGGATTTGATTGACCTTGGATTTTAGGATTTCACGCTCATTCACTTGCGCAGTGATATCCGTAGCATACTTGACCACTTTGTAAGGCTTGCCGTTCACATCCAGAATCGGATTGTAAGAGGCTTGGATGTAGATAACACGTCCGCCTTTCGCGATTCGTTTGTATTCGGCTACAAAGAACTCGCCTCGGCCAAGTTTCGCCCAGAATTCCAGATACTGAGGTCGTTGCCGCTCTTCTTCACAAACAAAAATACGGTGGTGACGACCTTTGATTTCGTCCATTGTATAGCCAAGCGCGTCTAGGAAGTTCTGGTTGGCTGATTGAATTGTTCCATCCAACGAAAATTCAATGACGGCTTGCGACCGGCTGACGGCGGCAAGCTGACCGCGCAAGTCATACGTTTGGTTGATTTGATCAGTAACATCGATTGCAAACTTCACAACCTTGACGACTTTGCCATTTCCGTCAACGATTGGATTGTAAGTTGCTTGAATCCACAGTAATTTCCCAGATTTCGTCACCCGCTGGAAATTTTCTGCAAAGCATTCACCACGGCTTAACCGACTCCAAAAACTTGCGTATTCCGGGCTGGTTCTGGCTTGATCCGACAAGAACATCGAGTGATGCTTGCCTTGGATTTCATCTAGTGAGTATCCCAATGCTCGTAGGAAGTTATCATTGGCCGTCAAGATCGTCCCATCAGGTTTGAATTCAATTACAGCTTGAGTGCGATCTAGTGACGCAATCTTCGAAGTATTGTCAGACATCACTTGTTCAGTCATGAAAATAGACTTTCGCATCACGAAGAAGCTGAAGAGTGAACCCGCCAAAAATAGTCCAGCAACTGCGCCAAGCAACCACAATCGTGAGTTTGCTTTGGCGGCAACAGTTGTTTCAGCGTGTCTGGCTTTCTCTGCGACTTTCTCTTCGAATTTATCAATCGCTTCCTTATACTTCTGAAGAGCGAGCACCAACTTGTCATTTAGGTCGCTAACTGCGGTAAAATCGTCGCGCTTGATCGCTGGAATCAACTCATTGCTGATCGTCCTGAGAACTGAGTTTGCAGATTCAGTGACTCCTCCCGCTAGCAATTCGTTCATTTCTTCATTGTCGAAAGACTCAGACCAACGCTTCATGCTATTCTTGTAGTCACTTCGCAAATCTTTAAACGCTTGAATGGTATGAGCGCGTGCAGTGTTATTTGCGTCGCCTTGTTTAGAGATCGTGTTTGAATATTCTTCGAGCAACGACAATGATGCTGGCAAAATATCGGCCAGAACTTTGTTCTGTACGACGCCTTCGTAATGGGCTCCGCTACCTTTCACATGGGTTAGCGTGGAAAACGCAATTGTTGCAAAAAGCAAGAAGCCTGCCACAAACGTGGTTATTAATAATGTGACCTTCGCATTCATGCTCAAGTTGGAGAGTGCTTTCATTTTCGTCCTCTAAAGTTCGCTGGGTTGGGCCTGTAAATATTTCTGTGTCAGCAGTTAGTTCGGGTACATATTTGAGTTA
>CALMEE010000009.1 GCA_937862885.1 uncultured Planctomycetaceae bacterium
TTCGATCGCTACCTTGTTCTTCGGACATGAGAAAGGCGGACCTAACGCATTTGGAGATGCAGTGATACCAACGCGTAACCGCAACATCCACGATATTCTTTCTTGCAGTAGTCATCCCAATACCCTTTCAATACAAACCAATCACGATACAACCAGTCAAAACTCCAAAATTACGAGTTAGTTCACGCCATCAATTACCCTGTGTCGCAACGCCAATTTCAATGCGAAACCTGGGCACTTCTCTGAAATTACCATAGATAACAACCTTTGTAAATATTAAAATGCCTGTCCTTTAAAAATTTGGGTTGTCAGTTGTATGAATCACTTGATAAAATTTGGGCCGAGGAATGCTTGAGCCCAAGATTTGTGAATTTTCGTTAGAGAGGATGCAGCGGTTTATGTTGAGATACCACGTCGTTTCCGGAGTGTTTCAACGGAATTTTCGGCAATATTTTAACAGCGTCATCGGATACCTATTTATCGTCGTCTTCGTTACGGCATGCGCACTTCTCACGTTCAATCAACAATTCTTTGCTGACAACCTAGCCAACCTGGACCAACTCAGCAAGTACTTTCCTCTGCTGCTGCTTTTCATTATCCCAGCTATCTCGATGGGTGTTTGGGCTGACGAGCGAAAAATGGGAACCGATGCCCTGCTCTTCACGCTTCCGGCCTCCGATTTGGAGATATTGTGCGGAAAATTTTTGTCGGTCGTCGGCGTGTACACCATTGCCTTATTATTCTCATTGGCTTTGTTGGTTCCGCTAAGTTGGCTTGGCATACCTGATTACGGTTTGATTCTGACAACGTATATCGGGTATTGGTTATCCGGGGTTACGCTGTTGTCGATTGGCATGTTCGCCTCTTCATTAACTAAAAGCAGCACTATTGCCTTTATTTTGGGTGCTTTATTCTGTGCTATTCCAGTGCTCATCGGCTATTACTTTCACGGAAACGTTTGGTTGGAGTCGATGGGGCTGACTTGGCACCTGCATGATTTCACTATTGGATTAATCGCGCTATCAGGCATCATCTACTTCTTGTCGCTCACGTCGTTGATGTTGTATCTCAACCTAGTAGTAGTCAGCCGCCGCCATTGGCATCGCGGACAGCAGGTTACATTGGGCGGACACTTTCTTGTACGAGTTGCCGCGTTTGTTATCGCTGCTATTGCCATAAACTTTATTTTTATTCGATCTGAGTCGGTTCTTCCCACAAGAGCTGACTTCACGGCCGAACGACTTTTCACAGTAGATGAAACAACCAAGACCACGTTGCAGACTGCAGCCAAAGAAGATCGGCAAATCACGATCCAGGCGTTTATCAGTAGCAGCGTCCCGCGCGAATACGTAAACCTTCGCAACAATTTACTCAACATATTAAGGCAATACGATCGCATTGGCGGTGCGAATTTGCTGCTTCGCATTGTGAACGTGGAGCCAGCGAGTTTGGAGGCAGCTGAAGCCAAAAGTCTTGGCTTGGAAGCCCGCCGCGTAAAGAGCTTTTCGGGAGGGAAGACCGTCGAGCAAGACGTCTACTTAGGGGCCGTAGTTACGAGTTCTCTAGGTGAGGTGATTTTGCCATATATCGAAAACGGTGCTTCGCTCGAATACGAATTGACGCGAGCAATTGCCACAACCACGGGTGAATCCAAACGCATCAACGTTGGGGTTTTGGATACCGACTTGCACTTTAGTTCTTTGCGGCTCACGAATCCGCAAACAGGTTTGCTCGAAACGCATGATTTGGGTTATGGTCAAACCTACGACCAACTCAGGCAGCATTATGCAGTGAAACCGGTATCGTTGACTGAATTGGAAGGATGGGCACGACAATTAGACGACGGCCAAACAGAAATCGATAATCCAGACGTGTTGATTGTGGCAAGTCCAAGCCATTTGGATAACCAATCGATGTTGCACCTGATCAATTATATTGAAGCGGGAAAACCGGTGTTGATCATGGCAGATCCGCTACCCGTCACCTTTTTGACAAAGTCTGCCGATTTCCTTGGGATCATTAACGCTGCATCACAACCTAGGATTCAAGAGAATTCGCGTTGGCGAGAAATCATTATGGCAAATGGACCCAAAACCAACTTGGGGTTAACGGTTCGCAAAACTGAGCACGCGGATTGCGTCATCAAATTTTCGGTTCGTTTCAGTGCCGCACGCGACGCTGTGTTCAGCGCCGTATTTCGCTACAGCGATGACGCCAACTATTGGCGGCTTGAGCTAAGTGATCGCGGTGAATTCAGACTCGTGCGACGTGAAAATGGTCAGGATCACGTTGTCCATTCCAAGTCGATTCCATTCTTCGATACGTCGATTCCAACCGAAGTCGAGGTTTCGATGGCCAAGAATGAAATTCATTGGCGATGTGGAATGCTTGACGACAAACTCTCTGATAGCTTCAACATGAACGCAACCCAACATGGTATTTATTTTATATCTCCGAGCATCAATTTAGAGAAATACTCCCTCTCGATCGTGGAAAAAGTGGCAACCGAATATGAAGACGCTGCATTGAAGACCATTTATGAAGGCTTATTTCCAGGCTCTTGTGCTTTGCTTTGCGAAAAACTGGGGATCGAATGGTTGGCTGATGAAATCGCTTGGCAACGCTACAACCCCAACCTCGGCTTTGACCCAGTAGTCGTCGATTTCATGTCAGAAACGTGGCCGCCGAATTACGGCCCAAAAGAGAATATGTTCTTGTTCGCGTCATCGTACGCAGACCACGTCGCTTTTGGTGAAGATCCGATTTCGCAGGGGCTCAAGCAAGTACTTTTTATGTATCCGGGCGCGATTCGACCAAAAAAAGGGAGCGCAACTCAGTTTCAACCATTGATTTCGCTCAAGTCTGGCGACTCAGGAACAGCGCATTGGTCGGAATTAACGACTGTGATCATGGCCGATTTCGTGAACCGGTTCACAGGTGAACGGGAAACGCGGCCTATGGAGAGCATGGTGACGGGCAACCCCATCGAGACACTTAAGCCTTCTCCTCCAGTGTTCCCGTCGGCCAATGAATCCTTGGCTTTAGCTGCGAGAATTCGTGGTGAGAAGATCAACGTGGTGTTTATCGCCGACTTGGATTTCTTGGGCGACTATTATTATAAGCAAGTGGACCGCGTCAATCATCTCATGGACAACATGGCGTTATTGCTCAATTCTATTGAATCGCTCGCGGGTGATTCAACTTTTGTACGCCTGCGAAATCGCCGTCCTATCCCTCGAACTTTGACGCGTTTTGAAAAGAACACAGAACGTTTCCGCCAGGAAAGAGTTGAACAAGAACTGGCGGTTGAGAAACAAATCAAAGAACAATTGGAGAAGACGGAGAAAGAGTTAGATGAGCTGCAAGCGAACATTGGCGCTGACCAAGAACTTTCTATGATCCAAAAAGCACAATCGGTAGAGATGGGGGCCAGTTCGGCGTTGATGAAAATGAAAAACCGCAAACGCAAACTGGAAAAGGAAAGAGCCGAGAAGATCGAAGAGATCCGGGCGAATGAACGTACTGCAATCGCCAATCAGGAATCGCTGACTCGAGCACTCTCAGTCGGATTCGCGCCGCTTCTGCCCTTGTTATTAGGACTTGTGGTGTTCTTCGTACGATCCGGTAAAGAACGTGCATTGATCACCCCTGAAAGGCGTGCACGACACTAGCGACGCGCCAAGCATGCTGTTCTGTCGTCCGTAAATAAGCCAAGACTGATGAACAGCCTGCCATAACATCTCGAAAACAGATTTTTACCGTTCATATTGACTTAACCTGTATTCAAGCGAACCTCGATCATGGAATACGCAAAAACCATATCGTTTGTTTCAGCGGCCGTTTTCTTGTCGCTGGTGGCTCTCGGCATGTATTGGCTGACTCAACCTTCCAGCACGAAGGAATTCGAGAAAGTCGGCCAGCCTTTCTTTGCGGCCTTTGATGATCCTGAACGCGCAGTAACTCTCGAAGTTTCTTCACTCAAAGCAGACGGCTCATTAAATTCCTTTGTTGTCAAAAAAACTGATGGAGTTTGGCGCATTCCGACCCACCACAATTATCCCGTGGACTCGACCAAGCGATTGGCCGACACGGCTGCTTCGTTTCTCGGACTTACTCGTGAAAGTTTGGCTGATCGGCGAAAGAATCGGCACGAAGAGTTCCGCGTCTTGAATCCCAAGGCCAGTGACGCTGCCGAGTTCACTGACCCAGACCGGGCGGGAACTCGAATTACGATGCTCGACGAAAACGACGAAGTGTTGTTTGACTTGATCGTAGGAGAGCAAGTCACGCGCGAAGAAAAGTCGACAGACATTCTCCCGCATCGAGCTGATCGAGAACCTACCCGATATTATGTCCGTCACCCCGATGAGGTTGAGACCTATCGCGCGGAATTGGATGTCAACCTGTCAACGCGATTCCAGGATTGGATTGAAACCGATCTGCTAAAAGTTGGAGAGCAACGTATACTGCGAGTAACTCTCGACCGCTACGCGTTAGAAGAACGAGCCCAACGTACAATCGCTGGAACCATAATCCAGAACGTACGCGTTCCCGGCGAAGTCCTTGAATTGTACCGAGATCAAGGTTCGGATTGGAATCTCAGAGATTTGGACGATGCTACTGAACAACTCAACACCTTTCAGATTAGTCGAATTGCTTCCAACTTTACTGATGTTGTGATCAATGGAGTCCGCCCCAAATTCAAATATAACGGCACTCTGGTGCTGACGGCCGATCTCAAATTAAACCTCTCCGAAAGACTGATACGATCCGGTATGGCTCAAGAAGTCGTCAATGCGATGCAGCAAGACCTGTTGGAAAAGGGCTACGAAATCGCCCAGTCACCCAACGGAGAAGAGATCATTTTGGCGTCGAAACGAGGTGAATTGATAGTGGGGACGGATTTGGGCGTCGTGTATACGTTGAACTTTGGTGAAGCCTTCGTGGGCGATGAAGCTGAAGTACAAATTGGCAAGCCGAATCCAGATTCACCAACTTCAGTCGACGATGCAAATGCACAGGAGAACAATACTGGAGAAAATGCTGTCGCTGAAGACGAAACTGACTCGTCAAAATCGCTTAATCGGTATTTGATGATTCGCGTCAGTTTTGATGAGTCGTTGCTTGGCGAAAAGCCTCAAGAGCCACTCGATCCCGTGACGCCAACAAAACCACAAGGGTTTGATGAATGGTTAGTAGAACAAGCCGCAGCCGAAGCCAAGCAGGACAACGCAGAAGATGCAGAGTCCGCAGAACAAGATACCGATGCTCCACCACAACTCCCTGAGGAGTTGCTGCGGGAAAAGGCCGAACGCGAAGCCGTTTTCAAACAGTATCAAGCTGACTTAGACAAGTACATAGCGGACATGGATTCCCTACAGGAACGACAGCAAGACTATCGGTCTGCTTTGCGCGAGTTCCAGCGACGTGCTCGCGACGGACGAAATAAGGTTGAAGAATTGAACGCTCGATTCGGTGATTGGTATTACGTCATTTCGAACAACGTGTTTGAGGGTCTGCAATTTACACGTGTCGACATCGTGTCGCCGCTAGATGCCGACGAGGCAGATGACGAATGGGAAGAACCGATCGGGCTGGGAAGCGAGCAAAGGCAACTCCTCCTCAATCGACCGAATATCAATTTTGATGAATAAGCTTTGGTGAATCAACCTGAGGGGCGTTCACAATACCATAGGCGTTCGTTGCTACAGCAATCATCACCGCAGTCGCTCATCAACGCTTTCACGAAACTCGCGTATCGAATCGATGTTGGTCTTGAGTTCGGCCAAACTTAACACAACTTGCGAGATAATTTCGTGGTCGCTAACCAAGCGGACCATCGCTTCACTGACGCCTTTTAACTCGTCATTCGCTTCGACAAACGATGCCTCAAATTCTTCGTATCGTGTGACGAGTTGATCGATTTCGTTCTGAAGTCGCGTGTTCGGATTATTCCGAATTTCGTTTCGCAGGTATTCAAGCTCCGTTTCCATTGCTTTACGTCGAATCGACATTTGCCGGATTTCTTCGCTCAACGACTGCGCGTATTCGCCCAATGTGTCGCGTGTCTTTTGAATCAGTTGTTGCTCACTGAGCAATTCATTGGCCAGGGATTCAATACTGTCACCAGAAATAGTCGCAGGACGCAAGATTCGATTGTTGTCAGAAGTTTCAGGGACCAACCGTTCAGACGCGGGTTGGCGTGCCAACTCCTCCCGCAGTTGCCCCTCAATTGGCCGAGTATCGCGTTGTCGGGCGCGGGCCTCCGCTTCGCGCGCGATACGGTCTTCGATTTGCGCAATCTCCAGCTTGTGGCGATAGATTTCCAATTCGCGTAATTCGTCGCGCTCAAATCTGGCCAATTGCCGCTTGAGGTATTCTATTTCTAGTTCTAACTTTTGCTTCTGCAAGTCGAGCAATTCAGAATTACCCGACGACAGTTCAAGTTGCGGTCCGCGATTCGATAACGGGAGGATCACCTGAGTCTCTTGAGCACGTTCATTGCCCTGCTGGCAAAATAGTTGGGATGAGCTGTTGTCGTGCCACAGCAAAAGCACGCCGCTAATCGACAACATGAGTTTAAATACTGATTTACTGAGCGTATTGATCATGAGAATTCAGTTTGAAAAAAAACAATTGACTAATCCAAAAACGTGATGGTTCGCTTGCGATTGAAACGGAGAACGAAGAATGCCGTTCACTGACGCAGTGTGCACCTCGCACGTTTCATTTCATCCGAAAGTAAAGGCTTCAAGTGCCCCGAAACCAGCTCCAGTCCATAAACACTGAACTAGGTCATTCCCTGCGCATTTCCCTTGCGTACTAATGGCATGTCGGGACTACGGCGTTCGTTAGATACGTACGAATTAAACTCAACGAGGTTATCCTTTGTTTCGGTCTTTAATCACCAAAAGCCGAATTTCTGTCATTTCTTCGATTGAAAAACGAATTCCTTCCCGGCCAAGCCCACTTTGTTTTACACCTCCGTAGGGCATGTGATCAACTCGCCACGACGGAACATCATTAATGATCACACCTCCCACTTCAAGTCGATCCCAAGCAAGAAACGCTTTGTGCACGTCGTTGGTGAAGACACCTGCTTGCAAACCAAAATCGCTGTCGTTGACTTGTATAAGTGCCTGTTCGAACTCAGAGAAACGGCTGAGCACCGCGACAGGCCCAAAAGCCTCAGCCCGACAAAGCCGCGCATCCCTTGGAACATCTTCCAGAAGCGTCGGCTGCAAGATAGCCCCTGAACGATTCCCACCACAGATAAGTCGTCCGCCTGCGCTGACCGCTTGTTCAATCCAGGATTCCAAACGAATGGCCTCTTGTTCTGAGATGAGGGGACCGATAAACGTCTCTGCGGACTTCGGATCACCTGACTTGAGCTGGCGAGTTCGCTCGGCAAGTTGCTCACGGAACTCCAAGTAGATACTTTCATGGACCAGAATACGTTGCACGCCGATACAACTTTGGCCGGATTGATAAAAGGTCCCGAATAGAATGCGATCGATGGCATGCTCAAGATCAGCGTTTTCATCCACGATCACTGCAGCATTCCCTCCCAACTCCAACAAAACGCGTTTGCGGCCGGCAGCATTCTTCAACTTCCATCCCACGTCGGGCGAGCCTGTAAAGCTCAACAATTTGATGCGATCGTCGCTGACCAACGTTGCGGCCGTCGCAGGCGAACAGGGCAAGATAGAAAATGAGTCCGATGGCAAATCGGTTTGACATAAGATTTCACCGATCAAGAGCGCACCGACAGGTGTATTGCTGGCAGGTTTGAGAATGAAAGGGCAACCAGCCGCGATCGCTGGCGCAACTTTGTGGGCCACCAGATTCAGCGGAAAGTTAAACGGAGTGATCAACAAACAGGGGCCAATCGGCACTCGTTTATACATGCCGCGATAACCGTTTGCGCGAGGCGAAATTTGCATTTCCAAAATTTCTCCGCCGATCCGCGTTGCCTCTTCGGCAGCGATGCGAAACGTGTCGATCAAGCGATTAACCTCCCCTTTGCTGTCCTTGATCGGCTTTCCCGCCTCAATGCAGAGGATACTTGCCAATTCCTCGGAGCGCAATTCAAATTGGCTGGCGCAGTATTGCAAGACGTCTCGCCGTTGGTAGGGCTTGAACTGGGCCAACGATTCCACGCTGCGCTCGGCTGAGTCGATTGCTTGGGAGATGTGGTTTTCGTCAGCCAGAGGCACGCGAAACGAAATTTCGCCGCTGAACTTATCTTTTACGAGCAAATCTGTGTTTGGGGTTATTGGCTTGCCCGCCAAAATCATTGGGTAAGATACGCTCATGCGGCAATGACTCTCAAAAGTTAGTAAATCGCCAGTTTAACCATCGGCATCGGGATCAGCCAATTCTTGAGCAGCTGGCCCTCATGGGCACAACGTCCATGAACGTTTGTACTCAAATTAATGGACATTTTTTCAGATTAATTGCAGATTATTTGTTGAGTACATTTCGGCAATTTGCTTGACAAGTGTAACGATTTTAACGACCATGTTATAGTCTCAAAATTTTGGACGGTCCGCCAGCGGCTACGGAACACGCCGTACTGGTGAGTCAGGTGTTAATCAAGAAATACAGAGGAAGAGGACGGTTAAATGATTTCGCGAAACGTCTCTGATGCATCCGCACCTAGCCACAAGTTGTTAGCATTTTTGCAAAAGCAGTGGAACGGCTTGAAGCAATCTGCTCAAGCCAACCGCAACGAAGGACTGCTGGTTCCAGTTGAGGATCTTGAAGATCGCGTCCTATTAAGTGCGATCTTTCCAGCGTATGTTAATGGCGTTTTCACATTTGGCGACCCCAGCAACCCAGCTCCGTATGGATTGGAAAATACTTTCTTCCTCTCATCCAACCCCACTGCTACAAAAACAATTTACTTAGACTTTACTGGCTTTCATTCGGTCAATAATGCTTGGGGTCATGATATCGTGTTCGATCCATTTGATCGCGATGGTGATCCCACAACGTTTTCGGAAGCAGAATTGATTGAGATCCAGCGTCAGTTCCAAAATGTGGCTGAAGATTATTATCCGTTTGACGTTAACGTCACGACGATGGAACCCGATGTCGAGGACCTGATCAATCGAGGTGGCGGGGATACGCGTTGGGGAATTCGCTCGCTGGCAACCCAACCCAAAGATGGGTTCGGAAATGGCATTGGCGGCGTTGCATTCCTAAACAGTTTCTCTTGGAATTCGGATACTCCGGCCTTTACGTTTAACAAAGGCATCAACAACGGCGCGATGACTCATTCGCACGAGGTCGGCCATACTTTGGGATTGCGGCATGATGGCTTGCCCGGCCAAAGTTATCATCCGGGTGTGGGGACTGGCCCAACTAGCTGGGGGCCGATTATGGGCGCTCCGTTCGGAAGAAGTTTGACACAATGGAGTCGAGGCGAATACCAAGGTGCCAATAATCTAGAGAATGATATTCAAATTATTACGACGAATCATGGTTTTGGATTCCGACCCGATGATCATGGAGATACCGCGGCGACCGCCTCGGATATGACGATTCAAAATGAAACTGATGCTTCGGCATGGGGATTTATTGGTCGCCAAACCGATATCGATTTCTTTAAGTTTAGCACGGGTACGGGCCAAGTTGATTTTGCCATCGAGCCATTTCAGGGCTTTGGAAATCTTGATATCTTGGCGAAGCTCTATGACTCTTCCGGAAATCTAATCGCTGAAAGTAATCCGGTTGATGATATCAATGCCAGCTTTAGTTTGGAATTGGCTGCTGGCGTGTACTACCTATCAATCGAGGGCACCGGCAAACCTGGTGTCTATACGGACTATGGTAGTCTCGGGTTTTATTCAATCGTTGGGACGATCCCCGGGGGTGGCCCCGTTGATCCGTCAGTTTACTTAGTCGGTGAGTCGGGATACATCGATTTGAGTAGCGATTGGATCACCGTAACCCTCAATGGGTTCTATGTCGATCCTGTAATCATTGCCTCATTGAATTCGATTAATGATGGTCAACCGGCGACATTGCGCATCCGCAATGTCACGTCGAACAGCTTCGATATTCAAGTTGACAATTGGGATTATTTGCCGATTACGCACGGATTTGAATCCGTCAATTACCTCGTCGTTGAAGCTGGCATTCATACATTAGACAATGGTATAAGAATTGTGGCCGGCAATTCCGTCGTCAATCATGAATGGGCGCAGGTAAACTTTGTCGAGTCATTATCCTCCACGCCAGTTGTGCTGAGTCAGACGGTAACCCGCATCGGCGGTTCAGCGGTGGTAACTCGTATGGATCAGGTTACTATTCAGGGCTTCAAACTCCGTTTGCAGGAAGAGGAGGCGGCTGACCAAAGGCATTCATTTGAAACGGTGAGTTGGATTGCTTTTGAAACCGGCGTTTCGGTATTCGGTACCAAGAATATTGATATCGATTTCGTTGAAGACGTAACTCACAATCCAAAGAAATTCCAATTCAATCGAACGTTTGATGCTTTGCCTGGTGTCTTTGCGGCAATGCAAACGTTCCGTGGCAACAATACGGCAAACACGCGATTCGTCTCGTACACGAACGAAAGCGGATTCGTATTTATTGAGGAAGAACAATCACTGGACGAAGAAGTCGGGCACGTGCCGGAGAGGATTGGCTACGTAGCGATTGACCTAGGCGACATCATTGGCGTGCGTGGCGTTGGGGAAATTGGTGAAATAGCCGACCTCAATCACCAGTGGCGCGTTGTCAATCTCGAGCAGACTTATTTGAATCCGGTCGTCGTAGCGGGCTTGGTTACGTATAACGATAATGACCCGGTAACCGTTAGAATTCGCAACGTGACATCGAATAGCTTCGAGATCCGTCTGCAAGATTGGGGTTATTTCGATAGCTTCCATGCACCAGAGCGGGTTGGCTATATGGTATTTGAGGCTGGTGTCCATAAGCTTGCCGATGGCACGATCATTGTCGCCAACAACGAAACGGTGAATCATAATTGGAAGACAATTGAATACGGTTTAGGTTTTTCGGACGCTCCAATTGTTTTCAGCCAAATGGCATCTGAAGTTGGGCCAGCATCTGCCACAACCCGCATGAAAGATGTGGGCAACAAATCCTTCTCAGTACGTCTGCAAGAGGAAGAACTTGCTGATCAGATTCATAGTTTTGAGCGAGTTAGCTGGGTGGCAATGCAAACGGGCAGTTCGGCCTCGCCAATCCAATCCTTCCTCAGCCTGTTCTATGATGGCGTTTCTAGTGAAGAAACCGAAATCGAGTTCGCGCCAGGTTTGTTCTCACAACGACCAGTCGTCTTTGGTAACATGCAGACGTTTCGAGATAGCGATCCTGCAACGTTGCGTTTGACGAGCCGCGGCGTTTCAAATACGTCGATGTTTGTTTTTGTGGAAGAAGAGACCTCGTGGGACAAAGAAACGGATCATGATGTCGAAGCAGTTGGTATCTTTGCGATCGGCTCAACGGGTTTTGTGAAAGGAACGACAACGCAGCGATTTAGGACCGTTATCGATATTGATGGTTTACAGGCCTCACCACAATCCGACTTCGGATTTTCATCGGTACCCTTTGATGTGCGTTTTGCTGTGGTTCCCAGAATTACGTTTATTCAAAATGGGCCAGTGATTGAAGAAACAGCGTTTCCGTTCGCGTATGGTCATCATGACCATGATGATGACGATGATCATGACCACGAGCGGATAGGCATGAACAACGTGGCGTTTGCTGTCCTCAATCAATCACAAGTATCGAATAAGCAGGTGGCTGAAAACGTAGCCATCGCGCCGGCGAGCGTAAAGCCGCTCTCCAGTTTATTCTCTGCAAACGAAATGGAGAATTCTGTGATCCGATTAGGCGGTAACGAGCACAAGGGACTCGACAAGACGGACCGCGTGATTACGTTGACTCGGATCTTCGATGAGAAGCCAGAGGAATCATTCGTGCTGGATCAAATCGATAATGAAATTTTCAAATTAAAATTGTCGGCGCTTTAGTCGTTCTCATTGCGCTGCGTACGCATAACGAAGAACCGTTTTTGTTGAGTCGCGGCCGTTCAATGAATCGTGCGGATTTCGTCGAGTGTTTTTTTCACAATCCGAGGAACGGTCGCGTTTTCGGCTGGATAGCCGACCACCAAAATTAGAAATGGACGTTCGTGGCCAGGTCGACCCAAGATTTCATTGAGAAATTTCATGGGGCTGGGTGTGTGGGTTAATGTCGCGATACCGCAAGCATGCAATGCAGATATCAACATTCCTGTAGCGATTCCGACCGATTCGTTGACGTAATAATTTTTGATTTGCCTTCCATCTTCCATTAGCGAAATTGTTTTGGCAAATATCACAATGAGATAAGGCGCGATTTCCAGGAATGGTTTGTGTTCGTCGGTTCCCAACGGTGCCAACGCATCTAACCATGCTTGCGGCGCGCGACCGTTGTAAAACTCCTTCTCCTCCTGTTCGGCCGCTAAACGTATCTCGCGTTTTATTGCGGTGCTTTTGACCAAAGCAAAATGCCATGGTTGCAGATTTGCCCCGTTCGGTGCCGTGCCAGCGCTCATTAGACACCAGTCGATGACTTCTTCTGGAATCATCTTGTCGGAAAAATGACGAATCGTACGCCTCTGTTTCAACTGCTCGTAAAACGACTGGGCACGTTGCAACTGCTGTGAGTCCGAGAGTTGCGGTAAACCTTGAAAAGGCTCGAATTCGAAAGTACTCATCTCAATTTGATTCCAAACAATGCGTAGGTTGGAGCCAGGGTAATCATCATTGCAAAATTAAAACGGTATCTAAGGCCCCCAATCGCAAATGCGAGGAGACTCCAGCATCTTTCCTAGGAGAGATTACCCCATCGCGGAAAAGTCACGTTGAAGATGTGAATGGAGCGAATCGAATGACACAGTTTAAACCCCGAATTTATGCCATCCATTACTGCTCGATACCGCCACCCCTCAAGGCATCCGAAGTTTTAATGTCGCCCTGACCTTCGGCCAGAACAAGTCGCTCCCTGGCCAATTCCCCTCGACTAAGGCGCATAGCCGACCAAAGTTGCCCTAATTCCTGGATGTCGCTCTTGGATAGTGTAGACGAAGCGTAAGCCATTTGGCAATAAAGATCGGCCAAATGTTGCGGCCACTTCTTTAACGAAGGACTGTGATTTTGGACTGCTTTCGCAAACTCAAATGGGGTTTGATCGCTCTCGCGAGCGCACTTGTTTTCATATCCCCAAGCTTCCATTGCTTCAAATGTATATTTCACGACTTGCTGCGGCGTCATCGAATCGACGGCGTTACTCAAAAACGGATCTTGAAAATGCACAAATTGAGCCCGAATTCCAATCGAATTAGGGAGGCCCGCAGCCATGACATCGTCGCTGGCTTGCCGCTTCCGACTGAATAATCGGCTCCACAGGTTTTTAAGTTCTTCGATAAAATGATGCCACGCCCGTCGAACTTCCGCACGGTAGCGATACAACATGAAGAGTCCCACGATCAGGAATACGAGCCATAATAACATTTTGAGAAAGGTTCCGAGCCAATTCAAAACCGATGACATCGATTCAGGTTGTTGTTTGGGTGCATTGCGAAGTTTTTTGTCACCCTGCGATCGAGAATCACGTTGCCCCGCATTGGATCTTCCGGAATCGTCCTCTTCTCGTGTTTCACTATTTTCAGCTTGTCGATTATCCGAATATTGATTGGGTGGTTGAAAGGGCTGTGACTGTTCACGTTTTTGTTCCGACAAACTTTTTTGATTCTTTTCAGGCTCGAATCCACCTGCGGACTTTGTTTGTTCTTGTCGACTCGCTTTGTCCTTCGATTCGTCGTTCGCCAGTGAAGAACCATCATTTTGGTTTTCACCGTCACGATTTGGCGTGGTTTTTGCGGATGTTTCAACCTCGGTCTTGCCGCCATTTTCCTTGTTCCGGTCGCCACTCTGGGAATTCGACTTATCAGGTGCCTTGGATCCGCTGTCGGATTTTTCGTGATCGGCCCTCGATTGGTTCTGTTGGGAATTATTTGAGCCTTTGCCTTCGCCGCGCTTGTTGGCATCGTTGCCTGACTGCGACTCTCCACTTTTTCCTGGAACTTGCCGAGTACCTTGGTTGCTCATTGCTTGCGAGTCTGCTGATTTCGAATCAGTACCGGAAGCTGCGTCCTTACCACTGCCTCGATCTGGCATGTCCGAGCTTTCGCGGGGATTTGGTCCCGTTTGAATCGACGGTGTGCTTTCCGTAGGGGCAGAACCCTGCATGCTCCACAACGAATCAATTAACTCACTAGTTTTCGCTTCGATGCGTGGTACCCAACCAGCGATTGAAAAATTCGAAGTGGGTCGCGGCATCCAAAATGTAACAGCAATAATGACGAGCGTTAACACAATGCCAAGTAGGATCCAATTTTTGGCAACTCCTAATGAGATCATCGCATTGCGTTGTTCAAGGTATCGGTTCAAGCCAATTAAGCTCGTCAACATGAGAAGCGTCAATGCTGCACTCATGTAAACCGCAAAGTAGCTGGGGATCAAATGCCGGCCGGCAACATTCGAGGGGTGTATCAAGGCCTGTCCCAAACCAAATATTGGAAACCCGGCAAGCACAAAATAAAACACCCAAAGACCAGGCATATTCGACTGGCGACGCCCAAACAAAAAGTGGCGTAAGCGAGACCAACTCGACGCACTGGGAGGCTGTTGTATCTGGGAGCCACCAACTCGGAATGGTGAGACGCGTTCATCATCACTTGGTGTAGATGGCTGATTCGATGCGCTGGCCAGCAGCACTGCACGGTTCTTTGACTCTCTGAATATTCGCAACTGATGCTTGACGACATCCACGATCCCTTGAGCCGATGTGTCTCGCGTCCCATCGATGAACGTGACATCCCAAGTTAGTCGTCCCGCCGCCCACCAAACAAACGCAATGACTGGAATCAACCCAATGATTGAAACATAAGTCGAAGATGCGACAATAATCGCCGCCGCCAGCAACAAGCCATACATCGCCGCGCGTTCAACGCCAAATTGAATAGAAATTCTGCTGATCAGGACGGCTGCAATCGTGAACAAGGAAAATTTGAACTTGAGCGTATCGGTATGTAGGCCCCCGTGAACAATTTCCAACGCCAGGTATGCCAGACTCCCTACCATCAACATGATAAGCAGCGGGCCGAGCAACTCAACTAGAATGACACCGATTCGGTTTATGTGTCTATTTTCAGCCATGGACAGGACTGCAATCGAATTTCGCCGCGCGATGATTGGAGAGAAATATTCTTTGCTACTCTATTGTAGACTGCATGAACGTCACGGCCAGTTATCGTTGGCAAATTTTCCGGCAGCTAAGGTTGCCGAACCAAGCACTTCGAAGTCATCCACATGTCGCATTGTTGCCAGAAGCGGCAGGACGCACCGAGTCCATTTTTTGGTTCAAATCCACGAATATGGGAAGACTCGCTCGTCTGCCAAATGCGCTGGTACTTTTAACGACTGACAACCTTGACTGAGGTCAATTTGTCACCTTGGCGAATAGTATTGACGACGTCTTGACCTTCGATCACTCGCCCAAAAACAGAATGTTTGCCGTCAAGCCAGGGACACGCGACGTGAGTTATAAAGAATTGAGAGCCATTCGTGTTGGGCCCAGAGTTGGCCATCGATAAGATCCCAGGCCCGTCGTGCTTGCAGTCTGGATGAAATTCGTCGGCAAATTTGTATCCGGGTCCACCCGTTCCGTTCCCAACAGGGCAACCACCTTGGATCATGAAATCACTGATCACGCGATGAAAGGTTAATCCGTCGTAAAAACCTTCACTGGCAAGCTTCTCGAAATTGGCCACGGTTTTTGGCGTCTTATCATCAAACAACTCTAATTCAATTGCGCCTTTGGGTGTGTCAATGATTGCGATCTTCACGTATCTCGTCCTATGTTTGCATACCTGTGGGTAATTATTCAAATTCGTCTCTGTGTGTTAACAAGTTTTTGGGTACGAAACAAGGGGGAGGAAGTCTTGTCCCAAATTTGAAGCTTGGTAATCGCCGCTTTGACGTCGACAAGCAGACTCATCGCCAGTTTTTTCTGGTGAATGCCAATAGACGGTTTGCCCAAATCTGGATTTTTTCCGATAATTCCAGTTTCCATTGCCAAAGCGAACAAAAGTCGAAAAATCATGTCATTTGAAGAGAAATTAAAGCAGGCGATTGAGCGCGGACAACAGCGTTCGCGCAATCTAGCCAACGAGGAAAAAAGGCGGCAATTAACGGATGATGAATATCGTAGGAAACATACTGAGTTCCGCTTGCGTATATCTGATGAGATAGAAACTGTGCTCAAGAAGGTAGTCGATCACCTGCCTGGTTTTAGGTACGAAACCGTGTTTGGCGATAAGGGATGGGGAGGCGCGATTTACCGAGACGACGTCCTCATCCAGAACGGAAAACGCAACACGTTTTATAGTCGTCTCGAAATCGCTGTACGCCCCTATTCGTCGATCAAGGTTGTTGAGTTGGTTAGCAAGGGGACGGTACGAAATCAGGAAATCTTCATGAGAAATTTTCATGAGCAAATTGATCTTGCGGAACTAGATAGCTTTTTGCAATCGGTCGACCAATGGGCGTTGGAGTACGCCGAGCAATTTGTTACGGGGTAAGAGTCAGTGATGGAAGAGAAGCATACGGAAGTTGAACAAAGTGTGTTGACCAACGATGAACGCCGATCCAGTGTCCACGTATTCCTCGGATTAACAATTGTCTGCATTTCATTAATTTCCTTCGTCGCGTTTGGATATTGGCGAACGCGAGTTGCCGGCACTTCTTCATATAACGAGGCCGTGCACGCTCCAGAAATCGAACATCAAGGTTCGCCGTCAGATGCCGCTTCTGAACGCCGCGGAAGTATTACTGATCTGTTGTTGGACCATCCTTTGGAACAGGCTGCCCATCCGCTCGATCCAGCGCTGATCGTTGCGCAAGCGGGCTTGGACTACCTGCAGAATTTTGTGTTCGATTATACCGCTGTCGTGGCAAAACAAGAGCGAGTCGATGAAGTATTGCTGGAACAAGAATTCTTCGAATGCAAGATTCGGTACGCGCGAACTGTGAATGGGAAAGACATTCCCAAGAGCTTTTACCTTAAATTCGTAAAGCCAAAACGCATTGCAGGAAGAGAAGTGCTTTGGGTTGAAGGATGGAATCGCAATCGCTTGCTGGCGCGTGAGGCAGGCTTGCTCGGAATTGTCTCCGTCAGCCTAAATCCGACGGAGCGTTTGGCAATGACCGGCAACCGCTACCCAATCACCGAACTGGGAATGGAGAACCTAATCAAACGCATGATCGAAAAGGGGGAACGAGCACGGCAGTCAGAAGATTGCCAAGTAACCTACGATCGAGATATCGAAATCGACGGCAAAAAGGGAACGTTGATTACAATTACCCAGCCACGACAAATGCCCGATGCTGAATTTTACCAAGCCAAAATCTACATTGATGACGAAAACAATTTACCCGTCGGCTATGAAGGTTTCTGGTGGCCTGAAACTGAAGGTGGACCACCTCTGTTGATCGAGAGCTATTTCTATTCCGATGTGAAAGTGAATGTTGGATTAACGGATCTGGATTTCGACCGCAACAACCCCGATTATCGGTTTTGAGTCAGCCTGCGGCTACCGCGTTGCGTCATCGTCCACTTCATAGAATCCGCCAAATTTGACCTCGACTTTGTGGTCCGAAATCGGAAAGCACATTTGGCCGTCAGTCGTGCACATTTGCCCGTGGACGCGTAGCTCTATCTTAAGATGACGGGCCGCCGATGGAGTCAACTCAAGCACTTCGAAAGGTGCCCAAAACAAAACGTCTTCCTCGTAAACGGCAACAGTGCCTCCTGCGGTCGTTTCATCTTTCTTGATTCGGGGGCGGCTTCGAGCGACAAACTTGCCGCACACGAAATTCGGATTCTGCAATACGCTCAACTTCGTGAACGGCAACGTTGGATCCTCATGTTCTAATGCGTAGATTGAAGCCCCTGGAGCTAGATTCGCCGTGACAAGTATGACTCCATTGGTTTTGCCTTGCTCAATTTGGAATTCAGCAGAGAACTTTATAAAGTCTTCTAATTTTGGCTCATTCGAGGAATCCACGCTGAAAAACGCCGTTTGCGCGTCGACCGCTGCGACAAACCCCATCAACGAAACGATCGCCATGGCAATGATTTTCGATATTCCTGACACAGCAGTTGCGAAAGATGACCAGTAATTGCAGTGTCGCTCGGCTTTCATTTCGATAAATCCTCTTTTCAATTTTTTCTCGGCCAAGGTCTCAAGGCATCTTAAAAAACCATCCCCATCGATACTCAATCCGGTAATGGGACAGCTAAACCATTTTTCCTCACGCGGACTTCCGCAAAGCGGAGGGTACTTGAATCACGCATTTTGCTCAATCTCGAAATCCATGACAATTCACCGCCTATGATAAATTGCCAGCGTACCGAAGGTACGTCGCCATGTGGTTGACCCCACAAGTCAATACGGTCAATTGCAGCATGCTCACGAGCCTCGATGGTTTTATCGAGCAACTATCCGGAGACCTTAGGGTTATCGAATTGGTTCGATCCATAGCCGCAAACGATCACATAAATGGTGCATGCGTGGAAGGATGTCCTTTGCGTTTTCGAATTTTCGATTCTCAACAAATAACCAACGTAGCCAATTCACTAGTGATAGAAGCACGGTGGACTGGTCCAGTACCGGCAACAGGGTCAGCTCATTGTCGGTTAAGGGACTAATTTGGCGATAGGCATCGATGGCATCTTGCCATAAGCTCGCTTCGTTTTCACAAAAACTTCCCAACATGCGCGCGACGTCGACTGCCCTGGAATCGTCTCGCATGGCCCCGTAATCAACGATTCCAGTGACCTGATCGCCGCTGAAAAGTACATGGTCGTGCCAAACATCCCGAATCACTGGAGTAACTCGGACTCGAAGTTGCAAACACATTTTCAGCCTTTCATACATCGAACGGCTCAAGCGTTTGAATCCAATTTCCGTATGCTCAATGACCGAGGCAAAGTGTGGGGGAGCGTAAGTTCTACTGTGATTGGCTATTTGATGGAATTCTTTCTGCATCAGTCGCTCAAGCATGCTCGTCCGATCGACAATTGCTGGGCAAACGTCCTCTTCGCCGGGATGGGATGAATCAACGGCTAAATGAAATCTCGCTAACGCCTGCGCGGCGGCTCTCAAGCGAGTTTTTGAAGGGCGCTCAAAAAAGTCGGCGCGTCCTCGCATCCACGGCTCCAGTTGCCAAATACCTGATTGTGCGATCAATAGGCTTGGAAATTCGTAGCAGTTTCGCTCTATTGTCTGCGAAGACAGATCTACCGCAACACAAAACGGCACTGGTACAAACTCGCACCCCTGAATCGCTACTTTCGCCAAGACCTGATGGTTTTTGGCTAAACGCTGAAGATTTACACCGTCAGGCCAACGGCGAAGACAATACGATTGCTGACCGGATTCAATCTTCCAAAGCTGCGCTCCGCTGAAGCCTCCAGCATTCTTGAGCGGTTCCGCAGTGGCTGCAGCCAAATCCAAATGGCGAAAGTGTTGTAAGACTTGGCTAATCATCCAGCGAGTCCCTTTCTCGCAAATCGTGACGTTGGAAAGCATACGCGAACAATGAATTACATCAGTATGGCGGACAGTCCAATGTTCATGTTAAGATACCGACTTAACTCTAAATTTCATGTAAACATTCTAATGAAACTCGTCGTTGCCGTCATTCAACCTACGAAACTTCGCGCCGTCAAAGAAGCGCTTGCTGAAGTTGGCGTTGAACGAATTACGATTTGCGACTCTCAAGAATACGCGCAACGGCCTGATCGTGTTCCGATCTTTCGTGGCCTGGAAATTTCGACCGACGTTTTGCGTAAGTCGACATTAGAAATCGCGGTCAACGACGATTTTTTGGAACGCACGATCGAAACGATTTGCCAAGTTGCGCGGACGGGTGCTCGCGGCAGCGATGGCGACGGCAAGATCTTTGTCCTTCCACTTGCTCAAGCAATTGATCTTAAGAATGGCAGCCGCAGCAAAGGTGCCATCTGACCGCCTGCTATCACGAACGGGCGAATTCCATCTTGTCGGACGTCGAGTCAGTCCTATTGGCAGCATTCTTCGAGAAATTAGGTAAATTCGGCGGCTAACATTTCCAAGAATAGTCTTGCCTCAGATCGGTGGAACTTGCTATATCCCGTCAAATCGATAATCCGACATGGTTTTACCCAAATGGTTTCAGTGATCCGTACTGCCTGTTATTTGATGCTTTTCACCATGGCGATTGGGCTGGTTGGCTGCGCAAAAGGTCCTCTATGGAAAACGGGCAAGCTCAACCCATGGGCCATCAAGCAATTGCAGGAAGAAGAGCAAATCGCTGAGACAATCTTTAGCAAACGTAAACGCTTTCGTGAAACCGTCAATACTGCTAAACGATCGTCTCCTCAAGTACAAGAAGAAGTTGCTGAACGCCTTGCAGAGGTCGCGCTGACCGATTCTGTGTTGCTGATGCGTTTAGAAGCCGTAAATTTACTGTCGGAACTCAATACCCCAACGTCCGTGAAGACTTTGGAGAGCGCATCCTTAGACCGCGCTCCTGATGTGCGGCTTGCGGCGATCCGTGGTCTCAGGACATTGGCCAATCCTAGTTCAGCTGCCGTGATGGCGCAACTTTCCGAACGCGATAGTGAACTCGATGTGAGAATTGCGGCAACTCAAGCACTGGAAGCGTTTCAAGGAACAATTGTCTTGCAATCTCTGGAGCGCTCGTTGACGGATCGTAATCCTGCTATCCAAACCGCTGCCATGGACGCATTGCCCAAGGTCACTGGTCAAGAGTTGCCGAGAGACGTAAATCAATGGCTAAGCTTCTTGAAAGACAGCAGCGGCAATCCAGGAAGCGTATCGCATGCGCCAAGCCAACTCAACCTGAAATGAATAGGATTGCGGCTGCAATATGCAAATTTCATCAGCCGTTTACTAGCCGATTATACCGACGCCTCTTGAGCGCGATTGGGCAGCGCATCGAATGTGAACTCGTCATGTTTGAAATCGATATGCACACCAACCGCGTTCTCAAAGTCACCATTGAGAATTCGCGTCGCCAAGACGTTTTGCAGACGACTGGTAATTACGCGCTTTAGCGGACGAGCGCCGTACTTGGGATCGTAGCCCTCCACGGCCAGTTGATTTTTGGCAGCGTCTGTCACTTCAAGTTCGAGATTGTTCGCTATCAAGCGATCGGACAAATGTCTGATTTGCAAATCGACAATCTTGCGAATCTGTGATCGATTGAGGGGTTCGAAAATAATTTTCTCATCGATACGATTTAGCAATTCTGGTACAAACCTTGTCGAAATCGCTTGTTCCACTGCGCTCTTGAGTTCATCGCGATCGCCACCGCTTTCCGTGATCTTTTGGATGATCTGACTACCGACGTTACTTGTCATCACGATTATCGTGTTGGTGAAGTCGACGGTGTGGCCATGGTTGTCGGTCAGTCGCCCGTCATCGAGTACCTGCAGGAGGATGTTGTACACGTCGTCATGCGCTTTTTCGATTTCATCCAACAACACGACACAATAGGGGCGTCGCCGCACAGCTTCAGTAAGTTTTCCACCTTCGTCGTAGCCGACATATCCGGGGGGCGCACCAATGAGTCTGCTTACGGCGTGCTTCTCCATAAACTCGCTCATGTCGATACGAACCATCGCCTGCTCGTCGTCGAACAGCACTTCCGCCAATGCCTTGCACAATTCCGTCTTTCCCACGCCGGTTGGCCCCAAGAACAAAAACGACCCAATCGGACGATGTGGATCTTGCAAACCACTTCGACTGCGCCTCACCGCATTGCTCACGGCCTCAACCGCTTCATCTTGGCCAATTAGTCGCTGGTGCAACCTTTCTTCCATGACCAACAACTTTGCTCTTTCCGTTTCCACCATGCGCGATACAGGAATTCCCGTCCACGCGCTGACCACCTCGGCAATTTCTTGATCGGTAACTCGTTCGCTGAGCAGTCTCTTTTGCGTCGGCTTCGTCGCTGTTTCGGTAGCCGATTGCTGTTCACTTTGCTCGATCTGTTGGAGCAGGCGTTTTCGTTGAACATCGAGTTCATACAGTTTACGAAAATCATCTTCACGCACCGGTTCCCCAGATGATTGCCGAGTCTTAATTTCCGCTTGCAGGTTTTCGAACTGCAATTCAACTTCGGCCAAAGCTTGGCGAACCTCTTTGATGCCACCCATGCCTAGTTTTTCGGCCTCCCATTGTTCGCGCAGGCTGGCAAGTTCTTTGCGTTTCTTATCCATTTCTTCGCGCACACCCTGTAAACGATTCTGGACTTCTGGATCCTGATCATCTTCCAATTGGCGTGCCGCCAACTCGAGCTGCGTCAAACGACGCTGTACAGTGTCGATTTCGACAGGCACACTGTCCAACTCCATTGCCAGTTTGCTGGCCGCTTCGTCGACGAGGTCGATCGCCTTATCCGGCAAGAAGCGGTCGCTGATGTATCGATTCGAGAGTTCAGCCGCGGCAACCAGTGCAGAGTCGTGGATTTGCACACCGTGATGCGTTTCATAGCGTTGCTTTAAGCCGCGGAGAATAGAAATCGTGTCGCTAACGTTTGGTTCGTCAACGTAAACCGGTTGGAAGCGTCTTTCCAACGCAGCGTCTTTTTCAATGTATTTGCGGTATTCGTCGAGAGTTGTCGCACCGACGCAATGCAACTCGCCGCGGGCCAAGGCGGGCTTCATTAGTTGACTTGCGTCACTGCCACCTTCTGCCGCTCCAGCACCCACGACCGTATGCAGTTCATCGATGAACAAGATAATTTCGCCGGATGCCTCATCGACTTCGCGCAGAACGGCCTTCAGCCGTTCTTCGAACTCACCGCGGTACTTCGTACCGGCCACCAATGCTCCCATGTCCAAAGCAATCACGCGTTTGTCGCGCAGGCTTTGCGGCACATCATTGAGCACAATCCGCTGCGCAAGGCCCTCGGCAATTGCCGTTTTTCCAACGCCCGGTTGCCCTATCAAAACCGGATTATTCTTGGTGCGGCGAGAAAGCACTTGAATGACTCGGCGAATCTCGTTATCACGTCCGATGACGGGATCGAGTTTTCCCTCGCGTGCGAGTGCAACTAAATCGATTCCGTACTTTTCCAATGCTTGGTATTTTGCTTCAGGGTTTTGGTCAACGACCCTCGATTTCCCGCGGACGGCAGCTAGTGCCTTGCGCAAATCATCTTCACGAATCGCGCTCATTTGCAACAAACGCTGTGCAGGGGATTCGACTCGCGTCAAAGCCAAGAGCAGATGCTCGGTCGCAATAAACTCATCGTTCATCGATTGGCCAATCTCGGCCGAGATCTGAAAAACGCGCTGCAGATCCTGGTTAGGCCCCGGAGTACTTCCGCCCGTCGATCGCGGTTGTTTACTGATTTCACTTTTCACCGCAGAAACTAACTGCACCAAATTGCCCCCGGATTTCTCGATCAGAGGACGTACGATTCCATCCGTTTCATCCAACATTGCCGACAACAGGTGCAACGGAGTGATGGCCGGATGGCCTGAACCCACCGCCAACGTTTGCGCGGCCGCAACAGATTCCTGTGCTTTGTGTGTTAATTTTTCAAATCGAAAGGTCATTGAACCTCCTCTTGCACAAAAAGGGGCGGACCATATCGATCCAGCCCCTTCCAGTTATGCATTCATCTCGCCATACTTTTGATTGTGGACCATCATTCTGCATTGAACCACTCTGGAATGTACCCATTCCGTGGAAGCAAGACAGTTGATTACCCAAAATTAGTCATTTTTGACTTCAAACTCAGCGTCAATAGCATCTTCTTCCCCAGCCGCTTCGCCACCATGGCCGTTACCGGAAGGCTGTCCCGAGGCTTGCTGGCTTCCCGCGTTCTCGTACATCGCTTTGCTGAGTGCGTGCGACGTTTGTTCCAACTCCGAAACAGCCGACTTAATTGCCGCGATATCGTCTCCTTCCGCTGCATCGCGCACTTTTTTGATCGCGGCTTCGAGCGGTTGCTTGTCGCTATCTTTCAGTTTGTCCGCATTTTCCTTGACCATCTTCTCGATCTGATAACACATGTTGTCGGCCTCGTTGCGAGCAACCGCCAATTCCATCTTGCGTTTATCTTCCTCTGCATGAGATTGAGCATCGCTTTGCATGCGTTTGATCTCTTCGTCGGATAATCCAGACGATTGCTCGATTTTTACAGAAGCTTGTTTACCGCTACCCAAATCCCGCGCGGAGACGCTGAGAATTCCGTTTTGATCAATATCAAAGGTAACTTCGATTTTCGGCACTCCTCGTGGAGCAGCCGGAATTCCTTCAAGATTAAATTGCCCCAACAGACGATTATCTTTGGCCATCGAGCGCTCGCCCTGGTAGACCTGGATCGTCACCGCTGTCTGATTATCGGCAGCCGTTGAGAAAGTTTGTTTCTTCTCGGTCGGGATAGTCGTATTTCGCTCGACCAATGGCGTCATGATGCCGTGCTCAGTTTCGATACCCAGCGTCAACGGCGTCACGTCAAGCAACAACACGTCTTTCCGTTCGCCAGCCAATACAGAACCTTGAATGGCCGCACCGACGGCTACCACTTCGTCTGGGTTAACGCCTTTGTGAGGATCCCGTTTGAAAATGGATTTGACCATCTCTTGCACTTTCGGTACTCGCGTCGAACCACCGACAAGCACAACTTCATCGATATCTTTCGGCGAGAGCTTCGCATCTTGCAACGCCTGTTCGACTGGACGTCGGCAGCGATCAACTAAGGGATCGATCAGCTTCTCGAATTCCGCCCGCGTAATCGATTGTTGCAGGTGCTTAGCGTTGCCGCTGCTATCCTGAGCGATGAAGGGGAGGTTGATATCGGTTTGCGGACGAGAACTCAATTCGCGTTTCGCTTTTTCGGAAGCTTCTTGTAGACGCTGCAACGCCATCGTGTCTTTTCTCAGGTCGATTCCATTCGATTTCTTGAATTCGTCAGCCACGAAATTAATCAACAATTCATCGAAATCGTCGCCTCCGAGGTGGGTATCACCGTTTGTGCTGATGACCTCAAACACTTTCATGCCATCATCTTCGTTGAGTTGCAGAACCGACACGTCAAACGTGCCGCCCCCCAGGTCGAACACGACGATCTTCTGATCTTTTGCGTTCTTATCCAAACCATAAGCCATTGCGGCAGCCGTCGGCTCGTTGATAATTCGTGCGACTTCCAAACCAGCGATTTGTCCGGCATCTTTGGTCGCTTGCCGCTGGGCGTCATTGAAATAGGCGGGAACCGTGATCACCGCTTTGTTGACTTTGTGGCCGAGATAAGACTCGGCAGCTTCCTTGAGTTTTCGCAATGTCTTCGCCGAGATCTCCTGTGGCGTGTACTCCTTGTCGCCAATCGCGATCTTCACATAATCATCGGCATTGCCCACCACCTTGTAGGGGACCATCTTTTCTTCGCTGTGCACTTCTTTGTGCCGCCGCCCCATGAACCGCTTCACAGAGTAAATCGTTTTCCCTGGGTTCGTAACCCGTTGGTTTCGGGCAGGAGCGCCAACCAATGTCTCCCCCTTGTCCGTAAATGCAATAACGCTAGGGGTCGTTCGATCCCCCTCCTGATTCGGAATCACGACAGTTTCGTTTCCCTCGACAATCGCCACTACCGAGTTTGTCGTGCCTAAATCGATACCAATAATTTTTTCGCCTTGAGCCATTTGTTTATCCCGTTCTCAATCGATTAACGTGTATGAATAATCGCCGCCACGACGTCGCATCCCGAAAAAGACGCTATCTTCGAATTCACTTGTACGATCGTTTGCAGCTGATTAAATTTGATTTCTCACCAATCAAGGGCACTGACTTCTATGCAGTCACTCCCGTGATGACAGACTACACGCAAAGCTTGTGCCAAATCGTCGTGATCAAAAGAATTTCACCATTTGTGGAAAATTCGGGTTGTTCATGCAGTAAATCATGAAGTTTGCATGATGCAACCAGAGTACTCTCGCAAACGCTGTCATTTTGTCAGGCAGGAGTCGACAGATAGCCTGATCAGCCAAGTTGCATTCCAGGCTCAATACGATAACCGCGGATAAATTCGCCTGCATCCATTTGCCGCTTTCCGGCAGGTTGAATCTGCTGAACAATCAGCAGTGAATCGAGGGCAGCTATGCTCAGTTCTCCACCCGCCGCATTCACAACCGTTCCCGTTTTCACGCCGTGATTGCTTACGCGCGATACAGCTTCATGAATAATCAGGCGGAGTTCATCGTGCCCCGGTCTCTGCCACGTGGTAAAAGACCCGGGCCAAGGCTTAAATGCTCGGATCTGATTGCAGATCTGTTGCGCCGAGCGATTCCAATTGATCCAGCCATCGGTTCTCTTCAGGCGCGGTGCCCGTGTGGCTAGTTGGCTGTCTTGAAGGATCCCGAGTGTTGATTGACGATCCCAATTCTGCAATAACTCTAACGCGCGACTAACCAAGCCCACTCCCAATTCGGCGAGGCGAGATTCGATTTCAATCGCAGTATCTGATTCGTTTATCGGCAGCGATGCCTGGCAAATCACCGGCCCTGCGTCCAAACGCGCGGTCAGATGAATGACGCTGACCCCCGTTTCGATTTCGCCATGATAGATGGCCCAATTGATCGGAGCAGCACCGCGGTATTTGGGAAGCAATGAACCGTGCAGGTTGACGCCACCATAAACCGTCGCAGCGAGGCAGGCTGGCGAAAGAATCTGTCCGTAGTCGCAAACCACAAGAACATCTGCATTCATTGATCGCATTGTTTCGATGAACTCAGGTTCGTTTACGTTTACTGGATCAAAAATCGGAATTCCGAATTCACGGGCCACATCCCGCATGGGAGTCACGATCACATTCCTTTGACCGGTTTGCTTCGGGAGTGGGCGTGTGACCAAACAAACCACTTCATGGCTTGACAAAATCAACTGCCGATACGTTGGAACCGCAAATGGCCCGGTCCCCATCATGATGATTCGCATAAGGCGTAAGTTTTCCGAGAAGTCTTAAGTTGGGAATTTCTTAGAGTAAATCCCTGTTGATAGCCAAGCGGCGTGGTTTCTGCCACACGCAAAATGATCCGCAGCAGGTGGCCGCTTCCCATGAATCTGGTCGTCAATTTGAGAACACTACTTGGCTCAGCAGTAAAGTTGTTCTAACGCAACCAATCTGGCTTCAATCTCTGTATCATCAGGAATCGCTTTGCTGCGGCGTTTGCTTTCAAATTCGATTTCAAAGGACTCAAGTTCGCCAGCTAAATTCAGTTGAGCCGTTTCAGAAATCCTATCCGTAAACAAGACGCCCTGTAGATGGTCATACTCGTGCTGGATAACTCGTGCCAAAGAACCACTCACCACTTCATCGACCTCGGTGCCGTCGATCTCGAAAGCCATAACACGAATTTCCTCTGGCCGAACGACATTCGCGTAGACTTGCGGGATACTCAAGCAACCTTCCTCCACTTCGCGACGCCCCTTGGGACTTTCAATAACCGGATTGATGAATACACGCTGTCGACCGAAATCCTGGCTCCCCTCTTCATTCACGACAAACAACTGAAACGGCAGATTGACCTGGTTCGCCGCCAAGCCAACACCGCGATGTTCGTACATCAATTGAAACATTTTGTCGACTAATTTGCGAATCGTACGATCAACTTTGGTGAGTGGTTTCGCGCGACGGCGCAATGCCGGATGCGGATACGTAATTACGGAAAGATTTTCAATTTCATCTGCAAGATTCATAACCGTCATTCTATCCGGCTTCATCGAATTTGGAAATGCGGCAACCAATGTTTGACGCATCAAGCTTTGCACAATCCATCGATGCGTGCACTTTTCCCACCCCGGTTAGACTACCCAAGCGAACGCGGACCCACTGAACATCATACGTGCGCGCTCTTTCTCGCCTAGAAGATTTTTCATTCCTTTCGAAGTCGTGGACACAAAATCGAATTCTCCCTTTTGCACCCATTCAACTCGAAAAATCTTCGCGCCGATATTTTCACTTTGTTTGGTCATTTAATACTTGCTGCACGATTTGCCAGGTACGTCATCGACGATTAGCGATGGAAAACTCGAACAAACATCGTGCGTAAACGCACGATTAGCTGCGGAATTCACAACGGAGAGCCAATGGAAGACGATACACACCGTGTCAGATCAGTAATTAAGTAAAACTGGGAATTGCGCTCAGCTTGTTTGGCAGCTCCCCCTCATCCACCACAGCCCGCACAATTTTCCTAGTTTACTGAACTCATTCACTGAAAATGGAACAACGCCGAGGATTGCATGGGCACGATTGCGAAGCTCTTTCACCTCTCAAAAATTTTTCGATGCACTGTGGCAATGACCGACCATTGATAAACAAGTGATTGCATCTAGAAAGAATGTGCTGCGTAAGTATACAATGCAGGCGTAAGACATGTGAACTGCTGAATTATCAAAGTCACTGGAGTGCCAAATGAAGATCGTTGAATTTTTGCGAGAGCACCAAGTACCGTTCGATGTGGTGGAACACCAAACGACGTTCACTGCTCGAGAACTAGCCGCGACTGCTTCTACACCGATCTACGAGGTCGCGAAGACAGTACTTTTGCGAGCTGATCATGGTTTCCAGCATTTTGTGGTGGTGTTGCCTGCAAATAAGATGCTCGATCTTGCTCATTTGTCACATGCACTCGGCGGCAGTGAAATCGAATTGGCTTCCGAGGAAGTGCTCAGTGAGTTTTGCCCTGATTGCGAGCGCGGCGTGTTGCCTCCATTTGGATCGCAATACGGGCTCAAGACGATATTGGACAGCCAATTATTGAATTGTGAAACAATCATGTTTGAAGGAAACTCGCATCGAGAGGCGATTCGCTTGAAAGCCGCAGATTTTCAACGCATTGAAGAACCACTCATTATTCATATCCCTAACGGTTCGGCAGGCAACACATCTCTCAACACCAATCGTGAGAACAATAGCGTTAACTCTTAATCGCGAGCACGCGAATTTTTGTTAGGCAAAGATACGATTTTGGCAGGTATAGGTGGAGGTGCGATTATGCAACGACCGAGTTTGGTCAATCGATGGACTGAGCGGAAAGACTGCCGACAGCTTTCTTCGGCAAGATCCAGGTTGGCCGAGGAAAATGACACGTATAACCGTGGGGAAACCGCTCCAAGTAGTCTTGGTGCTCCGGTTCCGCTTCCCAAAATTCCCCTACGGGTCGAACTTCGGTAACCACAACGCCAGGCCATAGTCCTGAAGCGTTGATTTCCGCAATCGTCTCTTCCGCGACACGTTTTTGCGTTTGGTCAACAAAATAGATTCCAGAGCGGTAAGACGTCCCGCGGTCATTTCCCTGTCGATTTAAGGTTGTTGGATCATGAATTTGGAAAAAGAACTCCAGAACTTGCCGATAGCTCAATTGATCATTTTCGAATTCAATTTCAATCGCTTCAGCATGAGATCCATGATTCTTATACGTTGCATTTGGCACGTCGCCGCCAGTATACCCGACGCGAGTGCTGGTTACGCCTGGAAGTTTGCGAATCAAATCCTGCATTCCCCAAAAGCACCCGCCCGCCAAGACTGCTCTTTCCACCGCCATAAGAATATTCTCCGCATTTGCCTTTGAACTGACCACGCATCTTATTCTAGGGTCGAATTTCGAAAAAGCAACAAATCAACTAATCATGTAAATGCTTTGAAAAATGTCTTAACTAGGCGGTCAGCACATCACTCATCTCAAACACGTTACCGATTCGTCTCGAGAAGGTGTGAAAAGTCGTTAGTTCCCTGCAAACGCAAACAATCTCAATCGGCAATGTAATGGCACGCCATTAATTGTCTTGAAAGCGTGAAATCAGAATTCTATGGCGAAAGCCGCATGGATGTTTGGAATAGAGCGAAAAAAGTGAGCCAGCCGCGTAAACGCGACTGGCTCTGCGGGAATCGAGTTTCGCGAGGTCACAGGGTGGGGCCCTGTTCCCTAGCATCAACACTAGCGTGCCTCTCCTCGGTTGGAATTTCGATCAGCCGTTCGCGGTAATATATCTTTATAGAGATAGGCAAGTAGATCGCCGATTTCTTCCTTGGTCAGATTGTCGAGTAGTCCGCTGGGCATGGCTGACTCACTGCTGACGGCAATTTGTTCAATTTCGTTTTCTCTCAAATGATTCTTTTTTCCATCGGAGGCTACGATAATGTATGATCCGTCGGGTGCGCGGCTCAGCATACCGACGAGCATGCGTCCGTCGGTAGTCATTACTTTTCTCGCCAAATACTGATCAGAGATATGCCGAGACGGAAAGATAATGGCTTCGAGAGTTTCACGCTTCGAAAATCGTTTGGACAACGACGTTAAATCTGGTCCCAGCGTGTCACCTTGTTT
Source organism: uncultured Planctomycetaceae bacterium (assembly GCA_937862885.1). Classification (GTDB taxonomy): domain Bacteria; phylum Planctomycetota; class Planctomycetia; order Pirellulales; family Pirellulaceae; genus CALMEE01. Next base: position 30,490 of record CALMEE010000009.1, read on the forward strand.
GTCGAAACGATGGCATTGGGTACATTGGGCCTTGTTAAATAATTGCTGGCCACGAGCGACATTCAATGCCGTTACGTTGGTTTCAAAATAGTCAAGATATTCGGTCAGATTATGCTTGCCGGTCGAATCAAGTTTGCTAAGGTCAATCGGCTCAGCATCTGGGAACTTTTGCTCGAACCACTTCGACCAGCTATCGACGCCCTCTTTCCAACTGGTCGCCGTCGGTTTCTGCTGATCACCTGACCAATGATTCAGCAACTTGATCGCGTCGTTTCCACCTTCATTGCGTAAACGATGTGCGACCGTGATCACGTTTCGATAATGTTTTGATTCGACAGGTCGTTGCTGAACCCTGAGAAGTTTCGTGATGACTTCGCGCAATGTATCATCCGAAACGTCCGCTAGACTTTCCACCAAATAAGGCCAATTCTCGGAGTCCGGACGTTGTGCGAGTCCCATTGCAATATCGCTACGCCGTTGCGGTTGATCAAGCCAAACGGATCGCAGGTATTCATGTGCGACGTCGTTGCCTCGCTCACCAAGCAACGCAATAATTCCCAGCTTGCATTGTGTGGCGATTGAGTCCTCACGAGGCAGAAGTTGCTTGTCCATCTCAATGAGTTGGATCACCATTTGATCCGATAATGGCGTGTTGGGAAGTTTATAGAAGGCATGCAATGTCGCATAAGGCCATTGAGCCCCTGCGGCGATGATCGTGGGAATATCTGCTTCGGTAACATGTGTCAAGTACGCATTGAGCGCCGTTTCCGTGTATTGACGGTGGCCGATTTCATTGATAGACACAATCGATTCTTCTAAGAATGCTATCGCCTGCAAACGTTGTTCACTTGTCATCTCTTTGGCAAACACCTGCCAATTGAGAACGACCTGCAATTTATCAATGACGTCATTTTCACTCAGGTCGAGGTATTCCGGCAATCGATTGACGACACCGAAGTTACCTAAAAAAGCGTTCAACCGAGAGATTTCACGATTCAGGATTCCGTTGCCGGCTGGGAACTCATTAGCGATCCGCTCGCCAAACAGTTTGATCTTTGTTGGGTCGACGTTCCCGCGTTTTAACGCGATTTGCGCAATTCTTAATAGTTCGATGAAACGATCATCGCTGATAAATTCCTCCATGAAATGCGATATCTTCGCCAAGATGGCATACGCGTTTTCGAGTTTTGGCTCGACGGTAATCAAGACGAGAGCGCCTTCAGCAAACACTTTTTGATCATCGCATTTCAACAAATCGTCGCGCCAGCGATCCACGGGCGTCGTTTCGAGTAATCTTCGTGCGGCCAGTGATTCAGCGGGATCTTCGCTCTTCAGCAACTGTTGGAGACTGTTCCAATCGGCGTGCATTCCGAGACGAACCATCGCATTTGCAGCCTTCATTCGAACTCTGCTCGATTCATCAATTAGGGCTTTCGACAGCATCATTCCGGCACGTTGGTTCTGGAGCCAACCCAGCATTTCGACGGCTTTCGCACGAACTGCCGATTCCGAATCCGTGCACAGTTGTTGCAACAGTTCGTCACTGGGGCGTGGGCCATACAGGAACATCAGATTAAGGGCACGCACTCGAAATTCAGCATTGTTGCGGCTCTCTAGTGCAACGCCTTTGAGCATATCTCCCCAGCTCAAGCCAATAGAATCCTTTAACTTGGCCAGTTGCTGCCTCCCCCAAGCACTTTGTGGTTGCGGCTGGCGAATCAATTGGGCCAGTTCGTTTTCCAGGTTGGTAAATTCTGGAGGTACCGTTCCTTCCCACGAGACTCGATATACGGCACCCTCTGTGCCACGACCACCTGTGCAAAAGTACAGTGCTCCATCGGGTCCGACGGTCAAGTCCGTTACGGCCAAAGGTTGACTTTCTAAAAAGACTTCGTAACTGGCTTGGTAGCTGGCTCCTCGCTCTTCGAGTTTCACGGCCAGAATTCGACCTTCTGACCAATCAGCCAAAAACAACGCGCCATGATACGAGTAAGGGAAGATCACATGGTCGTAGACCACGGCACCTGTCGGCGAGCCACGCCCCGTATCGCAAATTCCTGGGTGGCAATCGATATAGTAATACGGAAATTTCGCCCAGCCGCTGCGCCAGCCATAATCGGCGCCGGCGAGCAGATGATATACCTGGGTTGGGCGGTACCATGGCGTTCCCAGATCAGCTTCCATGTCACTGTCGTGGAAAAACATCTCGCCACTTGAGTTGATCGCCAAATCGTACGTATTCCGAATGCCGCTGGCGACAATCTCGCGACGTTTGCCATCGAGGCTAACTCGAATAACGGTTCCACCGGGAGCCTTGATCCCTGCAGCGTGCCCAGCTCGATCCTCCTGACGAGGTAACATATCGACGTCGTAAAAATGTTTTGCCGGACTGGTTGAAGCAGCTTTGCCATCCAGTCCAGTCATATTGCCCAAGCTGATGTAGATCAATCCATCGGGGCCAAGTACCATGCCATGCGGACCATGTTCACTGGGGGGACCTGCGAACTTGACGAGCATTTCCACTTGGTCGGCTTTACCAGAACCTTGGCTATCGATGAGCCGATAAAGGGCAACGCCTTGGGGTCCAGCACCTGTTACATAGACGTCGCCGTTAATGGGCAGTATCCCCTGGCAACTCTTGACAGCGTCGCAATAGAGGCTGACTCTCGGTTTGCCGTTATTTTCTCGGATATTGAAATCCACTAGGTAGATTCCGCCTTGCTCTCGCGATACTAGTAGTTGCCCGAATTCGTTGAATTCCATGGCGATGATTGAACCAGCTGAATCATCGAGAATTTTCCGAACCGCAAAGTTATCCGGCACAATAAATCGATTGAGGTGGCCTTGGTTTGCGTTGGCATCGGTTTCATTCGTCTTACCAGCCGACGATTTGCCTGGCTCTGCGGCAGCGGTTGCTTGGTTGGAACTGGACTCGCGCAGAGCGATTCGTTCAGCGTCCCAAGGCAACGTCATGCCAATTTTCCCGAGTTCGCTCGCGGAGTTCCAAGTTTTGTCAGTGGCTTCGGCCATGCGCCAATTAGCTGGCGGTTTGGCCAACGTTTTCCACGACTCGTCAGAGCCAATCCAACGCGGCGTGGATCGCGCGCCCTCCAAGATTTTAACTTGGCATGCAAACGCGGCAGTCGGTCCGCTCGAATTGACGACTTGCACCGCGATTAAGTTTTCTCCATTCTTGAAATGTGGCGTGAGGTCAACGCGAGTCAACGATTGGAAGCCCGTTCCAGACCCAGCTCTCTTCCCATTAACGAAAATCGTGAATTGGTCATCAGCGGCCCCGATAAAGGTCACTTCACGGACGTTTTCCACTGTAACCATTTTGCGAAAATACGCGCTGCCCAATGGAGCCTGCAGTGCATCCTGTTCAGGGGTCCAAATCCATTGCGAATCTTGGGCCAGACTTTCCTGAGTTTGCATTGCCATAAACCAGGAAATCCCAACGATAATCGCCCCAGCAATTGCACGTGGCGATGTTGCAACTCGCCAGCGTAACGGAAGATAATTGATCAGATCGATGACTCTTCCCACAATAATCCACGGATGTCTTTGCATCGTGCGGCCCCCCGCTCAGCAGAAACGCATTGGCTAAACTGATTGTGCAGTGCCTATTCGCTGAGTATCACTCATTGATTCTAATGAAGGTGGTACACTCGCCAGCCATCGAAATTCCGTGACGTCAGCCAACTATGGTTTGACGCGACGATCATTTTCAACGAATGCAACATTCTCGGTGAACAGAAACACTCCGGCAAAGTTACGCAACGGATCAAATAGAACAGTTCGGTTCTTCCCGCTTTTTACGGCTCAGCAAATCTTCCAGGCTAGCGATTGTGAAGCATGGACATTCACGCATCGAAACCCACTAAACCAATGCGGAGAAGTGGACATCGACTGAATGAACGTTTAGATTTCTACGATCGCTGGCATGGATTTTCGTAAAGCAATACGTAACAAACCGCTGGTATAAGCGATCTTCACTGTCACTCAATAATGTCACTCACCATTGAGGTTCCTTGCAGATCCTGAACTGCTCGAAATTTTTCCTACGATGGCAGGCGCAATGCCCACAACGGCACTGTCTTTGATGGATCGGCATATACGATTCAAACTGTTAGGTAAATTGTGCCGATCGTAGCGATTTTGACGAACGCTAGCGAGAACCTGAAGTGGGTTCGAAAACGCCCATTATCTACCAACGGGCAGGTGAGCCGGCAGCAGGAACTGCCCATTCAATGAATTCGCGGACATGCTGATTTGACGACGGAAGATCATCTTTTCGCAGATACATCATGTGGCCACTGCGGTAAGCATGGAAGCGTAAACGATCTCGAAAGGTACCCGAGGGATCCAAGTTCCACATCGTGTACTTGGCGGAAAAGTAGTCGGTGCCGCCATCGTAATAGCCAGCCTGAATCATGACTTTTAGCCAAGGATTTTCGGCCATGCTGCGCCGTAGATTCTCTCCAGTTGAATCTCCGGTGCGATCCCAAGGACTGACGGGGCCAAAGATATTGTATGATCTTTCAGTCTTATAATTCAGGGATCCGCGCAGGTACAAATTAATAGCAGGCGTAAATGACTGCATCCATGCCGCTAGCGCAGGATCGTATTCATATTCGGCTCCTCCGGAATCTCGATCGACACCACGATAGCGTGCATCAAGTCTACCAACCGTCAATCGTTGTTCGCGCAAGAGTTCCTTTCGCCAACTGGCTATCGGAAATTGCAAGTTGTAATTCAAAACGAAATCTGTAGATACTCCGGCATACTCGGCAACTCTTGCCGCGATTTGCTGACGTCTCGCGTCCTCGATAAACCCGCCGTTGACCAAAGCGGGCAAGTATTCGTTAATTGCAAAGTCCTCGACTTCCGGCAAAATCTCCTCCAGGTCGCGGTTTTGCAATTCGGACTTCAACTGATGATGGTACCAAGCAGTCGCCGCGTAATGCGGCAGCAGCAATGCAACCTGAACTGGACCAGCACGTTCGATTCCGAGTGAGGTTGGCGAAACCAAAATCACTCCGTCGACATAAATGCGATGTGTGGCCTGCAATTGCCTCGCCAGTCCTGCAACGCGCGTTGTACCGTAGCTTTCGCCAATCAAGATCTTCGGAGACCCCCAGCGCTCGAAACGACTGATAAACTGCTCGATCCAGCGCGCTAAATACTTGATGTCTTGATTCACTCCGAAGAATTGGGAAGTGTCGACGCCGTCCACGGGCCTTGAGAATCCAGTATTGACTGGATCAATGTAGACAATGTCGGAAACATCCAAAATCGAATGCGGATTTTCCTTAGTACCGTAAGGCTGGATTGGAAACCCTTCATCATCAATCATCAATAGCTGCGGACCCGTGTAGCCTATGTGCATCCAAACCGAAGCTGACCCCGGGCCTCCATTAAACGAAAACGTCAATGGACGACGTTGAGTATCTTGGATGTCGGAGCGTTTGTAGTAGACGAAAAAGATGTCGGCAACTTGTTGTCCTGCTTCATCGAAAACTGGAAGAGTACCAGCCGTAGCATAATAAGGTATTGCGTTTCCATCGATGGTTACCTCATGGGAAGTCACCACTGGGGTTGGCCACTCAATTTGATGCGGCGGCACAGAAAGATCGCCTGAAAGGTCTTTGCGATCCTCTTGACCATCGAGCGATCCTAGAAAACTCCCTCCGATAAAGAGCAATTGCAAAAGGCTCAACCAAACAACTTTACGAGTGACGGCAATTTCTAACATACGGCGCTGCAGGAAGTTTGTTAACAAAGTTGTGAAAAACAAGTTGTGGATTTCAAGTATCGCGAGTTCCCCAGTCCGATTATTTCGGATCGAGGTTCTGTTTGATTGCTTCATCGGATACTGCGGATTCGACGCCTTGTTTTGGTACATCGATGCCAGTGACCCACAAAAGAGCATTCAATACGATTTTTCTGAAGTCATCATTCTGCCAATTGGCGTGGAAATGGCCGCCTGTAAATCCTACGCCGCGCCCTCGATCGTCTCGTTCCACGCACCACATTAGGTGTTCGGCGCGTCCTTTTGATTCCTGAATATGCTTGTAAGGACCCCGCGGATAAACATACGGACCGTCACGAGTTTCATCCGTAGGTGTAGCACTTAAAAGAGGCTGCACTCCCTTCATTTCATCGCGAAACCGCATATTGAAGTACCACTCATCATGAATTTTGAACGGCTTCACACCATTGCAAACCGGGTGGTCCGGCAGTTTCGCGAACTCGGCAATCCACATCGGATTGCACGAGAACTCATGCTCGTAACAGCCGCCAATCCAATTTCGAAAGTTTGACGCAACGTCCCCCTTGGGCACTTCAACGGCATAATGCAGACAAAACAAACCAACTCCGCGGTCCAATAATTCACTCAATCGATTTAGCCGTTCCCCCTGTATTAACGGATGGCCACTTCCCCCGTCAGCGTAACACAGAATTCCATGAGCCGAATCCAGAATCGAATCATCCTCAGGGTAGCCGTTGTGCACCACATGCAAGTCCAAGCCATCGATCCCTTGCAAACATCGTTCGAACAACTTTACGCCGGCATTGTGCTCGTGAGCACCAGGCCCGTGGCTGGGTTTACCGGCGATCATTACGAGCTTCCGTGATTCCTTCGGTGCAGGTAATGGCAAGGATGAAGAGGCGACTGCAACCGCAGACGCTGCTGCCGTTGTCGCCATAAAATTGCGGCGTGAAATATTCATGACAAATCCCCTTAGCGATAACGCCTATTACGACGCGAAATTTCGATCAGCTTAGAATATAGCATGAATACTTTGGATCGACCAGCAATGTGTGCGTCTGCCAACGTTCAAATCCATTTCCGACTCACGCTCGAATCGAAACCATCGGATAGGCGATCTGAATCACCCAACTTCAAGAGAGCCACGGTCTTCACCGGCGATGTGCAAAGTGTTTTTCGGAGCAGACTTTGCGGCGTGGCTCAATGCGCGCCTGATCGCATACCGAGGAATGCAGTCATACTTGCTCTGACAGATGCAAGAAGCAAAAAATGCGCTATCGCCATTTGCTTCATTAGACGCTGCTGACCAGACCGATGCGGCACGATCCTGCACACACCGACCTGCACAGACAAGCAACACAATACTACGGGTCGTTGTTGGCAAGATTCGACTCGCCAACATACCATTCTGTCGTACGTCCACATGCATTGTCAAAATTCGGATAGTATAATGGTTCGAAGATCGCCTGAACAAAGGAAAGAAATCGCCTGCATTGAGGACCTCGAATAGAATCACTCACCCGCGATCAGCTTGAATTAGGGCGTTGAAGAGGACTATTTGGTTTAACGGCATTAAAATGAAAGACTCGCAGACCTTTCACATCATCAGCGTTGGACAATGTTCGGCTGATAACGCAAATATTACACGGGCATTGTCACGCTTCGTCGATTGCCGTGTTGAGTATGTTGAATCCTTTGCGGAGTTAGTGCACGCGTGCCGGACCTGCGTACCCCAACTTGTGCTCGTCAATCGCATATTGGACTCGGATGGCAGCAATGGTATCGAAATCATCGACCGCATGAAGTCTGATCAAAGTTTGCGGACGATTCCTGTAATGTTGGTTTCAAATCTTGTGGATGCGCAGGATGCGGCCGTTAACGCTGGGGCACTTCGTGGATTCGGCAAATCTGAACTAAACCAGCCCGTCATGGAGACGCTTGTTCGCGCTGCATTGGGCTGCTGAACAATGGCCGACCGACAAAATCCAGCAATCAAACGTTTTGAGTATTGCAGAATGTTGGTTGCAAGCGACTTGTAACGATCAGCTCCTTCTCACCATTCGTTATTTGTCACTGGCAAACGATGGTGAATTCGGAAAGAGCAAAGTCGGGTATTAAGTGAAGCGCATCAGGCGCCGGACGACGATCGGCAATTCATACTCACTTAATGCAGGATGGCCGATGACTGGCAACGGTCTTCACCAATTGCGGCGGTGGCGAACCAAGCAGTCCGCACTACCGGCAATTCAGCGAGACCTCTTGTCGAACTCCACCACAGAAATTAAGCCATCGCCATCGGTGTCCAACTGATTGAATTGGTCCACGATTTCTTGGGTCAAAGTCTTTCCTTCGGCGAATTCGGATAATTGGATTTGTCCGTCCTGATTCTTATCTAGTTTCAAGAACCGCTCCGAAGGTCTGACTCTCCTGGCATTTATCGCTTCGTCATCAAGTTGGAACCGCTCATCGGTTGGACCAACTACGGTCCCAGGAAGTTGCAAGTCACGCATAATCCGGGTTTCACCTTCTCCGGCTGGTTGTTCGACATTACGGCGGTTAGGACGAAGTGAACTGCGAGTCGAGGGGCGTGTCTCCCGCGACGACGCATCATTGTTCTGACTTGATTGCCCTGACGTCGTGGTAGAACCCGAAACATAGGCTAACAATTCCTCATACGTAATCTCACCATTCTTATCCGCGTCGGCATTCTTGATAATTCGCAAATTTTCAAGTTCATCGCCATCAAGCACGCCGTTCTTGTTCGTATCATGCTCTGCCATCAGTTGCCGAGCGTAGGCAGCCATATCAGTAGTCCCTCGACTTGAGCGAGTCGTAGAGGTCGATGAACGATTTGGCTCAGGTTCATTACCGGATTGACCTCGATCACCGCGTTGTTGTCCACCACGAAAATCTCCACCGCGAAAATCTCCGCCACCGCCGTTTTCCTGACCGCCGCGAAAATCTCGACCACGTCGGTTGTCGCCACCGTCATTACTCTGATCCGGTCGATCGCGGTTACGATCGCGATTTGCGGACCTAGCTTGAAAACGTTTTGCGACCTCTAGTTTACTTAGTTGTCCATCCTGATTTTCATCAAACTCTTGCCATGGTGGATTGCCCCAGGGTATCTCGGCCAATTCGCGTGCATCCAGGATTCCGTTTTGATCGGCATCATATTGTTCGAAGATACCTTGCACTTGGCGATCAATTTCCCTACCGAACTGCTCGCGTATCGAAACCATAGTTTCGGCAACTTCCGATTCCGAGAGTCCAAACCCCGGAATACTGAGTTGATCCTCTTTGGTTTCCTTGGTGACACCGAAGCTAGGCAGATCTTGGCGTACGATTGGTTCACCAAATCCAGGAATCTTGCGCGGAAGTTTATCAAATTCTTCGTTAGCACGTTGCTTGGCTTGTTCTTCCCGCTCGGAATTAACGCGAGTGACTAGATCACGGATTGCAATCGGCCGCGATAGATCGACCTCCATCCGCTCCAGAAATTGTCGATCGCGGTCTTGCAACTCATTTGGCTCCAACATGCCATTACCGTTTCGGTCGCGCGCCTTTAACCATTCCTCAATATTGAAATCACGGCGGCGACGCTCCCGGTTTTCTTCCTGTGCGATAGATTCGCTTACCACGCTGACGGTCATCAGCGCCACAAGGATTGAAAATAGCAAATTCATTTTTGAAATCACGGTTCCACCTTTTTAGATCCAGGTTCCACAATCAACCTGTCCGGAAAAATGAAAAAAGTCGCCTCGGTGACAAACGTCCTAAATCTTAGAGCTAAAAGCACGCCGGTGCTCCAACAGTATAGGAGATTTAACCCTTTCGAAAACCAAAAGTTTCCTTCAAAATCAGGGCAGTTTCGCCAATCTGGAAGAATTAGTACCATTTTCCCAACTGGAACACCGAGAATAACGTCCGAATTGCCGCAATTCCGCGTTACTCCAGATTGCTTTTGGCGACAATGCGAGACCAAATTCTTGATTTGACCCTAAATTCGAAACGACCGATAATAGGATACCCGATCCAACGAATGCAGGCCCAATTGATGCGATGAATTCATGCCATCTGGGTCCGTACTTGTTTGGTTGACCAATGATATTGCCATTTCGATCCAACCCATACGAGATTTTGAGCAGAGGAAATGCCATGCAACAGCGCTGTCCCAGGTGCCACCAGCGAATCCAGCGAATTGTCGAAGGTTGCCCTCATTGTCACTGGGAATTCAGCGAACTATTGAACGAATCACCGCCAGCCACTGATGACAACAATATCGAATTGGTGAACCCTGAAATTGAAATGTCGATAACGGCTGAACACATTGAATCAGCCCTCGATTCCATTGAATACAAAGATTATGCGGCCGCGCTCGAATCATTGAATCGCGCAATCTTGAATGCGAACTCCATGGACTTGGCGCAATGTCTTGGTCTGCGCGGTTTTGTCAACCTCAAGCTGCGCAATTTTGATGAGGCGATTGACGATTGCACGGAGTCGATTCGCCAACGCGGCGAGGACGCTGAAACGCTGTCTTGGCGCGCAGCGGCTTATGGAGAAAAGAACCTGTGGAATTTGGCGTTCGCTGATCTGATTGCCGCGAGTCAAGTTTCGCGTGAACCTGAGGAAGTCAAACGACTCTTGACAATGTATGCGGAGCCAGCTCTGGCATCTTTTCGGCAACGAGTAAAAAACGGTGAGTCGAACAGTCATTTGTTTTTTGATCGCGGCCAGGTGTACTACACCATCGGTAATTTTGACAATGCGCGGCGTGATTTTAAACTTGCATTGGAAGAAGACCCGCATTTTGAACCAGCTCTCGTGGGGCTGGGCGAAATAGAACTTGCATTAGGACATTTTGCTGAAGCCGAAAGATTGGCAAGCCAGGCGCTCTCAAATGGCACCAGTCTGCGACTCAAAGCATTGGGTATCCGCGCTCTGGCCATTGCGCGGCAAGGTGACCTGAAACGCGCTAAACGCGACATTGAGATCATGCGCGAATTGTGTGGTGAGGCAGCTGATGGATTTATCACGTGCGCTAAACTGCATATCGAAATTCATGATTACTCGGCGGCAATTGAAGACCTTTCGCTGGCTATACAAGCCAACCAATTTCACGCGCAAGCGATTCGGCTGCGGGGTGAGCTTTATGCAAAACTGCATAATTATGAATTTGCCGGGAAGGATTTCAGCATCTACCTGGAATTAGTGCCGACGGACTTGGCCATTCGCTTGGCTCGCGCTGAAGTCAATATGCACCGCAATCGCCTCGGACCAGCACTGGCGGATTTCAATCTGGTACTCAAACAGGACGACATCAATGCCGCAGCTTATTTGGGGCGAAGTGAAGTTTACTTGAAACTCAAGGAACTCGATCAGGCTGAATCGGATTGCCAAAAAGCGATTCGTCTAGACTCATTGAACCCGGCCGCACATTTCATCCGCGGCAAGATTCTATCTGCCGCCGCAAAGCAATCGGATGAAGGCAGTTCATCTTCGCTCTCCGCATTAGCCTTTGATCGCTTCGTGCAGGCCGAGACTTCCTTTACACGCGCCTTGGAACTGAAAAATGAGCACGATGTTGTTTCGGCTGAGTATCATTATCTACGCGGGATCGCGCGCTATGAACAACAAAAATATTTCAAGGCCATGGAGGATTTCGAGGCTGCAACCCGCCGACGCAGCAACCATCCCGGTTCGTTTATTTGGCTGGCTGTCGTCGCGTCGCGGCTGGAAAATTGGCGCGAGGCGATTGAATATCTGCAGAAGGCAATCATGCTGCGGCCAAGTGCCGCCAACCAATATCGCAAACTGGGTAAGCCCGTGGCCGAGAAATCGGTAAAACACTACTCCAAACTAATCGCGAAAGATAACTCACGCGCGGAATTGTTCGCGCAACGAGGTTCTGCACATGAGTTTTTGGGTGGATATGACCTCGCCATTCTCGACTATTCTCAATCACTCAAATTACAGCCGGATAATGATGAAACTCGGATTCGCCGTGCAGCACTTTTCCGGCTAAACGGCGATCCTGGAACTGCAATTTCCGAATTGACCGAAGTACTACAACGAGACAAGAAGAACCACGCGGCCCGATATCAACGCGCCTTGGCTCATGCTCAAGCCCGCCATATTGAGAAAGCGACAAAAGACATTGAACGTGCTATCGCCGCTGATCCAGTACAAGGCCGCTATTGGGTTTTGCGCGGAGAATTATTGAGCAAGAGCAATCAATTCACAGCGGCTATTGCCAGTTTTGATCGGGCAATCGCTATCGACCCGACGGACTACAACGCCTTGAATCTTCGCGGTAATTCTTGGCTCAAGTTTGGGCAACCGTTACGCGCAATTTCTGATTTTTCGGAGTCGTTGGCGGCTTACCCGCGTCAACCAGCGATTGTCGCGCAGCGCGGTCAAGCCTATCTGCGAAATGAACAATACGAGTCGGCCAATCATGACTTTGAATTGGCGTTGACGCATGACCAAACGCTCGTCCGAGCATATTGCGGTCGAGCTTCCTGCTTGGCGCATCAGGGCAATTGTGAGGAAGGGCTGATTTGGCTTACCAAACAAATTCAACGTTTTCCGCGGGGACGTGGTTTGTCCGAATTGCTCATGGCTCGAGGAAAAATCTATTACCAGATGAGCCGTTTTCCGTCAGCCATCAATGACTTCACGATGGTCATCGCCCTCGAGCGTAAGAGCCTACTTGCGGCAGCCGCTGCTCGCTGTGCGCGCGCGGTTGCTCTGGTTCAACAGGGCCAACTTGTCAAAGCCGAAAAAGAGTTTCGCAAGGTACTGATCGACGTGCCGGAACATGATGGTGCCAAGCAAGCTGTTGAGTGGTTAAATAATGGCGAAGGCTTGCGTCCCGCCATCCTGACGCCCCCGCAACATGAAGTTTCATTGACACGACCGCCTATCCGCTACGCTCCAATTCCGATGGAGCGAAACGGAGAACAAAAAGAGTCACCACCATTCGATCTTTGGATTGTCCGCACCAAAGACAATCGAGAATATGGTCCCGTGCAACGTGAAATATTGCAGAATTGGATTAAGGACGGGAGAATCGATCGAGACGCAAAATTATTGCGATCAGGTTGGCCAAAATGGCGTCGTGCGATCGTCGTCTATCCTGAACTGATTGGCAAGAAACCAAAACTGGCGTGAACGCAATTCCGTTTCTGCATGAGGAATGGAACAATGTCAATGGCGTAGCGAGCGGTTTCCAGCGACTTACCACCATACCCACTCTTCCGCTTGACGAAATTCTGGATCGACCAAGTCTAACTCCTCAGACGAAGGCGCGGAGGTCAGCCGCCAAGGTCCTTCAGCAACAATCGCAATGGTATGTTCAAAATGAGCACTTAGTTGTTTGTCTTTTGTGGCAGCAGTCCACCGATCCGATCTGATCGTCAATTCTTCGGTCCCTACGTTCACCATTGGCTCTACCGCTAAGACAACTCCCGGTTTCAAACTAAAATCGTCATCGATGGTCTCCTGTGCGTAAAAATTCCGAACTTGGGGTGGCTCATGCATTTCTTTACCGATTCCATGCCCTACCATCGAGCGAACCATGCTGAAGCCTTTCTCGTTAATGAATGCGTCCATGCCACGCGCAACTTCGCTCCATACTTTTTCCTTCGACATCAGTTCGATCGCCAGGTCTAACACGCCTTTCGTTGCCTCGAGTAATTTGCTGGCAACTCGGGAGACCTCGCCGACGGTATGAGTCACCGCTGCGTCGGCGCACCAACCGTTAAGTCGGCATCCGGTGTCGATGCTCACGATATCCCCCTCGCGCAATTCACGCTTTCCAGGTATCCCGTGAACCAACTCTTCATTAATGGAAATACAAGACTCTGCCGGAAACGGAATCTCACCAGGAAAATTGAGGAACAACGGTTCTGCCGACTTTCGACGAAATGTATCAGCTACGGCACGATTCAATTCTGCCGTGGTAACGCCGGGACGGATCAACTTGAATGCAGCTTGATGCGCTTGCCACACAACAAGGCCGGCGCGGCGCATTAAATTGATCTCACGCGAAGAACGCAATATACGTTTGGACATCAATAATCAGCTCTTTCATTATCGAGACTTCGCTGCCAACCAAAACCTAAACCTTTTCCCCTCGATCGCTCAGTAACGAAACTTCATCGTTTGGAATGATAATCGCATTGGTTTTAGTCGTGAAAAAACGACTTGCTCAGTCAAAATCGTCAAAAAATTCGAAAAAGTTGCATTTCTTGGCCTCCTGTGCCAACTAGGAAAACTTATCCGAGAAAATTATTTTGAGGCTTAAAATGATTGCAATGGCTAATCCAACTAACTATACTCTTGAGTTAGATGGCTTACTCTTGCTCTTGCCATCATAATATCTGCATAACCTTCGTCACTTCCATTTGTTCACCTAGTTGGAGGAATCATGCGACGCTACTTGCTAAATTTGGCGACGTTCACTGTATTGTCGTTTTGTGTCACCGGGTTGGCTCAGGCCGACTTTGTTAACGGAGGTTTCGAGTCAGGTGATTTTACAGGATGGACAATCACGCCAACCGCCAACGGTCAAACAAATGTGCAGACAGTGGTGCTTTGGGATATCGACTGGGGTGGTCCATTACCTCCCAGTCTTGTTGGTCGGTTCCAGGTCGGTCAACAGGTTTTTCAATCAGGAGTTCCAGCAGGCATCGAACTGACGCAAAGCTTGGTCTTATCGGCGGGAGTCGAGTACACGTTCTCGTTTGATTGGTCGGCGCATCGTGCAACAACTGCGTCAGCCAATACGCAAGGTGGGATTTTTGACTTGATCGTTAATGGTAACGTTCTTGCGTCAGCAGCTGCGGGTCCCACGAGCTCGACCACCCAGAATTTCGGTAATATCTCGGTCGCGTTCACGCCGCTGGTTTCTGGCAACTACGATGTGGGGGCAAGGATCACGCGTCCTTTTACCGTTCCGGCAGACCTATTTCAAAGCGTGGACAATTTCAGTGCAACGGCAATTCCCGAGCCAACTCACACACTGATTTTCGGCTTGGTCTGCCTGGCACTTAACGTGCGCAGACAACGCAAATGAAAATCAATTGAAAAGCGGCCAAGGGCAGAATTGGGAGTCGCCTCGCGCTGATGGGCGAGTCGCAAATCAATACTGACCGTCAACATGCATTACTTCATGTCCATTTTACAGCTTAACCCGCCAGCAGCTGGGACGTAACACATTCTCGCGTAATCCATGACCATGCGGTCACTGCTGAACCTCCATCCCAGGGTTGCGATCGAATTCTTCATGAAATCAATCCAGGATTGCGGCAGGCCGTCTTGATCGCGGTCATAGAACATGGAAGTGATTTCGTTTTCGAGAATGTCATAAATGAGGTCTGCATCTCGTTCATCGCAAATGGTGTCATTTGCATGAGATAAGCCGCGGCCGATTGCGAAACCATTCGAACCGTCAAAGGCTTCAGCCCACCAACCGTCCAGAATCGAGAAGTTCAAGCCACCGTTGAACACGACTTTTTGGCCGCTGGTGCCCGAGGCCTCCATTGGACGCCGCGGATTGTTCAGCCACACGTCCACTCCCTGCACAAAATGTCGGCAGACGTTGATGTCGTAGTCCTCGATAAACACAACACGGTCCCTAAACCGCGAATCATTTTTCATCGTGGAGATGAAGCGAATCAGCTCTTTCCCCGGTTCATCTTTGGGATGTGCTTTGCCCGAAAACACGATTTGCACTGGGCGAGATGGATGATTGACAATCGCGTCCAAGCGATCAAGATCGCGGAAAATCAGATTTGCCCGTTTATAGGTCGCAAAGCGTCGCGCAAAGCCAATGGTCAAATGGTTTGGGTTCAATATCGATTTATTTTCTGATTGTTCGTCGGGCCCGCCTTTTCGCCTTCCCGATTGTTCGGCGATTCTCCAGCGGACAAAACTGATCATACTGGACTTCAACGTGTTATGCGTTTCCCAAAGTTCACCGGGATCGATTCCGAAGACGGCTGACCAAGGATTTACGTCGCCTACGTGGTCTAACCAGTCTTTCGGGAAATAGCGATCAAATAACGCCTTCATTTGTGGTGCCAACCAAGTTTGCGTATGAACACCGTTCGTGATGTGTCCGATCGGAATTTCCTCTTCGTTGCGCCATGGCCAAAGATGGGCCCACATACGCCGCGACACGTGTCCATGTAACTGGCTGACGGCGTTAGCTGTCCGCGAAAGTTTTAGGCCGATCACGGTCATGCAAAAAGTCTCTTGGTCGTTGGTTGGTTCCGCCCGTCCTAAGCCAATCAGCTTTTCGAAGGAAAGGCCGATCTGCTCGCGCAGAGGCCCCAGATGTTCTTCCACCAGTTCAGCATGAAAGCGATCATGTCCGGCAGGTACCGGCGTATGCGTTGTGAATATGGTTTGGTGGGCCGTCTCTCGTAACGCATTTTCGAACGCCAATCCGTGCTCACTCATCTTGGTGCGAATCACTTCCAGCGGAGCAAATGCGCTGTGCCCCTCGTTCAAATGATAAACTCCAGGAGAATAACCCAGTTGGTGTAACAATTTCACACCACCGACACCGAGGACTAGCTCTTGCCGAATGCGAGTACGCTCGTCACCTCCATAAAGGCGACTGGTCAACGACCGATCTTCGGGACTGTTCCCTTCAACGTTGCAGTCAAGCAAATAGAGTCGCACACGCCCCACATAAATCAACCATGCTTGCGCTAACAACTTCCCGCGACGCGTCTCTAACTCGACGATGATCGGCTCGCCGTCTTCATTGAGAACTGGTCGAATCGGCAGGTTTTCGACCGCAGTATCTTCATAGACTTCATGTTGATAGCCATCATCATCGAGGCGCTGACGAAAATAACCCTGTTTGTAAAACAGACCCACGGCAACCAAAGGGAGCCCTAATGAACTTGCGCTTTTGACATGGTCGCCCGACAAGACACCAAGACCACCTGAATAAACGGGCAGCGATTCGTGTACGCCGAACTCCGCCGAAAAATAGGCCACGGGTCGACTGCCAAGGACGCCTGCCTGACTTGCCGCCCAGGTATGTTTTTGCGTTACATACTCCTTTAAGCGACGATATGCCTGATTAACGCGGGCGTACAAAACCATCGTCGAAGCACGATGATCAAGCCGCTCCGGCGTAAATTCTTTAAGCAAAGCAACGGGATTATGATGCAGGTCCGTCCAACGCTGTGGGTCGAGGTCGCGAAAGAGAGATATCGTTTCGTCATTCCAAGACCACCATAGGTTGCTGGCCAACGCCATACACTTATTGTAAAGCGTTTCTTTTCCGAACTCGTCGGCCACGTCGTTGATCTCGTTTGACATTCGATCAGTTGTACTCATCTCGTTATGTTTTCTCTTAAAAGTCCGTTTCAAGGTTTTGATTTGTACGCTCTTGTAATCTGGAATTATTGTGAGTTAAGGCCGACAAGTTCAACAGCAATTCCGGCTACCTTCCCGATAATCGGTCAATTCAGCACCCTGAGTTTTCGATCAGGTTCTATTTTTCGACAAAAATGGCTACAATGATTCTACCTTCACTCACCAAAACGAAGCAATATGAATGAGAAGACGCGAGTCACTTGGCACGAACCACTTGTGGTGAGAAAACGAGGAATTGTCGTTTGGTTTACCGGATTAAGCGGAAGCGGCAAGAGTACTCTGGCAAACACGGTTGACCAGTTGTTGTATGAACAAAATGTGCTGAGCTACGTTCTTGACGGCGACAACGTGCGCCATGGCCTAAACGCCAGTCAAGAAATCTTGGAGCCAATCTATGGACGCGAGTTTGCCCAGCGATTTGGCTTGGGTTTCTCGGCGATGGACCGTGAGGAAAATGTCCGTCGGATTGGTTGCGTTGCCGAAATCCTTTGCAGTGCCGGATTCGTGGTTCTCACCGCTTTCGTCAGTCCCTACCGCAGAGATCGTGACCTAGTTAGAGCACATATTACCCAAAGAGGTTGTGCAACTGATTTCGTAGAAGTTTTCGTCAATACTTCGCTGGACATTTGTGAAGCTCGTGACCCCAAAGGATTGTACAAACTAGCTAGATCAGGCAAACTCAGTGGGATGACTGGCATCGATGCTCCTTACGAACCTCCATTGAATCCTGAACTGACAATTGATGGTGATTCAGCGAAACCGCACGATCTTGCCCGGGATATTGTTGAACGTCTGTTTGAAATGGGCAGGCTGAAGAGAGTCTAGTATTTATAAGAAAGCACCAGAATATGTTCTTCTACACCGTACGTTGCGAATTCCAAGGTGACCCTCAACTCGCGGACCATTGGTTGGCTTGGCTTCGCGATGTCCATTTGGAGGACGTACTTCACGCCGGTGCTCGGGATGCTCAGGTATTGAGAATCGATGCGGAGATTCCAATTTACGAAATTAGGTACAGTTTTGAATCCAGAGCGGATTTCGACCTGTATGAACGTGATCATGCCCCTCGACTCCGCGCCGAAGGTTTGGATCTTTTCCCCTTAAATCAGGGACTTTCATATCAACGCAGTTGTGGCGAGTTGCTATTTTCGCAATCAGCCATTAATGCCAACTAATTCCCGAGGGAACTTTGTGCCATCGGCCTCACGGTTGTTCATAATTCAACCGGAACGCTTGGAATCACGTAGCCAGCGGGATTCGTTCGATGATCCATCACAATAACGGAGGTTTGCTGATGGCAAACGCGAAGAATTCTCGTCCATTATGGCTACTTGTCCCGGTTCGCTCCGTCGATCCCCAAAGCATTGTGGATGGCGTGTACGCATGCCGGTCAACGGGCGGCATAATCTGTTGAGGCGCTATCCGCATTCGGGGTTAGTTGTGTGCCCAATTGCGAGATCGCCTTTCCCAACCGTTCAATAGCCTGATGCAAATCGGGAATCAAATCTCTGGCGTCGTCAACCATTTTGTCCAACAGCAATCGCTCAATCGCTGCGGCAATCTTGGATGCCTGTTCTCCACCAAGATTACCGGCTGTCCCCTTCAACGTATGTGCGATGTCCTTGGCTAGTTGGATTTCATCATGATCGATGGCTTGGTTCAGCGCGATAAAGTGGTTTTCAGCATCTTTGCGAAAGGCGTTGCACAAAATGTCTAGCAACTCCAGATCACCGTTGATCCGGTCCAACAATTCGTCGCGCTTCAATATTTCAAAATTGGTCCAAGCGAACAGTGAAGTACCTTCCATGTCATCATTGCTGTCGTCCTCGGACACGTTCGTTTGTTCGATTGTCGTCACATTCGGCAGGTCGGCTGACGAAGCTAGGGTGTGCAAGGGCGCAGCGGATCCACGACTCAGATTTCCATCGCCCAACGGGCGAATGACATTACGATAAATTGTATCAAATAGCTGAGCGAACTGGATCGGTTTCGAGGCGTAATCGTCCATGCCGACCTGCAGGCACTTTTCTCGGTCCCCGCGCATGGCATTTGCCGTTAGAGCCACGATCGGTAATGACCGTCCGCTTCGCGAGAGTATTCCTTCCCCGCGTATAGCGATGGTGGCCTCGTAACCATCCATATTGGGCATTTGAACGTCCATCAACACAATGTCAAAGCTTTCACGTTTTAAAATAGTGAGTGCCTCGCCGCCATGATTCGCTAGATGAACTACGTGTCCTTCCTTTTCCAAAATTTTCCGCATCAACTGTTGGTTAACGAAGTTGTCCTCAGCGATCAGAATTCTCAGCGGCACTTGAAATGGATTCGGTATCCGCGAGGGTTTTTCTGTTTTGCCTCGCTGCGCTGGACGCAACTTGCTCGTTTCCGCCCTTTTTAAGACCGACGTGACGCTTTCCAAGAGTTCAGATTGCTTTATCGGTTTGGTGAGGTACGCCGCAAGCGCCAGATCCTGACAATGCTCAGAATAGACCGAGGCATCGCATGAACTCAACATGATGACTCGCGTGTTGGCGATTCGAGGAGTTTGCCGAATCAGACGGGTTGTCTCAAATCCATCCTGGTCAGGCATTTGGGCGTCCATCAACACGAGATCATAGGGCCGACCTTCCTCGCACGCTTGTTCGAGTTCGCTAACGACCTGCAAGCCGCTGTCTAGAATTTTGGCTGTGACATGCCAACAACTCAGCATCTCATTCAAGATCAGACGATTTGTGGAATTGTCATCAACGACAAGAACTTTCAGGTCATCTAAAACTATCTGCTCGACCGCAAAATCGGCTTCTAATTCTTCATTCAGTCTCTCGCAGACAACACTGAACGTAACTGTTGTTCCAACCAACGGTTCGCTTTGAACGTCGATTTGCCCTTCCATCAGCGTCACTAGCCGTTGGCAAATTGTTAGTCCGAGACCAGTTCCCCCATACTTGCGCGTCGTCGAGTTGTCGGCTTGTTGGAATGGTTCGAATATGGCTTTCAGATTTTTCTCGTCAATTCCGATGCCCGTGTCGCGGACACAAAATTGAAGTTTGCAGAAATGGTCGTCAATCGGATCGGCGGCAACCGAGACAACGACTTCACCTTTGTTTGTAAATTTGATGGCGTTTCCAACCAAGTTAACTAACACTTGCCTTATTCTTCCTTGATCACCCATTACGTAATTTGGTATCTCGTTGGGCACGTAAAATGCAAGTTCAATGTGTTTTTGGTGGGCACGCAGTCCAAACAGCTTCAGCGCATCGCCCAGCATGTCTCGCAAATCAAAGGGTTGCGGATCCAGGGTCAACTTGTTGGCTTCGATTTTTGAAAAGTCCAAGACATCGTTGAGCACTGTCATCAATGAATCCGCTGAGCTTTGAATCAACTCCAAGTTGCGACGTTGTTCAACATGCAAGTTTGAATTCAGTAGCAATTCTGTTAGCCCCATGATGCCATTCATGGGAGTGCGTATTTCATGGCTCATATTAGCCAAGAACTCGCTCTTCGCTCTGTTCGCCAGTTGAGCAATGTCACGCGCATGACTCAATTCTTCGTTAATTTGTTTCAGTGATTCCGTTTGCCGTTCTAAGCGTTCCGCGATTTCTTTACGCTTCTCGAGATCGCGAGAAACATAGGCTAGAAATGCCATGGACCCGATGAACCCCGC
Source organism: uncultured Planctomycetaceae bacterium (assembly GCA_937862885.1). GTDB lineage: Bacteria > Planctomycetota > Planctomycetia > Pirellulales > Pirellulaceae > CALMEE01. The sequence continues at coordinate 51,330 of CALMEE010000009.1, forward strand.
GATCGTTGCCAGTCCCAACAACAGAACCGCAAATCGCACCGCCAGGATCGCTTTGACCCACTCGTCCGCAGCAAAATCGACACCAACCACCCCGTCAATTCGCCCATTGGGATCGAGTATCGGAGCATGTGCGCTTACCCACACACCCCATCGGTCATGATGCAGCTGATCATCGAATACCAGTTGTCCTGTCAGCGCCATCAACAACGATTCTTTCAATTCGCTGGCTAGTTTCTCGGACGTCAAAGATGGCGAGGGCTGTTCCGCGTTTTCGGATTTGGTTCGGGAATGATCGGCATGCGCATCCAAAACAAACACGACTTTTCCATCGTCTAAGCGTCGCAATGTGTAAATGTTATGAACTTTTGGGTTAGCGGCTAACCATCGTTTTTGCCGCTCGACTAATTTTGTATATTGAGGGTCATCGGAAGACGTCTCCAAATTGATCAAATGGTGGCCAAGTTCGGCCAACTCAACTGCGTAGGTGGGAGCAAACGCTTCAATGCCTTCTTTCAGTTGACTTCGTTGGTAGCTTCCGACGAACAACGCGCCCCAGATGACCAACCCCACCATACCGCAGCCAACCAACGAAATTCGAAGCCGCACGTTGGCTGAGCACAATCGACTGAAGACGCGATAGTCCGCGAATAAGATCACGGCGAGACTAAGTACCGTAATGATCAATATTTCCAGCGAATATTGGTAAAAAAGATAGTACATGCAAGATACAGCAGGCAACCGTTTATCGATCAGCCAATTCTAGGTGTATTGATCAGGAACGAGATTCGCAACTGGTGCGGCCAACGCATACGTCACTACGCTTTGCTGAGTGCTCAGAATGGATGACGCGCGTGAAACATCAACTGGTTTCGACCAAAGAAAACCTTGTCCATAATCGCAACCCAACTCCTGCAGGATACTGCATTGTTCTTGCGTTTCCACGCCCTCGGCAATCACGCGCAGTCGCAGGCTTCTTCCTAAGTTGATGATGGTGTTAACGATTTGTTGATTTTCCTTGCTCTCCAACATCGTGCCCACAAACGAACGATCGATTTTTAAAACATCGATTGGAAATCGATGCAAGTACGCCAGCGACGAGTAGCCCGTACCGAAATCGTCGACTGCGATCTTGATACCCGAGTCGCGCATCTCTTGCAGAATTTCACATATTAAATCAGGCTGCTCAACCAACATGCTCTCTGTTACTTCGACGCACAGTCGTTCTGCAGGAGCCTTTGTCCGTTCAATTACATCAAAAAATGTCTGCAGGAATTCTTTCTGTACAAATTGCTTCATCGAAAAATTGATCGATGTCGACACATTTTGTCCTGGGAACATTTCCGCCCATGCCCTGGCTTGGCAGCAGGCCATCTCCATAATTTGCCAGCCGAGTGGCACGATTAATCCTAGATCTTCGGCGACACTGATGAATTCACCTGGGTAGACAACCCCGTTTTGCGGGTGTTGCCAACGCACCAGCGTTTCAAAACCGATGTAGCGGCTCTGTCTCAAGTCCACGATCGGCTGAAAGTTGAGAAAGAACTCCTGATTTGCCAACCCCTGCCGCAACTCCTGTTGCAATCGAAGTCGCTTCGTTGCCTCTTGTTGCATCCTCGGATCGAACCGCCGCACGCGATTACGCCCCGCAGTCTTGGCGTTGTACATGGCAGTATCTGCCTCGCGCAAAATATTCTCGACATCCATATTGGACGACGAACATAGTGTCCATCCTATACTCGCCGAAGGAATCACTTCTTGAGACTCAATCCATAAAGGTTGCGAGATCGCCTCGAGCACCCGATTAGCGACTGATTCAGCATCCGACGCATTCGAGATGTCCTCGAGCAACATTGTGAATTCATCGCCTGCATGTCGAGCAACAGTCCCGGATTTTTCGAACCGGCAGATCGTATCCGTGTGCCTTAAACAGGTTTCCAAGCGACGTGCGATCGAGATCAATAATTGATCACCGGCTTGGTGCCCCATGCTGTCATTAATCAATTTGAAATTGTCGATATCAAGAAATATCACCGCAAAACTATAGATACTATTGCGTTGATATCTCTCAATAGCCCGCTGTAGCCGATCAGCAAACAGCAGGCGGTTAGGCAGTCCAGTCAACGCATCGCCAACCTTGCCTTCAGTCACATCAGTCAAGGAACCAGCCATTCGATAAACTTGACCAGCTTCGTTTCGTACCGAAACACCACGGCAGATCATCCAGCGGTATGTGCCGTCGCGATGAATCATGCGAATCTCGCAGCGCAAACTCGATTCGCCAGCTTGATTGCTCTCGACAAATGTCTTTCGGAATTCTTCTTGGTCTTCGATATGAATGCGATTTAACCACTCATTAAACGAGTTGGTCAACTCTGATTCTGCGTATCCCAGCATTGCTTTCCAACGCGGAGAGTAATAAACGTCACCTCGCAGTACATCCCAGTCCCACAGACCGTCGTTGGATCCCAGTGCCGACAATGCGTAACGCTCTTCGCTACTCTTCAAGGCAATTAGACTAGTCCGCAGTTGTGTATGCGTCGCCAAACGGGCGAGCAGGATTTCGCGATCAATGGGTTTGATGACATAATCATTTGCGCCCAACCGAAACCCTTGAACAATTCGGTTTCGTTCTGTTTCAGCCGTGACGATAATCACCGGCAGTTCGCTCATCGAGTGCTTTTTCCGAATCGAGGCTAGGCATCCGAATCCATCCATTTCGGGCATCACGACATCCAAGAGCACTAGGTCAAAATCTTGACTCTCTAATCGCCTTAATGCCGCTTCGCCGCTCTCAACAGATTCGCATTCGTATCCGTTTGTTGCCAGCATCCGCGTAAGCATTTCGCGGTTTACTAGCTCATCATCAACGATCAGCACACGACTCGATCGCGGGCTTGCCGATAGTGGATTGATTGTCAGCTGTTTCGGCGATTGTTGCATTGCAGATTGAAAATCTAAGACCTGAAACGACGGTCAGCGAATTTGGTTGCTAGACCAGAGCAATACCGACTCAAACCGTCGTGGTGTTTCGTCATTACCGTTGATTACCAATACTCAATGCACTCGCATCTAGCATTGACCTGCGGAACATCACGGGGCAGATACTCAAAGTATCTAAAATCTATGTCATTCTGACAGAGACTTGATTGGGTTCCGATTTCGTTTGATGAGTCCTTGCAACCAAATGATCAATTAGGCGGTCTGTATCGATTGTCTGGAATACGCTGTTGCAAAGAGTTTACAGCATCTTTGCGACATGATGCCCGCCAGCAACTTCGAACGGCTTTCAAATGTCTGATTTAATGCAAAACCAAGATTTCGCGCGCAGCCTATGCTCACCCTTGCGGGCGCGTAAGTATTTTAAAGAAATTGGGTAGAGATCGTTGTGAAAATGACCTAGGTCGATTTGAGACGGCGAGGAAACGAGACGGAAACCGGTGAACCTTCGGCATACTGAACGCTGTGTGGCTGCATTCCGTTAAGGCATGCGAAGCGCTCACCGTAGGTCTGCCCGAAATCCACGTTGATGTCAAAGTCGTCGACGTTGCTGCACCTCCATTGCGGGTGTTTCACCCTGTATTCCAGAGTGTGCTTCCGACCTCGCGCGTATCCCCAATAGTGCTCGGTGATGAACTCAGCAATCGATCCGGGAGCCGGTATTTCGAGTTCAGACCTAAGTTTAGCGGAGAATCGGTTCCTGCCACCTGCGCCCCATGAATACCAATATTCCAGTCCATTCCTGCCGTTACCCATCGGTTGAGCTTCGTAGTTTTCGCTAAACAGCGTGTTCGCTATCCACGTGATCGCACGTTTGGGTACGATTTCCTTGATGAAGGATACTGCTCGAATCGAAGGATCTCTGTCCGGAGTAACGTAAAATCGCAAATTCACTTCCTCGAACCGACGGTGAAATGGAATCGGAATTCCCAAAACACGAGTCTTATCGAAAAGAAATGCGACTAGGCTCACGAAGACGTGCCCTTCAAACTCGTCAATCGACGTTTTATCCGGCAACAAGTCAACCAACAAGTTGCGATCTACACAGAAATTCGCCAGCAACAGGTGATTCCAGTGAGCTGTCAGGAAATCCATCATGGCGAAGCGAGGGATGTAGTCTGCTTGCCCTTCGCAAGTACATTTCAACGGTCAGGTTTGGTCGGCGGCCTCAAACGAAGATTTGCTTTGAACTGTCGACACTCGTTTGACATTATCCATAATTCTCGGCCAAGCCACATATAGAGGGCTTCGGCAAGAAGAAGCGGATTACAATGACGAACCGCGGAACAAGCCAAAGAATCCGTCTTCGGCCTGTACGAGCGGTAAATTATTTGTCATCGTCGTCGTCCTCTTTTTCTGTCTCATCGCTAGAGATAGAGGAGGCTTGGTTCTTTGGCAAAACGCAACCCAAAATAATCCAACCATCACTTACACCCTTGACGATCATGCCATTTGGGCCCAAATATGGCGCAACATCCGTCTGGTAGTTTTCTGGCATCTTGGATCCATCTAGTTGCTGAACCCGTTGTTCGCCTTCCAGTTCGGGAGTGATCGACTGGTTGAGAATCTGTGCCATAATCGTCTTGGAGGCTGGCATTTTGCCCTGCCGAATCATCTCATAATTCGTTTCGAGAGAAGCATCCAATCTGCCAAAATGCCGGACAACGGAGTCTCCGTCAAACTCCATGGAGAGTTCATTCAAGGCTTCGGCCACGCGCACATAGTCGCTGGCACCAAGTAATTCACGACCAGGTTCATCGCCGACACGATCGATAATCCGCTTCAGGTAATCCACATCGTTTGCAACTAACAAGAAGTTTCCGACCACCGTGGCCACTCGTCTTTCAAATAGAGGCTTTGGTTTCGGCAACTCGTCTTCATCTTCAACCTCGTCATCCAGCGGATCGATTAACGCCGCCAATGGATCATCGTCCAGCTCTTCCTCGTTCCTGGTTTCCATTACCCAGAGTTCATGGTCACCATGTTTAATTGTCTCAGAATTGTATTCTCGTGGGCTCAAATTCAGCATCAAATTTGACGCATGCAATCTCACAATATTCACATCACCAATTACGTTGAATCCAATGACCATACGCTCACTTGATTCATCGATTGGGCGTTCAGTTGCCGCTATAATGGTGATGCGATTGCCCAGTTGTTTGACCAGCAATCTCACGTCGATGGAGACACTGTCGGGATCGTCGCGAAGTTGATCGAGGACCTTTTTCCAAGTTCCCTCCCGTCCGAACGAGTCCACAATGTAGCCGACACGTTCGATTGCTTTGCTAAGATTCAGGTTAAACGTAATGTAGCTTGCCGAATCAGCTGGCACCCAAGCAGGCGGGGCTAAGACGGAATCGGTGCCATCACCGGAAAAATCGAGCATCGCCGCCGCACGCAAATAGCGATCATCTCCAGCTTCGGGAACCGGTGGCGCATAAACGAACGTGCGGGAGACTGCATCATGTTTTCCGTCAAATACCCGCACGCTGCCCCCTACGGCCTTTATCGCATCGAAGCCTTCGTCGCGAATCATGCGTGGGATGTCATTACGTTGGGCAGCACTGGGGGATTTGTCCAGGGCAACTGCATGAGCCAAGTCGAGATAACCGAAAGGCTCAATGAACCAGCGAACTTGCCTCTCGTGTTGTCCAAAACCGCACCGCTCATAAATCTTCACGAAAGGTTCGAGATTCGCCAGATTTGCTGAATCCATCGTTTCCGATTGTACCCGACGAATCAGGTCGCGAACAACGCGCTCGTTGTCACATGTGAACAGCCAGTTTTCGACAATCCCGTGGAACGCATGCACTTTACCAGGAATCCCACGAGGTTTGTCGAAGCTCCACTTTGAAATTTTGACCCCACCGATTTCCAATTCAGTGCGTTCCGCATCGGACTTACTCAAATTAGCCTCGACTTTTTCGAGCAGCGCCAATGCGTTGGGCTTTGTGTCGGTTATGTCAACCAACAGCAACGTTGCATGATCGGTCGATGTTCCGCGCGATCCTTGCGCTGTCGGTTCCAGCAAAATTCCAGCAATACATAATTCGCCAGAAGGAACGCCTTCGAAATCATCAATTTGCAATCCAAATTGAATGTTCTTTTCATCCAGCCATCCGCGGACTTGATTGGACAAATCTTCCACGAATGGAGCAACCTTTTCATCCTCCAACATCCGCCCAAATGACGTCTGTTCAATGGCCTTCGCTAACCCTTGCACATCCGGTATTGAAAGCCATGCCTTGGTGCCCGGTGGCAACAAAACCTCACTCTTGATCTTCTCTTCCTGCACCTTCCCGTAACAGGGGTTTAGAAAGCAAAAGAAAGCGATGAATACGATATGAATACGATGAAGCACTTGATTTCTCCGTCGATAAAGCGTTTCAGCGGTACGATTGATACGGCAATCGCTGCTGCGCTTTTGGTGATTATCGTCACGACAATCAGTGTCTAGCTAGGTTCCGCCAGCCAATAGCCGTGGATTACCTATTCGTTAAACTCAACGGATGTTATCGTAACCTAAATTCCGCCGCCAAGTAAAGTTATGCCACGACAATTTTTTTCGCAGTTTTCCGCGTAATTTCTGGCTCATTCGCTCGATTACGCAACCCGATTTCGTGACTGAATGCTAGATGGCTTTTCGATTGAATGGTACTCTGTAGCACTGGATGCTACAGAATCTCGACCCATTTTCACCAAATGCAGCAAGAAATTTACGAAAATCCACTGATCTCAAGGTATGCCTCCAGAGAAATGTCCCAACTTTTTGGCGCACAAACGAAGTTCGGAACGTGGCGAAGACTTTGGTTAGCACTGGCGGAAGCACAGTTGGAATTGGGGCTTGCCATCGAGAATTCGCAACTCGATGAAATGCGAAACAATTTGGATAACATCGATTGGAAAAAGGCAGCTGATTACGAGCGTAAACTTCGCCATGACGTCATGGCCCACGTGCATACGTTCGGTGATGCGTGCCCAAAAGCTATGCCCATCATCCATCTTGGCGCAACAAGTTGCTTTGTCACAGACAACTGTGATTTGATTTTGATGCACAAAGCGACCACGATGGTTGCCGAAAAGCTGGCGATTGTCATCGATCAAATCGGCCGATTCGCGTTTGAATATCGAAATACCGCGACCTTGGGACTGACGCATTTGCAACCAGCTCAACCTACCACAGTCGGCAAACGGGCGACCTTGTGGGCGTTCGATTTTGTGCTGGATCTTATCGAATTGGAGCATCGTCTCACAAACTTTGCCCTGCGCGGCGTTGTAGGAACAACTGGTACTCAAGCCAGCTTTTTGAAACTATTCGACGGTGATCACACTAAAGTCGTTCAGTTAAACCGACTGGTCGCGGCCAAGATGGGTTTTCATGCGACCTTACCAGTCACTGGTCAAACGTATACCAGGAAGATCGACAGTCAGTACCTGGATGTTCTATCTGGGATCGCTCAGTCTGCACATAAAATGGCAACGGATATTCGCATTCTCGCCCACCGCAAAGAAGTGGAAGAACCGTTCGAGAAGGAACAAATTGGTTCGTCGGCCATGCCTTACAAGCGAAACCCCATGCGGAGCGAGCGAATTTGCTCACTCGCTCGATTTGTAATGAGCCTGCAATCTTCGACCGCTATGACTCAGGCAACTCAATGGATGGAACGGACGCTCGATGATAGCGCGAATCGGCGTCTTGTGATACCACAGGCATTCTTGGCAATTGATGCAATCTTGATCCTGTTGCAAAATATCAGTCGCGGCCTCGTCGTTTATGAACAGGTCGTGCAGCGAAATCTAGTTGAAGAACTTCCTTTTATGGCGACCGAGAACATTCTGATGGCGGCCGTGGCGGCCGGCGGCGATCGCCAGGTGCTCCACGAGGCAATTCGCCAGCACAGTCAGGCGGCGGCGACAATGATTAAGCAAGCGGGCAAGCCAAATGACTTGATTGAACGTCTGCAACACGACTCGCTGTTCGCTAGCGTCGATTTCGACAATGTAATGCGCCCGGCGGATTTCATCGGGCGCGCTCCGCGTCAAGTTGAGGAATTTATTCAAGAGCATGTTGAGCCGATCCGCGCGCGTTACCAATCCGTAATTCGCAATCCGCATGCGGCAGATCTGCATGTATAAGCTCACACTCTCTTAGCTCGGGTACTTTTATCAGCGGATACATGACTCAATCTCAACCAGCCTCTATACCTCAATTGTCGCCACTAGAGAGCTATCGCATTGACTTACAAGCGAAACTCGATCAATCGCGAGCACTTGCCAAGAAATGGCGACGCGGCGGAACTATCCGCGGTTTGTTGTTTTTGACCGCGTTGGGTTTATTCGTGTTGGGGTTTATTAACTACCTTGGATTATTCGCTATTTGGTTGCTTGCTGCCGGTTCGGCATTTGCCATTTTCTTGGTTGTGGCATACTTGCATAATGCGATCGAGGAGCAAGTCGAAAAACTTCAATTCCAAATTGAATTCGCTCAACAAACCATCGCTCGGCTCGAACGTAATTGGAACCACTTGCCCAAGTTCGAAGTTCCACCGTGGGCCCTCGATTCAGCGACGGCCAGCGATCTCGATCTTTTCGGATCGGCCTCATTGATTCAGTTGATATCCGTGGCTGAAACCCCAATTGGCCGACAACAATTGGTGGATTGGATGCTGCGGCCCGACGATGTCGACCAAATCCTTGCTCGGCAACAAGCTGTTTCTGAGATGGCGACCTGGAGCGATCATCGTGACCAGATACAATTGTTGGGGCGTTCGATCACAACCCAATATTCGGATCCTGCAAAATTTCTGGCTTGGTCGCAGCGCGGAGACGACAACGTCGCTGGATCGACTTTGGTTCAGTTTGCCCGAGCCATAACCGTTTTTCATGTGTTATTGCCGATTCTGTTTGCGATCAATCTGATTTCATTGAACGCGTTTGTAATCTTATTAGGCTCAGGTCTGCTGATCAACTTTTTAGTGACCCTAATTTTGGCCGGCAGCATTCACGATGTTTTTAACCAAGTTGCGGCCAAGCAAAGAGATGCACGCAATTACCTGAGTTTGTTTCACGTGATCACGCAAACCAATCCGCAGAGTGAATATTTGCGATCACAACACGCTGAGTTGGTGATTCGCGGCGTGTCGGCTCAAGCCGCGTTTAGCGACCTGGAACGAAGAATGTTTGTCGCCAACATGAGACGCAGCGGCCTATTATATTTCGTATACCTACTATTGCAGTTTCTTTTCCTGTGGGATGTACATGCTTTAGTGTATTTGCGCGGCTGGCGGCAAAAATTCGGCGAGATGGTCCCGAAGTGGTTTGCCGTCGTCGCTCGGTGGGAAGCATTGGCCTCGCTGGCTAGGTTTAAAGTCGATCATCCCACTTGGTGTTTTCCCGAATTCGACAAATTGCCTAATCCGCATGCCGTCTTCCGCGCGACAAAGTTAGGACACCCATTGTTGCCGGACAACGTACGCGTCAGCAACGACGTAAGCATTGGGCCAACCGGTTCGATTTTGCTCGTTACTGGGTCGAACATGTCGGGTAAGAGTACGTTGTTGCGTTCGGTCGGTTTAAACGTTGTCCTTGCCCAAATGGGCTCGGTTGTGTGTGCCGAAAACTTGAGTATGCCGTGCGTCGAACTGCAAACCAGCATGCGTATTCGAGACTCGTTGGCTGACGGCGTGTCGTTTTATTTTGCAGAATTGAAGCGTCTCCGTGAGATCGTTTTAGCCGCGCGAAACCGACAAGCAGATCCGAATCGCGTCTTGCTCTATCTGCTCGACGAAATATTGCAAGGCACGAATTCCCGCGAACGACAAATTGCCGTGAGCAAGGTGCTTGAGCATTTGGTTCTGGCCGACGCGATCGGCGCTATTTCGACCCACGATCTTGAATTAGCCACGGAAAAGAAACTTGCCGCCACATTTCGCCCTGTGCACTTCCGCGAAACGATTGCCAACGTCAATGGCGAACGCACGATGACCTTCGACTATCGAATGCGCGAAGGAGTTGCCACCACAACGAATGCTTTGGAGTTGTTGCGGCTGGTGGGATTGGACAGTCAAAGTCAGCAATAGACCCGCATCGCCGGGGGTAACGGATTGCCAGAATATCTCGAACGAACGTATTGGCATGACCGGTGATCGCCGATAAGTTAAGATAGTCAATTGCCGTCCGCATAAAACACTATCGCTGGCGTGATTCTCATGACTCGCATCCATGACTCACAAACTCGAAATTCACCGACTTGGCAGGGGACGGCTTCAGGACAAATGATTTGGAAAAGGCTTTCGAATTACTAAAGTCGTTTGGGCCGCTCAGCAGAATACGGGATGGAAGCGAATGAACGTACTGGTTGTTGGAGGCGCTGGATATATCGGCTCGCACATGGTTCGCTGCCTGGACCAGCAGGGACATCGTGTGGTTGTGCTTGATAATTTGTCTACCGGATTTCGTGCCGCAGTTAACGCTGGCGTATTCGTACACGGCGAGCTGGGGGATGCGACTTTGGTTCGCGATTTGCTGCGGCAACACCGCATCGATGCCGTGATGCACTTTGCCGCGTGCGCTCTTGTCAACGAGTCCGTGATCTCACCCCACAAATATTACAAGAACAACGTCATCGATGCGCTCGTATTGCTGGACACCATGCGGCAATGTGAAGTCACAAGACTTGTTTTCTCCAGCACCTGCGCAACCTATGGGATTCCAGAGGCGATTCCAATCGTCGAATCAGAGAAACAGATGCCCATTAATCCTTATGGATTTACGAAACTGGTGTTCGAAAGAGCCCTCGAAGATTATTCCAATGCGTATGGATTCGGATATGCCGCTTTACGCTATTTTAATGCGGCGGGAGCATCACCCGATGGCGACATCGGTGAAGACCACGATCCTGAAACTCACTTGATTCCTATTGTCCTGCAAACGGCTTTGAGCCAACGGTCCCAGGTAACGATTTACGGGACCGACTACCCAACACCCGATGGAACTTGCATTCGGGATTACATCCACGTAGATGACTTGGCTGCAGCGCATCTTTTGGCGTTGGAAAAGCTCGATGTCGGTTCGCAGATCAAGCTGAATTTGGGAACTGGAAACGGATTCAGCGTGCGTCAGGTGATTGATGCGTGCGAACAAGTTACCGGATGCAAAATTCCTGTGATCGAGGGTGAGCGACGAGCCGGCGATCCACCAATTCTTGTCGCCAATGCCAGCGCTGCTAAGCGCCAATTAGGTTGGGTCCCCGAATATCAAGATGTTAAATCAATTGTCGAGACGGCTTGGGCATGGCATCGGAAGCATCCTCACGGCTATCCCAAAGGCGGATAGCGTGGCCGCTCAGTCATCTAAACTAGCAGACTTTCCAACAACAAACGCAACTTGCGAATTTCAGCCATCTGGTCGATGCCGGGTTCCGGCGAAATTTGAATGCAAAGCGCTCGATTGTAATGATGCTTTGCCAGTAAATTGATGAGTCTCCCGTAATCGACGACGCCTTGTCCGACCTGCACTTGTAGCTTCGTTGCCGACGTATCCCGCAAGTAAACATGAAACGCATACTTTAGCAATCTTTCGTGGTCCGATTTGCCGTTGCTTTGGTAAATGTAGTGACTTGGATCATACGCTAATCCAAGTCCGTCGATATGATCGCAGATGACGCGCACGGTGTCGGGATCTCCGGAAAGGCAATTATGTTCGCTGCGCATACATACCCTGACTCCCTGCAACGTTGCAATCCGCACCAACTCCTTGAACCTTTCGACTTCTTCGTTGAATGGTGTACCCAATTCCGCCGAAGGGACCACGATGGTGACGACCTTTGTACTCTTTGCCAGTTTACAACACGCTTCAAACTGCTCAAAAAACTTGGCACCTTGCGCCTTCGAGTCGAACAAATACGAGCAGACATTCATCCGCCGCGTATCGTTGCAGATCAACACCGCTCGATTCAAATTATCGATCACAAGCTGCGGATTGAGTTCGTTCTCCTCACTAATGGCAATTTCCAGTGAAGTGAATTCCATGTCGATGAGTTTTTCAACTGCCTCGTGTAAAGTACTTTCAGGGAAGCAGGTGCTAGATGCGGCTACAAACACTTAATCGACTCCGTTCAAACGATCCAGGGATTAAAAAGAGTTAAAAGGCTTACAATTACAGAGACATAATCTAAGCTATGAGCAGTGGATTCAATCACAATAGCTTATTGTCCGCTTTGGCATTTGACAACACCAATGCCGATCAGAAAGAATAAGCCGCAGACAGCGCCATTCTACGAGCTGTACGATGGCTTTCTCCCAATTCAACCTCTTCTTTCTGGAGCGAAAATGTCGCACGCAGTCCAAGTGAAGTATCGATCGAGTCAAGGCAATTGTCCGTGTTGGCTAATTGAGGTTTATTTTGGGATGTTGCGATTATTCCGCTACTGTATCTGTAGCGGCCTGCTGGTCGTTTTGCCGATCTCCCAAATGGTTGGCCAAGAAGCGGATTTGACGGAACAGCAAAAAGCCAACTTCGAGAGATTTGAACGACTACTGAGCAACGTCAAGCTTGTCGGCAGCTTTACTGAGCTGAGTCAATCACCGACCGATCTCAAAGAAGAAGAGTACGTGATTCAACAAGTAACCAAGTCCGATGAGGGGGATAAGTGGATCTTTCGCGCTGAAATTAAGTACGGCAACAATCGCTTCGTCGTTCCGTTGGAATTGGACGTAATCTGGGCGGGAGATACTCCGGTAATAACCTTGACGGATTTGACCATTCCCACCTTGGGAACCTTTAGCGCACGAGTCTTGTTCCACGAAGGAAAATATTCAGGCACATGGTCTCATGGCGATAAAGGCGGTCACCTATTCGGTCGGATCGTTTCACAATCCGAAGACCAGGAAAGCGCAGCGGGCGCGGACAAGCAAGAGCCGAACGACGGCAGTTCCCCAAAAACCCAAGGCGACAAATAGATCTTGTCAAGGCATCAGAAATAAGTCCCCGACGAAGTTGGTCACGGACTCGCGTTAGCGCCCTTCGAGTTGAAGAGAGGCAATTATCGTCTCGGCACCAGGTGTGAGATCACGAAGTTTTCTCGCGATAACAGCTTTCTCACTCGCGTTCGCCTTCTGGGCACGTTTCTTGAGTAACGTGACCTTTTTTCTTCTGGTACGACGACGGCGAATCTCTCGCTTACGTTCACTTGCCGACATTCATTAAGCTCCGATTGCAAAAATTCTAAATCAGTGGAATCGCATAGCATAATCGTTAATTGAGATTTGAGCAAGCGTTGATATTTCCTTGCATTGCACCAATTAACCGCAGGCGTTTGAGCTATTTTCTTGGAGAAATTATTGGTGAGGGCCGCAAACTGTCATCCTGGGACTTGATCAACGGGCGAATCTCCGCACATAAAAAGGCTGAACCCGCCACGCACACAAATTGAGATTGACCTTCATCAAAATTGAGGGACTCGACCACCATATCCCAACTCGAACTTGGATTCGCTGCAATCACAACCTGGGGAGAGCGGCATTCGTCAGCAGATTCCGTGAGAATCGCCTGCACAATTTGTTGCAACTGTTCCGCTTTGCGACCGCGAGGATTATTGGCATATTGCGTCAAAATAATCATGTCGAAGTGGGGAACCAACAATGCCAACATCTCATCAGCCCGTTTGTCTTGGCTGCAAGCAAAAATTAGGGTCTTTCGCGCGCAACCCTGCCGTGCAGAAATCAATTTAGGCAGAGCCGCGACCAATGCCTCCACCGAGGCCGTGTTGTGCGCCATGTCGACAACAAGTCTCATCAACGGAAAATCAAAAACTTCGAGTCGGCCGCTCAGCTTGGCAGACGCGATTCCATTGCGTATCGCTGAATCCGTGATCTTCTCATCAAAAGTCGACAATATTTTTAAAGCCACGGTCGCTACACAGGCGTTTTGTTGCTGGTGTTTACCGATTAACGACGGTCGAATACCTGAAATCGAAAACATTGTTGGTGTCTTGCCGACACCTTGACGTTCATTTGGCATTTGGCCAACCACCGTTATGCTGTCATCGTCGGTCGTGTCAAAAGAAAAATGTTCATTTAGTTGATACAGGAGTGCCTGGCGTGTTCCAGCAATTTCGTGGATTACGTTTCGGGCTTCCTGGTCCAAGACTCCGCAAACAACGGGTATGCCCGTTTTGACTATGCCCGCTTTTTCCGCAGCGATCCTGGCGAGCGTCGAACCAAGTTGTCTCATATGATCAAAACTAATATTCGTTATGACACAGACGCTAGGCTGACAGATATTCGTTGAATCAAGACGCCCACCCATCCCGACTTCGAGGACCATCCAATCGACAGATCGATGAAAAAAGAAATTCATCGCCATGGCCGTACAGATTTCGAAAAAAGTTAGTGGCCGCGAATCTGGTTCAGCCGTCAATGCATCGTCTACTTCGAGCACTGCTGACCGAACCTGGGCTAGTTCTTCCGCTAGTTCATCTTCAGTAATCAGTCGGTCGTTAATGATGAATCGCTCGCGAATACTCTCGACGTGCGGAGACATATATACGCCGACCCGGCATCCACTAGCCGCGATGGCATTGCCAATCATCTTGCAGACAGACCCTTTGCCTTTTGTCCCGGCAACGTGGACCGTCCGAATCTTCTCGTGCGGATTGTCCAGTTTGGCTAAGAGCTGGATTAAGGATTGAAATCTAAACTCTTCGTTCCCAGGATTCAGCTCACGTTCGTAGTTGATCCTGGAGTAAAGGAAATCGAGTTCTTGTTGCAATTTATTCAACTTCGAGCGACCACTTTCTTAAATCATACCGATTGCAATGACCACGAGAGTCTGAACAAATTGGCTGAACTATTGTGACACTCTCGACACAGGCGACCTAATCGTGGAATGAGGACGAACAATGAATTGGCAAGCCCGAATTGAGCGCCTCAATCGGTTAATTCCCCGTTTAGGGCCGACCTGGGAAGTTTGGATTCAAGCCGAGGTGTTTTGTCAAGAACGCCCAAAGGTCAGCTGTTTCGGCAATTCGTTTCGAAGTGGGTGTGCCCGCCCCATGCCCCGCGCTGACCTCAATTCGGATCAAGACCGGATTCGGACCGACGTGATATTCCTGCAGTCGCGCTGCAAACTTAAAACTGTGCCCCGGAACAACTCGATCATCTGTATCGGCGGTCGGCCCCAAAGGCGGCGGGGAAGAAGGGGTTGGTTTTAAATTGTGGGAGGGGGAAAAGGGATAAAGGGGGATAAACTCCTCTGCATTATTTGCAGAACTGCCGTAATCATCGACCCAATATCGACCAGCTGTCCAATTTTGGAACTTCAGCATGTCCATCACGCCGACTGCGGGTAGGCAGGCACCGAACAAATCAGGTCGTTGGCACATGACGGCACCAACCAGAAGTCCACCATTGCTCCCACCCTGAATCCCCAGATGCTGTGGCGACGTATAGCCTTGTTCAATCAAATATTCGGCGGCGGCGATGAAGTCATCAAATACATTTTGCTTTTTGGTTTTCGTACCGGCTTTGTGCCATTCCTCGCCATATTCTCCACCCCCCCGCAGATTCGCGAGGGCATATACGCCGCCCATTTCCATCCATTGCAACCGCGTCACGGCAAACGACGGTGTCAATGAGATGTTGAATCCTCCATAGGCATACAACAACGTCGGATTGGAACCATCCAATTTGACTCCCTTGCGATGGGCGATGAACATTGGAACGCGGGTGCCATCTTTACTGTTATAAAAAACTTGTTTGACTTCATAGTCATCGGGATTGAACTGCACGTCGGCACGCCGCAACAACTGGCTCTCACCTGTTAGCATATCGTACCGGTAGATGCTGGGCGGCGTTGCAAAACTGCTGTAAGAATAGAAGGTCTCGGTGTGTTTCTTTTTGCCACCAAACCCTACAGCCGATCCGATTCCCGGAAAATCAACATTGCGTACGAAATTTCCGTCCAAGTCGTAAATCACAATCGCCGTTTTTGCGTCGCGCAAGTAGCTGCAGATGAGCGAGTGATTGACCAGAGAGACAGTCTGCAACGATTCCTTGGCCTCCGGGACAATGACCTGCCATTTCTCCGGATTAGTCTCGTAGCCATCGATGGCAATCACGCTGCCTAGTGGACTTTGGTAATCGGTCTTGAAGAAGAACTTACTCCCAACGTTACCGATGAAGGAATACTCATTATCGAAATTGTCAATCAGTACGACAAAGGGGGGAAGCTCGCGCACCTCCTGTTGGGCTTCCAAGGGCAGATAGTAAATCTGGTATTTGCTGTCGGTCCCTTTTGAAACGGTCAGAATTAGAAAATCACCATCTTCAGTAACGGTTGGGCTAAATCCCCACTCTGGATTATCTGGATCTTCATAGATCAAGATATCATCCGATTGAGGCGTACCCAGTTTGTGGTAGTAGACTCGTTGGTTGAGGTTGAGGCTCTGAAAAGCTGCGCCCTCTTGTGGCTCAGGAAACCGGCTGTAATAGAACCCTTGATTATCTGGTGACCAATGCACACCACCGAACTTAATGTGCCGAAGCACATCATCCAACACCTTCCCGGATTCGATGTCCAAAACTTCCCAACGTGTCCAATCGGATCCGGCTTCCGCGACACCGTACGCGCAATACGCGCCATCCTCGCTGAACGCTAAGCCTCGCAACGCTGCCGTACCTTCTGCAGACCATTTGTTTGGGTCAATTAACTCGACCATCTCGTCGCTTAGCGAATTCAGGCGATAAATGACATCTTGATTTTGCAAGCCGTCATTTTTCGACATGTAATAACGTCCGCCAGCATAAAAGGGGGTGCCAAATCTTTCATAATTCCAAAGCTCAGTTAGTCTCGCTTCAATCTCGTCTCGATAAGCTAGTTGATCCAAATAAGCGCGAGTGAACTCGCTTTGTCTTGTCACCCAATCTCGCACCTCATCGGAAACTCGCACATCCTCTTCGAGCCATTGATATGGATCATCCACTTTAACGCCAAAGTACTCATCGACACGATCGACCTTTTTCGACTCAGGATATTCAAGCCGACTCTCCTGCGCAAAAATCGATGTGCAGCACAAAGCTCCACAACAAACAAACGACACGATGAACCGATGGGTGCGCGTTCGCATCAGTCGCTTCGAAAAAGCCCGTCGTGCTATGGTCAATTTGCCAGCTATTTTTTGTTTCATTGTGAACCCCGAAGATGAAAAGACCAGATATTGCCAACATCATACACGCTGTGGGGAGTTGTCGGGAAGTGGCCAAAATGACCGCATGCCGCGTTATCAACACATCGACCACATAAGTAAGAACGTCGTTCCGCCGGGCATGGCTAGAGATTGAGACGAAGTGCCGCTTTACGCGAACTCCAAAAGCGTTATCCTAAAAACCATGAATAATCAACGTGAGCTTCGAGAAAAAAGAATAGTCGCAATCGTCAATAGCCGCAGTTCATTGGCGCTGCGACGCGCTAAGGAAGCACAGTCCGAATTCGCGGAACGCTGTAACTTTGAGACGTGGGCCACGACTCGTGCAGGACACGCAGTGGAACTTGCCGAACAAGCAGTCGACGAATCCGTGGACGCACTGATTGTAATTGGAGGTGACGGCACCATTAATGAATGTGCCAACGGTTTGTTGACGACCAATCTCCCCATTGATCAGTTGCCAGCCATGGCGATTTGGCCTAGCGGAAGCGGTAACGATTTTTCGCGTACGTTCGCTTGCCCGCGATCGCTGGAACAACTTTTGAAGACCATCGTTGAGTTTCGTACGGCCGAAATCGACGTTGGCAAAGTCGAGTACCAAGAGGATAATTTCGCCCAGTTAAGGAAGTCCGTTCACAAACCAAGTGGTACGAAATTTTTAGATCGGTCGTGGGCTGGCTCGACTCGGCACTTTATTAACATCGCCGAAATCGGAATCGGCACGACCGTCATCCAGAGGGCTACCCGCACGCAACGCTACTTGGGTGATCGCATTAGCTACCAACTGGCCATCTTGCGTACGGTGATTACTTGCCCGGAATTCGAAGCGAAAGTCAGCGGTGATGATTTTTCGTTCAAAGGGCGATTTTCAACGATCGCTGTTGCCAATGCAAGATTTTTTGGCAGCGGGTTGGGTATCGCGCCCGATGCGGATGTCTCCGATGGCCTGCTCGATGTCGTGCTGCTTCGCGCGTTCAGCCCCTTGGACTTTATTCGCTACTTGGGCAAGTTGCGGCGATGCGAACCGATCGTGGATTCTCGCGTCCAAGTCTACCAAACAACAAAATTGTCCGTGGAGGGACAGACCCGCACCAGCATGGATGGCGAACTGAGCCATCCCCTCCCCGTCGAAATTGAAGTCTTGCCGCGTCGACTCAAGTTGTTACTTTGCGGAAAATAACGAATGTAGGAAAAGTCAATGACTTCTGAACGCCGGCTTTGTTCGACGATCGGCTTTTGGGCGTGCCCCAGCATCGAATTTGGTTTAGATTGTAACATCGGCGGAGAAATAGTTTCAAACGCTCTGACCGAGACGATCAGGGAATGCGATGTTAGGCGACTGGAAAATCAGACCGATCTCGAATCTACTTGCGGCAGCAACTAGCGCGATATTGCGCGAGCAAATATGGAGGTGGCCTGCGTCACTGATTATCGGTAGCTTGGCCCTTTTTCTTGCTGCTTCGCCCAGTTCGGTACTGGCTCAGGATGAAGGTGCGTTTGAATTCGATGGCGTCGTGGTCGATAAGCGAAAATACTCGATAGCCGTCAAGACCAAGCACGGAATTTCCCAAGTACAAATTACGGGACAGACACAAATCGCCTTGCGTCTCACTCGGCCGATCATCGACTTCGATCGGCAAAAACTTATCGTTGAGTTGCCGATTTCGGCTGTATCCGGCAATGCCAACGAAAATGAGCGATTAGAGTTTGATTTGCCCAGTCCGTTATGGCTGACAGCTTTTTTCAACAACGAAAGTCAGCGCGATTCAGTGATGCATGCACGCGTGCCGCGCATCGTTAATTTTGATTTGCATGGGGGACAAGTTAGTCAACTTCTACCGCAACATGCAGTGAGCGTAAGCGGTCAGGTAACCAAGGGCGATAAGCCGGACACGTTGCGTTGGATTCGCGATGATGGAACTTCCGAGGTCATTCTTGGGAATAGAAATGCTCGTTTACTCGGTTTTTCAATTTCTGATTTGCATCCTTTCGAGACGGACGTGCTTGTCATTGGCAACCATGAAGATGGAGTTTATTTTGCGGATGCGATCGAGTTCATACCGGTCGGAAACCCGTTGGTACGCGAAATGCCTGGATTGCCTCGATGTTTGTTTCTGGGTGATTCCATCTCATTCAATTATCAGCGACCCTTGCGCGAGGCATTGGCGGGAATTGTTAACCTCCACCACCCGCCCGTCAATTGTGCTGGCTCGCAAAAGTGGCAGGAATTACATCGCTGGTTAGGCGCTTATGAAACACCTGGTCGACATTGGGACGTCATTACATTTAACTTCGGTTTGTGGGATGACTCAACGGAAAAAGCGACCTATCAATTTGCGCTGCGCGAGGCAATTAATCAACTAAAATTAACCGGTGCCAAACTGGTTTGGGTCACGTCAACCCCCATCGATTATGGTTATCATACCAACGTGGAAGAAGGAACGTTGATTCCCGAAGACGAACGCGCTGGTTTAACCCGTGAAGCGACTGAACTTGTAGGGCGTGTTCCGGGAAGAATGCGCTTGCAAAATGACTGGGCCCGAGAAGTTTTGGCGGATCACCCAGAAATCGCGGTCTGTGACCTGTGGCAAGTCGTCTACAATGGACGAAACACGTTTTATGCTGATTGGTGGTATAACAAGAACACCGCTTTTGATTACCAATTGAGCATCCCGCTTGCTCGAAACTTAGCCAAACATATTCTATTACAACTTGGCCTTGCTCCAGAAATGATTCATCCGGCCACGGTGCACTCAGCGGAGTTCGAGGATCTTTCCGATCGGGAATAGACGAAATCTGTTAGCTTACGTGCCTTCCGCGCGTTCCGTTTCTCGGTTACAGCTTGTGGCTACTTGCTTCGTTATGCGCGAATTACGAAGATGGGTGGGTGGAAATCAGTTTTTGGGAGTCAAATGATGATGGAGCAATCGAGTATTCGTACTTCCGCCAAGCACATGCCGTCAACATTCTTGTCATGCATCATTGTGTTGGTTACGGGAATGTTGTCTGCGGGATTAGCGCCTCACATTTTCGCGGACGAGTTAGTCCTGACGCGCGACGGAGTCCAGAAAACCGTTGTCGGAGAAACCGTGGTCGAGGCTCAAGATGGCGGCATCATGTTTCGCGGCACGAACGGACGGGTATGGGTTCTCCAAAAGGACGAGTACGACCAACTCGTGGCGACCGATCAACCGTTTCAACCGCTGGATAAGCAATCGATTGGTAAAGAAATAATCGCCGAGTTGCCGCATGGCTTCGAAGTATTGCTCACCAACAATTATGTACTCGTCTACAATACCTCACAGACCTACGCGAAATGGGTCGGTGGACTTTACGAACGGCTTTATTCCGGCTTCGAGAACTTCTGGAAGACCAAAGGCATTCAGTTGAAACCGCCCGACGTTCCACTTTGCGTGCTGTTATTCGATTCCAAAGAAAACTACAATAGGTACGCCCAACAGGACCTCGGTCAGGGACCGGGGACGATGGTGGCCTACTATAATTTGGTGACGAACCGAGTGGCGACGTATGATCTCACTGGATTGCAAACGACTCGTTTACGAGACCTGCGCAGCTCCGACCAAATCAACGCGCTGCTGGCTCAACCGGCTTCTGAGGCGTTGGTTGCCACCATGGTGCACGAAGCTGTGCACCAGATCATGTTCAATCGTGGCATGCAGCAACGATTTGCGGATACTCCACTCTGGGTAAATGAAGGCATGGCAGTTTACTTTGAGACGCCAGACCTTGCCAATCGCAGCGGTTGGCGGTCCATGGGCAAAATCAACTACTCACGCCTAGCGCGATTCCGCAGCAACCTCGCGCGGCGGCCAGAAAATTCGTTGAATACGTTGCTCGCCGACGACACAAGATTTCGAGATTCGGCGCAAGCCTTAGATGCCTATGCCGAGGCCTGGGCTTTGAATTTCTATCTGCTGAAACAACATCAAAAGAAATTCGTGGAGTACTTGAACGAACTGGCTGGCAAGAAACCACTGCGGACCGACACTCCCCAAGAGCGAATCGAGTTGTTTGAATCTTACTTCGGTGAACTCGACAAGTTGGATAAAAAGTTCCTCGACTTTGTCGTCAAGCTCAAATGAACCATGTTGCGACTTTGTGCTAATCAGCAAATCGCCAGTTAAAGTCGGCGTCCTGCGGTATCGGCTCCCCTTGCAGGATCGCGCGGACAAAACCAATGGGCATATTTCCTTCCCGCATGATCAAATCGTGAAAATCGAGTTCCGAGATCTTACCGGAATCGACAAATTCGCTTCGCAGCGCGCGAAATTGCAATCCGCCCAGCATGTAAGCGGCTTGATACAATGGTCCGTATCCGGTCCCCACGCTCCGGCGCACTTCAGCCGCCGCATTATTCGGCTCGAATCCCACCATCTGCACGAGCAAATCAACGCATTCCCCGGGCGTCATTCTTCCCAAGTGAAAATTCAAAGAAAAGATGATCCGAGCACAACGGTGTGAACGCCAAACCAAAAAACCAACTCGATCTGCGGGCGTCGCGGGAAAGCCTCGATCATACAGCACCATTTCCCAATACAAGGCCCAGCCTTCCAACCAAAATGGAGTTTGGAACGGTTGTCGATACACCTTTTCCCGCGAGGTCGTGAACCCCTGCAAGTGATGCCCCGGGATCAGTTCATGATGCACGGTCGCACGCGCAAACGGAATATTATTACCGCGAAGACTCTGCAATTTATCAGCATGTCTCATCGCCGACGTGGGAAACGAGACCTGAATAACTTCGCCGCCAAGAAAGAAAGGACTAATCAGTTGACGTTCCGGAGAAAGCATTCTCATTCGCCATGTCTCGCGCGCCAAAGCAGGAACAGTCACCAGTTGATGTTCATCCAAATAATCCATCGCTTCGTGTGCCAAATCGCGGATCATGATCGGTTGCTCACCCGGCTGCACGTGCATGCGTTTGACATGTTCCACTGCCGCTCTCCAATCGTCAAATCCCATTTCCGCGGCAGCTTTTTTGATCTCAGCTTGGCACCATGCATACTCGCGTTCAGCGATTTGAACCAATTCTGCCGGCGAATATGGTATGAGCTGTTCATCCAGCTCTAGACGCAAAGCCTCCTCACCGATGGGTTGGCCAGAAATTCCGCTGTCATCGGTCGACAACGGAAGTCGTTCCGGGCTCGATTCTGCCCAGGCGTCGCGACGCTGGGCCACACGAACTCGATGTTTCAAGAGATGGTAATCGATTTGTTCTTCGAAGTTGAGACTCGCGTAGTCCAACGAATCGACACGCGCAGACCAATCCTCCAGATTCACGTCGGCACGTCGCTGCCGCACACGTTCACCGCGCGAACGATCACGATTTTGGCCCGCAAATTCTTCGATGATTAACTGAATTCGATTTGGTTGGCGCTGCAATGCCTGATGCAAGTCAGGCACAACCGTCGTCGGCAACTCCGGACCAGAAACTCGAAACGCTGCAGTCAATACTTGATCCCCGTTTTCTTCCACAGCCAAAGCTGGTTGTTGCCCGGCAGCAGCATTTGGTTCCGCGTCCCTTTCGATTTCTCCCATTCGTTGGAATTCGTCGTTGAGCTGACCCAAATTTTTCTCGAAGCGAGCGAATGGCTCTGCTAACCACCACGTGAACATCGGATCGTATTGATCATAGAATTGATACCATTCGCGAATTGTTGAGGTCAATCGTCGAGTTGTATCGGCTGCAAACTTCAAATCAGAAGATGCAAACGTGGCACCAAGTGAGTCGTCTCCTAATTGTTTCCTCAGGGAGCCAACCAAATGATCCAGGGCATCAACTCGTGACGCCAACTCAGCGGAATCTATCGGCTCAACGCGCTGTCGAGCCTCGCAGATATCAATGACCTCCTGTGCAAACGGCAGCAGCAGGCGAACTTGATTCAATTTAACTTGGAAGTCCAGCAAGTCTTGTTTGCGATCAGCAACTTGCTGAATCAATCGGTCGATCGTGACCGCTTCATCGTCAGTCAAGCCTTCGCGGACAACGTCACTTAGCGCGTCCAACCACACGTTATAGAATTCTACGAATCGATGAAAACGACGTGGTGATTCTTGTACATGATAAAATCGCTCTAAACTTCCCAAGTCCATTCGGAATTGGTTGGCAACGGCTCGCGCACGATTATTGGCGGTGAGTTGATTCGTCGTATCAGGGATTGTTTGACCTGCCGACGGCGCGCTTGCCAGCTGAGATACCAACAAGAAGCAAGTAAAAACCATGTATTGAAATCTCATGTTTGAAATCGCCAGTAACGATGAAATAGTGACATAAACTCGTCAGTGAGCGTCCGGCCCAAACGAACTCATTTTCAGATGAATTCATCCAGCGCACCCGCGCTCGTTCGGGAAAACACAATTGTTAACCGCATATCGGTTTCGCGGTCCGACAATTTAGACATCGCAAAGCATTATAACCGACTACAGGCTACGTCTCTATCATGGACAGCGCATGGCTAAGTCGCGATCAAGGAACGCGGCATTGCTTACAAACCACGGTATTTCGCTCGACATTGGCGAACACGCGTTGGAACTCGCTTGATGCACAATGCAACAAATATCGCTTATTCAATGTGTTTCTGGATTTAGGCGGATAAACTACTCCGGAAGTTGATAGAACCACGGTCGGCAGGGCCCAGTCCATCATCGGTTTTCCGTTGACAGGTCGATTTGCGGATAAGCCGCAGGCATCGCGGGCAAACAGCTATGACATGGTGTGTAAAAATCGCATACAATTTAGGCCTCAACGCATCAACCAAATTTTATGGCTCGTTTTTGTATGTTCGGCTGCGAATGAACTTGATTCGTTGCAATCAGTTGACTGGCAAAGATTGGTGACCAAGGCGTATCGTATGATTCCGCGAGGATTTAATCTGGAAAATGAAACCTCCGGCCTAACGTGGGCTGACTTGAACTTAGGCGTGCCAACAATCGTGGCCATTGCTCACTTGAGTAGTCTTGCGTTATCGCGGCCCGATCCGCCTGCATGCGACCTCGCTGGGCTTTCGGCTGAGGCGCGGACAATTTTGGTTGCCAGTAAGGACTCCGGTTCGATTTCGATTCGCGGAAACAAGAATGCTTTTGAGCCGGCGGAGCGATTCTTGGCCGTCTGTGTCGATATGAACGAAGGGAGGCGGGTCGAGTTTCGTTGTGTAGGAAATCCAGAACAAACTGTACGATTCATGGAGGGACTGCGGCAACTCTGCAATGCCGGATTGGTAATGCACCAATTGATGAATGATTTCTCATTAACCGCGCATGGTTTTGAAATGGCAAGATCATTGGACGTCAATGACTACCAAGCATTGATTGATTTAGGGACGGAGAGCATTTAGGCGGATGGCTGGCGAACTCATTCGAGCTGACCGTTACATGAGCCTGAACAGGATTAGTTTTAGGCGTATTCCTTTAAATTCAGGCGTCAATCTGTGGTCGCGGTGGCAGTGCCTAGCCATCTTGACGTTGCTCAATACGTATGGCGCATTTGCACAAACAATCACGCTGCGAGATTCCAGCCAAATCAACGAAAGCATTGTTCGTTTTGATATCGATTCCATCGAATTGCAAGGAGGGCGAATTCTCTATTGGTGGGAGGTTCATCTTGCCGATGTCGCTTCAGACCAGCAAGAATTGTTCGACGCGCTGCTGGTTCAAGTCGGGGACCCGTTGATGCGATTGCGCACTCGACTACGCCACCGCGATTTCACGAACATCAGCGAGATCGCTGCTGAGCTTCTTGATTATTGCGGAAACCAACCCTCGATGACCGCACGTTTCGCAGCAGCTGCGCTCTGTAGAGGTGAGATTGCCAACCAGCGACGAGAATCGGCTGCTTTGGCCTTACTGCGCACATTGATGATTGAGAAGCAAATGCCAACCTTAGTGGAGAATTCACCTCTGCTTGAATTGCCGATCGCCATCGATAAGCAACAATGGTTGGTAAGTGCACTTCTGCCGATTTGGTTTGACGAAACAGAAGCAGGGCGGGTGTGGCAAGAGCTGAGAAATATAACTCGCTGGGAAGACGAGGATGATCCCTTGGCGTTGCTTTACGCAGCGTCGTTGGCGATTGCTGCCGGAGATAAATCGACAGCCCAATCGATGCTGGAGAACCAAAATATCCGCTCGACGCCCTGGTCGAGCGTTTTGCGGGCACAGCAACTCATCAAACAGGGTGAATTTGCAGCGGCTAGGTTGAGTTTGCCGACGCGATTTGATGAAGTGGCACCTGCAATTCGCTGCGCATATCTGTATCATAGAGGGATTGCCGGCTTGCGCGATGTCGGTCAACATCAGCAACAAGCGATTTTAGATCTGTTACAGATTCCCGCCACTCTGTCGACAGAGTTTCCTGAAATGTCCGCAGCGGCAATCTATGCGGTAATCCATTCCGAGCCTCTTGGCAATAAGATCGCATCGGTGGAGTCCTTGAAACGGGAACTCGCGCAAAAGTATTCCGGAACTTTCCATGCAAAAAAGATGCTCAATCAAATTGATTTGGAAAAATCCTCGTCACGCTAACTGTATTGGAACATTTGCTGGATGAAATCTTGCCAGGTATCTCAATTCGTTCCGCCATCGCCGAAACGCGGCTCAGCAGGCAATTTTTTTAACATGTTGATGCAGTCACAGGTCCTCATTGGAGTCTGTGTACTTTGCGTGCTACTTATTACGCCAGCTATGGCCAACGCGCAGACGGGAACAGCCCCATCGTCCACAAGCGGATTGTCTAGCGAGTCCAATCCGAGCGAACTAGAGGATCTTGAAACGCGCCCCCCGTCCATTTTTGAGATGATGTTCACCGGAAATTCGCTGGGCGTGGTGATTGTCGGCATCATCATTCTTTTGTCGATGGTGAGTACGTTTTTTATCATCGAACACGCCCTGTCGATCACGCGTGCCAAGCTAATTCCCAACAAGACCTTGACCGAACTGGAACGGTTGATTTCCAGAGGAGAAATTAACGAGGCCATTCAAATCTGTCATCAGAAGGAAAATTACTCGCTTTCAACGGACGTCATCCTTGCTGGTCTGGAGCGATACAATGCCAGCGAGTTCGGCTTCGCGGAATATCGCACGGCAGTGGAAGAAGCCGGCGAAGACCACACGGGGCGACTTTATCGGAAAACGGAAATTCTAAACGTGATAGCCGCAATCGCACCAATGTTGGGGCTAACGGGTACGGTAATCGGCATGATCGAGGCCTTTAACACGATCGCCATTCGCGAAGGGGCTGCTCGGCCAGGCGAGTTAGCTGGCGGAATCGGGCAAGCGCTGATTACTACGCTGTTAGGACTATTGGTTGCGATTCCGACGATGGTGGCCGTCAGCTATTTCAGAAATAAAATTGATTCTATTGTCGCGGAGGCTGGGAAACGGGTGGAACGGATTTTGTTGCCACTTGGTCGTAAACGGTAGAGCGTAAATCATTCGACCAATTTGGCTTTAGCTCAAAGGAAAGTACACGTGCGGTTGGCGAAACGCAAACACAGTCGTTCCATTCGGCTCAGTTTGACCCCGATGATCGATATTGTCTTCCTATTGATTATCTTCTTCATGACTTTGCCGCAACTCACTACGGCATTGGAGCATCCGTTGGAGTTACCAATTGTCCAGCAAATCAAAAGTTCAAGACCTGAAGAACAAATGACAATCAATGTCGACCAACTTGGACATTTCTATATCGGCGATCGCAAATTTTCTTTGGCGTTAATCACCGATACGATTGCAGATCGCAGCAGACAATTGAATTTGGACATTTCCGAGATTCGCATTTTAGTAAGAGCCGATGGACGCGTGCCGACCTCCGTGGTCAATGAACTGATTGATTCGCTGAATCGTCAAGGCGTGAAGCAGGTTCAAATCAGTTCACGTAGTCAGCGGTAGGTACTCACCCGTAATCGAAGCCTTGATATTCCGTAGGTTCGTTTGCATTTCGTTTGGCTATTCGACATGACTCGAGGGTTATTTGGATGAGATTAAAAAGCTATCGTCCGCCAGAAAACAACCTGGACCTTTCGACTACTGGCTTCATCGACGTTGTATTTTTGCTGCTGATTTTTTTCTTGATCACTTCGACGTTCCTCTTACCAGAAAAGCAACTCCAATCCAATATCGCTGTGCAACGAGAATCTGCCGTACGAACTAACGAATTGGAACCCGCTATAATTAAGGTGACGATGACGAATCAGCAACCAATGTTTTCTATCGGTATGTTTAACACTAGTGATGAAAGCGAGCTGTTACGTTATTTGGGTGATTTTATCAATAAGGAAGATGGTGCTTTCGTTCGCGCAAGCGGCGATGTCCCTTTCGACGCGACCGCCAAAGCAGTCGCCGCCTGTCGCGCTTCCGGATTCAAAATAGTGACCTATGTTCCAACGCGTTAAAACCCCTGGCATCGTAATCGCTCGTCGGCGCCCGTTGGTCGGACCGTTTGGCAAGTGTATTTGTACGCTGTGGCTGGCATTCTTTGCTCACACTTGGGGGGCCACGCACGCCGCAGCGCGTCAGCTGCAAGACCACGCCTCACAACAATTGATCAGCTATTTAGAAAAGCATCAACTCGACGCATTTGCACTCGCTTACTTGCAAGAGTCGCTCAAACAAACACGATCGCGAGATGAACGATTGCGGGCGGCACGTGCCTTAGCTCACTATTATATGCGAAAACGTTATGTACTGGATTCCGAAGTCGTTCAAGATCATTCGCTTATTCAGTTGCTGAATGCGTTTCCTGAATTGAACGAACCGGCCTTCGAATTGGCTAGAATGAATGCCCAATATCGACTCAACAAGTCGCAATTCCAATCCTGGATCGAAACACATCGTGACGAACGGCTCAGGCAACAGTTGTTGGAATCTTGGACAGACTTTCGCGAAGGGTTGGAGCGACACATTCAAGCGACGGAAAGTTCGATCACAAGGATGATTGATCCCGAGACAACGGCAGACACACTTAGCCAAAGTTTATATTTGCGCGCTTGGACCCTATATTATTTGGGATTGGTCAATGGTACTGACGAGGAACAGATGGTTTTGTTTAATGCGGCCATCGACGCGTTTCGACAGTTGCTCGGTTTCGCGCCAAATGATGCACTAGATCAAGTTGATAGTTCGTGGCTTGATTTGTCGCTTGCGTGGAATGCAAGATGCTTGATTGGGCTGGGTATGTCGGCGGAAGCGGCCAATGATCTCGCAATGGCCCAACAGTGTTTTCAACGGCTGGACTCGTCAACCGTCGATCCTGACGTTTTCTTGGAGAGGCAGGAGTGGCGATTCAACAGTTACTTTTTTCCGGGAAAGATTGCCGCAGCGGCGTCGTTCGCCGGACAATTGTTGGCTGATGACTTTACGAATCCGTTGGTGTGGAATTCGATCGTTATCGCGGGAAGGGTTTGGCCTGAACCAGATGACGCGGAAGCGCGACGCATGACCTTGCTAGGTCTCGCGGGACTTGCGAAAGCGAATCGATTTGATCAAGTAGCCGCATTGATGGACAAATACAAGATCCAAATGGGGAGCGAATCGTTACTATCGAGCTGGATCTCGGCGCAACTAGCCTATGATCGCTATATCAAGAATCAATCGCATGACGACTTATTGTTGGCCGAAGCATCGATCGCTCGCGCACTTGAGTTTGCAGAATTGCAACACGATGAAAATATTGCGGCTCAAGTCCTTTGGTTGCAAGCCCTGATTTCAATCGCTGCTTCCGGTCCTTCTGCAGCTGAACTATTCGGAAATTTCGCAAAACTATATCGTTTCAAACGCCCAGAACTTGCGAGCCGAGCGCTTTGGATGCAAATTCAGCTGTTGGATTCGGAGCCTTCTTCGAGGATTCAATATTCGGCGCATATCGCCTCAGCTGAAGTTAACTTAAAACGTTGGTTTCCGGAATCTCGTTATGTGAAATTGGTTGAATATCGCCGCATCAGGCAACAGCTCACTCGGCTTGATGTCCGGGAAGCCATTCAAATGTTAGAGTCGATTGATGTAAGCGACCCTAATTATGAAATGGCTCGCTACGACTTGGTTCAAGCGTATTTTCGCAAGTGGAAACAACTTTCAAGTGACGGGGGAAGTACGGATGCAACTGCCATTGCCGAGTCCAAGAGATTGTTGCATAAGCTGGAAGAGCAAGTCAATAATTTTTTGCGAAACTTCCCACAATCTCCCGCTCACTATCGAGTAAGTTGTGGCTTAATGATGGTCGACGCGATGCTCAAACAGACTCCGCCGGACCTTCTGGTCGCTCATGGATGGTTGCAACAAATGCAACCACTTGCTGACCAGCTTGAACACCAAAATCCGGCGAAGGCCGACTTCCACTATTACCAACTCACGGTGGCAGAAGCGCGAAATGATATTGCGTTAGGAATTGAGTCGGCTCAATGGCTTATTGACAATGCGACTACGCCGCAAACCAAGACGGCAGGGCTTGTTTGGCAAATTCGCCAAATTGAGGCGAACGTCGAACAGCCAATGTTCACGGCAGATAGATCAGTTAAGGAACATCTTTGCCAACTCTACACGCAATTGATCGACATGCTCGATAACGACACCGTTGAATTGTCCAACGCTCCAGCTTTACGCACGGCCATGCAGCGCGCAGCGGAACTGAACCTCGATCTGAACAACTATCGTAGTGCTGCTGAATATTTTAATCGCTTGTTGTTGGCTTTCCCGCGCAACCAACGATTTCTCATCGGCGCCGCAAGAGCCAACGATTCCATGGGGCAAACTGATGCGGCACTCGAAGCATGGCGGGTTCTGGCTCGAGGGGCCGAAGCAGGCTCGGAAATTTGGTTCGAAGCGAAGTACCGGACGATCGTTGCTATTATCGATTCCGATCCGAACCAGGCTCGAATTTTGCTAGAGCAGACGCTGCAACTTGCACCCGATGTTCCCGAGCCGTGGCAAAATCCGTTCAAACTACTCCGCGAGCGGTTGAAATCACTTTAGTGACCCAACCAACCTCTTCCATATCCATGGTTTGCGATGCGTTACCTGCACCAAGCTAAACGACTGCAGTTGTCTCTTAAAGCTTTTCCGCGATTTTCAGAACTTTTTTTGACAAAAAGTATTCGTTGCATAAATGGACTTCAATCGCCCCGCCTGCAAATAATTCTTCGGATAGTTCGCGACCGAACTGTTTCGCGAGATCGTGGAAATTGGAGTCGTTCAGAAAGCTCTCCTGCACAACAAATCGAAATTGCCATGTGCTCCCCGGCTTAGCTAACTGAACTGACTTGGGCTCCCCGTCGATGAATCCAGAATCCTCTAAGAAGTCGGCAAGATCCTCAACGATCTGTTTGTTCACCGTCTTTTCATCGTAGTAAATATCAGTTTTGTTTCGCGAATAGGCCGTTCCATAGCTGATGGCGGTAGCGACTCTGATCAATTTAAAGCCGGTATCGCAAAGGTGGACTTCAGCTGGTGCGCCGTCAAACATATCTCGGGAGAGTTCCATCGCCATCACACCGCTAAGCTGAAAAAAGTCCTCATTGTCAGCAAACTCTTCTTTTATAACAAAGCGGAACTGCCATACCTGATCCTTCTTAGCCAATTGGATCGTCTTTGCCGCACCGTCACTAAATCCGCTATCAACCAAATATTTGCCCAACTTTTCCACGATCTCTTTGCTGATGATCTTTTCGTCATAAAAAATCAACGTACCTTCAGCGACAATCGCCTTGCCGAAATCCTTTGCCCTCCATACCGAATACGTCTCGAAACTCTCATTACACAAAAGGACTTCGGTTGGTTCTCCTTGGAACGCATAGGCCGAAAACTCAGCGCCAAATACTGCGACCGTCTCTTGGAATATTTCGGTTTCGCCAATTTCTTTATCAGCGATCAAGAGCAATTGCCAGATTCCATCTCGCTTCGTGATCCTGACCTTTTGTTCACTGGCGTCGAGATAACCGGATATCTTCAGATAATTGACGGCTGCATCGGCGGTTTCTTTTGAAACCGTTTGGGCGTTGTATTCAATTGTGGCTGCGTCAACTTTGATTTGCTTCCAATCTTCCTCAACCTGTCCAATTGAAGTGCCGTGGCACACACTAAAAACGAAAATAACAACCGCGATTTTGAGTAACAAATCTGTTCGAAACATTGCCATAATAATTCTACTTGCATATTAAGATTGAAAAATACAGAAATCTCACACGATGACTCAACCAGACAACCAGCCAGATTTCATTCAACGTAAACAGCAGATCGTGATGGAGTTCTTCGCCGATTGCATAGTTTATCGAACGTGAATCGAAAAACTCAATCCTCCCTAGCAAAAAATGGACAGGGAATTTCCTCCACAATAACCTTAGGCGTAAAGTGCGCGTGTAAAATATCATTGATTTGATACTTCTCACTGGTCAACAGGGGCATTTCTTGAGGAAAACCGGCTAGAGGAGCTATCCCGTAGTCAGCATAAGCGGATCTCCGACTCGCCTTCGATTAACTGGTGCAAGTTCGAATGGATGCACGATCAACTTGAATGATCCCAGATTGGTCTTCGAAATTTTGTGAATTGTGCGTTGTGAACGTGGAAGGGGAAGGGAAATGTTACGTCTAATTCGCGCTGTCGAAAAGGCTACCTAAGCCAAAAGGCACCCACTTGTGAGTGTTTACCTGGCGGCGAAACACGGACTCAAGAAGTTAGTTGAAGCCAAGGAAATTCTTTTGGCTACCAGGGGAACTCCATATGCCCCACGACTTGTCTGCCAATCCGATCGATGAGTTCTTGTTGGGCTGTGGTCATCGATTGGCCACCCTCCGGTATAAAATTCACGCCGTTATCCAGCCGCAACAATTGCCGTTCCATCAGCGGAACACCGCGTCGATCTGTCCACGTAGCCTCGACAACTAAACCTATCGCCACATTCCGCACGTCATCAAAGCGATCGAGACCGGCGGCTCGTTTTGAATCGTTGATGATGTTCACGCGCAGAAAGCTATCGGCAACAGCTGCGTCGGCAAGTCGGAAGGGAGTCCGATCTTCAACGGCCTTCGCAACGGATTCCGTAACACGTTGCCCGAGAAACGGCCTAAACGATCCTGATTCCACCATGGCAACATGAACAGTCGCAATATCTTGCCGATACATGTTCGCATGGCCAAGTTGGTATTTGCCGATCTGATAGGCCTTGCACCCGCCAAAAAAGATCAGCGGGATGGCGATGCTGATTGCTGTCAACTGCATCCATCGAAAGCGACACGTCGTCATGCTCAAACTCGCTGCATTCAATGCCGAGAGTATTCGCGAGATCATAGTTACACACCCTTATTGCAACCGCATCTTTGGCCGTGGCAGCGTGACATCCTAACGCATGATTGTGTTACTAGGGCCAATCAACGGCTTCGTGGATTTCGGTTCCGGGAAAAGATTGACTAGCCACGCTGCTCTTTGGACCGGAATTTCTGGCTCATCGGCAAGTTCATCTCGACGAGCCAGGGCATCCTTTGCCAGGTCCGTCTCGGCAAAGCTGGTGGCAACACTTTGGTAATAAATGCTCGCGGCCCGATTCTCTCCGCGCTTTTCGAAGTATTGACCGATGGCAAAGTCACGCTCTGCCAACAACGTACGAATTCGACCAGCCTCCGTGTCGAGGTATTGTCGGTGTTCTTTGATTTCGTGGGGAAATTGAGTGACGAGAGCATTCATGATCTTGTCAGCTTTGATGATCTGAGTTCCATCGTACGAGGCGCCGCGGTAGCTCAACATTCGAGCCTTAAGTTCCAACAGATGGGCCTGAAATTGATGTTTGCTTCCGGGGTAGGTGCGCCGCAAATCTTCGTACGTGTCCGCTGCCTCTTCATACTTCTTGCTTTCGAAATGTGCATTTGCCAAGAGCATGGTTGCATCGTCGGCAACGCGTCCGGTCGGATCATCCAGGCGGATATTGTTCAGCACACGCTTGGCGTGCCCAGACATATCAACGAGCGGACGCATTTCATCGGTCAGGTTGATTCCCTTTTCCCAAAAGGCTTTATCGCGATTGAGATCAAGCCAATATTTCGCGATATTGAATCGTCTTCCTTGAACCAAATCCATGTGTTGCGTTCCAGGATAGCGCGAAACAAGTTGCTCATACGCACGGTTTGCCTTCACGTATTGATGAGCGAAAAAATAGCACTCGGCAGCCATAAACAACGCGTCCTGCTCCAACGCGGAATCTTTCCATTTAGCGCCCGCCACTTGGAATTCTTTCGCGGCCTTCACAAACAACTTATGCGCTGCTTCGCTATTGGAATCTTGTTCCGTAATGCTCACGGCCTGCTCATATAAAGCCTGCGCGTCTTGAAATATTTTCTCGGCGGCGGCGCGATCCTCTTTAGAGAATCGAGTTTGCACTGTCGTAACAATTTGCCCGGGAGTCAAATCGCTCAACAGCAGACGATTCGGGTCGGAACGTCCAAAATCAAAGTCGTCTTTAGCACTTGCACGTTTTGAATTCGACTTCGCTGTTTTCTTGCCTGAAAAGAGATCAGCCAAATTATTTTGGGTCGATTTGAAAGCGGCGCAACCCGAAATCGCAATTAACCATGCAATGAAAACCGCGATGATTCCAATTTCACTTACATGCCGACGACAAGATTGCCTATCGCATGGCTCGCATCCAAACATCAGTACTTCCTTGTACGTTGTCGTTGGTGTCCCACACAAAATGTGTGTTTTCAATCCAATTTGTGACTTCAATGCTCGTGTTCCCTGCCTTACGAGCCTGGTATTTTCATCTGAATTATTTACAGGAACTTTAATATCGTCGGTTTAATACCGAGCAAGTGCGTAATGTACCAATCCAACAGTCCCCGCATTTCCCCTAAGGGCAGTTTACGCACTGCGGCATCATTTATCCCAAAATTCGTACCCATCGCATCCGCTAATCCCTGTAGTGCTGAAAGACTAAGGCTAATGATTCGACGATCATTCCTTTTGCATTTCGCACATAATATTCCACCGCTATTCAAACCAAACGCAACACGTTTCTTGTCAATCGTTTCCTCGAGATTAGCGTTGCACTCGACACATGCGTGGAGACCTGGAGCTTGCCCCAGCATCGACAACATCTGCATTTGAAATCGCATCAACAAAATGGAAATCGTCGTGTGTAATTCATGCTTTTCGCCAATAGCTGAATCAAGCTCAACAATTGTGCTTACGGCAAGTCTGAAAAGCTCGGGATGAGGATCCAAATGGTCCGTCATTCGACCCAAAAGCTCAACCACATAGTAGGCGGCATATAGGCTCTCCAAGTTCCGTGCACCTGCCCGAAACCGACGTTCCAGTTTTGCTTCCGTGAGCAAGTGCAGCGAATCACCTGATTTCTGCAGGAAAACTACGCGACAAACCGACAGCACGTCAAGAGCAGCCTCAAACGGACTCTTTGGCCTTCGAGCACCCTTGGCCAAAGCCGATAGCTTGCCAAAATCTTGCGTAAATAGGGTAACAACACAGCTGGTTTCGCTAAACTCCGTCACCCGCAATACAATTGCCAACGTCTTTTCAGCTGCCATTTATCGTGAATAACCTTAGACGCGATTCAAAATTCATTTAGCAAATGTCAGCATCATTCGTTTGCGGCATCACTACGATTGCTATCACAAATTGAAACTGGGCAACTTAGTGCAACCCGCGAACGTATCCCCAAATCGCACTTCAAAGGATGCTACACAACGCATCAAGGCCAATTGCGTCCCCCACAGCCGAGGCGAGGTTGAACGAAGCCGATCGATGCATAAGCTGTGTCCAACCAAAAACTTCGCGCCCTCGGAAACATCATGGCGCCTGACAGCCACAAGCTCAGAAAAACCTATTTGCGACGCATGGCAACGACTGGATCTAGCCGCGACGCCCGCCACGCCGGCATGATACTTGCCAGCATGCAAATGCCGGTCGAGCAGAGCACAACGATGCCGATCAACTGCGGCGAGAATTCAAAAAGTCGATGTGTAAAATCCATATCGAGCAACGAATCCAAGTAGGACTTTGATACGAACTGAATGACACTTGCAATCGAAGTCGCTAAGACGACCGCAGCGATACCACCTAGCAAGCCAAGCACAGCGCCTTCAATCAACATCAACTTGAGTAAGTAAGAATCCTGTGCGCCGATTGCCTTGAGAATACCGATTTCCGGCGTTCTTTCGACAACTGAAATTAACAGGGTATTGCATATTCCGATCCCAGCCGTTAACAAGACGACGCCGGCAAATGTGAATAACACCCAACGACTACGACTGTATTGTCGTTCGACATGTTGCACGAGCCAGAGTACGGAAAAGCCATTGTAGTTTATTTTCTCCAGTTCATCCGTGACCACCTTTAAATCTTGCGACGAGTCGACCACCAAACCCACGCTCCAAAATCCTTCGAATAGTGGATCGTCAGCGGCCAATTCAATTGCCAATTCGGGATTCACGAACAACCCGCCATCCCCTGCTCCTAGCCTACTGTTCAGAAAATCGAGCGGAGATTTTTCTTGTTCACTGCTCAAAATTCCACAGACCTTAAGCCTACGACGACTGATATACAACGTGGCTGGTTCATTGGAACTTGCTGAGTCAATCACTGTAGCGGATATCTTCTCCGCGGTTTGCTTGAATTGCATCAACTCTTCAAACCGTTCACGCAACAATTGTTTGTCAGCGTCTGCCAACTCGGTAGCATCCAACTCGTCAATCACCTTTTGCCCAACGCGAATTGCGTCCTCAAAACGTTCCGCATCGAAACGTTCTTCGATTTTCAAATTCCCTAACATGTGACTTGTGAACGCAACATGACGATCTGGACAGACGTCAATTTCGATCGTCTGGCCAATCAGGGCCCGTAAGTCTTGATCATTCCGAACACCCAAGCGGTAAGCGATGAATTCATCAATCATTACTTCATCC
Source organism: uncultured Planctomycetaceae bacterium (assembly GCA_937862885.1). Lineage (GTDB taxonomy): Bacteria > Planctomycetota > Planctomycetia > Pirellulales > Pirellulaceae > CALMEE01. The sequence continues at coordinate 87,448 of CALMEE010000009.1, forward strand.
ATGGCTGTCGGCGATAACATTTCTCCGACCAGCAAGCGTGAATGCAGCACTTTGCTAGCGATATTTGCGGCCGCAATATTTGACTTAATGCTGGATTGACCGACACGCACTCGGCATTCAATCGTATTTGTGGGCATCACATTGACGACGTGTCTTAAAGAACGTAATTCGTCAAGCCGGTCAAGAGTCACCAAGCCAATATTCTTGTTCGAGTTCACCTTGGTGGCCTGGTTTTTTTTCCACAGCTTGGCCATAGCGTTTTTGATTCGTTGGCGCCTGGTGTCGCTCATATTACCCTCAACCACCAGCGCTGATTCAGGGGGATTGCTGTTGATTTGATGATTCGGCCAAACCTGAATTTGTCGCGCGAATTCACTGGAGTCAACAATCGAAAAAATCGCGGTCCGCACACCTTGCGTACCCGACGCCGTAAGCAACAGCAGTATGCACCCCATCACAATTCCGACTAGGTTTAGAAACGTGCGCAAACGGCGTTGCCAGAGATTCTGGCAAGCCATCCTGAACAACTCCAGCATTGTCATCCCTGACCTCCGTTGGATATTGGTTGAGCGAGCATTTCATGCAGCCGATGCTCATTCATACAGAACTTCCGTTGACTGACTCGATTTGCAACATGCTCATCATGTGTCACCACGATTAAAGTCGTGTTGTACCGGCTACATAATGTCTCTAGTAGCTCGAGAATATTGTCGGCGGTCGCTGCATCCAGATTTCCCGTAGGCTCGTCAGCCAAAATCAACTTCGGATGATTGATCAACGCGCGGGCAATTGCCACACGCTGTTGCTCCCCTCCCGATAGCTGATAAGGATAGTGATGTTTTCGATCTTCCAGCCCGACCTGACGGAGTAATTCGGCGGCACGGAGTCGTCTCGATTTTGCTGTTTCGCCATCAAGTAGAAGTGGCAACTCAACGTTTTGAATTGCCGAACGTTGGGGTATCAATTGAAATGATTGAAAAACAATGCCCACGGTTCGCAAGCGATAGTCGGACATTTCACGTCGATTCAGCTGATCCAAATTTCGCGAGTCAACTTGCAACTTGCCGCTCGTCGGATGGTCCAAACCAGCAAGCAAATTGAGCAATGTCGATTTACCCGAACCACTCTTGCCGATAATGGCAACTCGTTCTCCAGCGTCAATGTGCAAAGTCAAATTCTGTAGAGCAGTCACCTGATGCGGATACTTTCCATAACGGCGACAAAGATCTTGGGCCTCGATCATAATTGTGCTGCTTTTTTATCTTAAACCACTCAGCTTCCAACTTTCGACCTTAAGATCATGCAAGTTTCGTGAATGGTTGCTCAGAAGTCATTCATGGATTAGGGGAAGCCTTAGAACGAGCAATACATGCCTTCTTTCGACTAGGTCTTCCATCAACAGGTGAAACTTGTTGTTTGTTTACGATTATCATCCGTTCCGAAACAAACCGGGTACACGCTAACCGTCAATCACAAGATCGCCTTATTAGTAACGTCACTATCGCTCAAATACACGCAACTATTCTAGCAGTCCTGTCGCACCAGGTGGATAGCGAAATTCTCCGTGTCTTTCAATATCCGGAATTCACAGTCAAATGCATCGCCGCGTTTTTGGTGAATACATCATCCAGGCATGAGGACATCCCCGAATTTTGGGCACCAAATCGCATGCATTTTCACGTCGCATTTGTATAGCTGAACGTTTCCACCGCAGTAGGTTGCACGCAATTCGCCAAACAAACCTACATTCGAATTCTATTCCACCGTTCCGTATTGCTGGAGGTAGCGATCCAAATGAAGCTTCCGTCGAGTATTGTCGCTCGACATGTACCGGATCTTGCCAAATATCCCGCGTTCCGGTCCCCAGGGTCGATCATATTTTCCCAAACACCAAAAGATGCCGCTGTAGGAATTGGGGTTGCGGCCGTCCAACGCATACTTATTATTCAGTTCAATCAAGTAGCTCAAGGCGATTTGAGGTGATTCCGTCCAATGCAAAATCTTCTTTCCCCATAACATGCGGAGATAATTTTGCATAATGCCTTCAACTCGCAATTGATTTTGAGCCGCATTCCACAAAGGATCGTGAGTCTGCGCCAGTTCGAATTGCTCCAACGTGTAGACGAATTCGCGTGCATCGCCGGCGTGTTCATCGAGTGTAGCGATCGCCCAGGCGGGTAATGACTCATAATGATCGTAGTTCTCAACCAATGCACATTGGTTGAACCCCAACTCTCGCCAAGTAGTCAGCTCGTCAAGGAACGATTCTAGATTCTTTGACGCTCCCCACCATCCGCTGGAACTACCCGTCACTTTACTGGCCAGTTGCTCTATGCTCCAGTTTTCAGACTTTGTCGACTCAAGAAAAATCTCGTGTGCAGAAATATGCCCGAAATGGAGATAGGGCGAAAGGCCACTGGCCACGTTCAGGTCTGGATGATTTCGATCGTCGGCATATTGGGCAAGTCGCTGCTCGATAAATTCCTTCAGGCACTGCAACGCGCGAACTCGCCCGCCCTGCAACTTAGTTGAGACCGGAACGCTATGATCGATCGGAAATTGTTTAAGGCAACTCGGTCCTGTCTCAATTAATTCCGTTAAATTGGCGACCGGCCACTGTTCCAGCGTTCCTGGGGGCAAGATCGACTGTAAACTATGAGACGCAATTGCCCTCAATGCATGTGCTGGATTCTTGATCGGCATCTCTTGAAGGTGCGGACGAATTGACTTTTGTAAATGCCGACGAAAATCATACGCGCGTTGAAAAACTCTATCCGTACTCCGCATCGGATAGACTCCGTTTGAATCGATTACTTCAATACAAACTGGCACTTTACGCGAAGCCGTTGCCGTCATTTTGGGGATAAAAAAGCAAGGGAAGTCATCGCTGACGACTACACAGGCGCGGCCAGATAATCGTTCAAGTAGACCTTTGCCTTCTCCCAATCCCATCTCTAAGTAGGGATAATAGATGACGTTATTTTGTGCCGCCTGCCTATGGTTGTCGTGCATGCCCTGAATGACGAACCAGTGGATGCGGTCGCTGTTCCAACGATAGTCGCACCGCAAGGCCTCTAGTATCACCAACGGTTTGCTCAGATGAATGGACCACTCAACAGCCCGTTGTAGGCTGAAGTTGTACTCGATCCGTCGATTCGCTATCATCCAGTAAAGAACGAAATTACCGTCGCGATTGGCCGGAAGGTGGTTTAAAGAACGGATACGCGATTGCGGGACATTGCTCATCGATCAGATTTCTTTGACGACTTGGCGGGCGCTTCCGCTTGGGAATCTGGTGATTCTTGGGCACTCTTCAATTCGTAAACCGCCAAACCCTTAAGCTCCCGTATAAACAATTGATTCCCGCTGACCGCCAAATGGGCCCAGGTCTCTTGCCCACTAATTGTGCGTTCAGCTTCGACTTCAAACCCTTCAGGCGTGGCCTTGATGAGTAATAATTTCCCGTCATGATTTAAGGACAATATCTGATTGCCGCTCGCAACCAAACTGGCGTATTCAGCGCTGGGTGCGCTCCGCCAATTTTCTCTACCTGATTTCCAGTCGAGACAACAAAACCTCTTATTCCGCAGATGCAAGTAAATCGAGTCACCAACTACCACTGGTGAGGACATATACCCTTGGATGTTGTTCTGCCATTTCTCCTTTATTTGCCATACTCCTTCCAACAAGTCAAGCTCAAACATAAACGATTGACCGCCGTAGCTGCTGGTGAAGATCTGATTGTTCACAATTGTGGGCGTAAGAATGTTCATGCCACGAAATGATGGGATTTCCTTCCTCCAAAGAATCTTGCCCGAGTGGTCATCGATGCCCATTAACTCTGCCCGGGTCTGTACGACGAGTTGGCGGACTCCATGAATTTCAACCAACATGGGTGATGAAAAGGCGCTACCCCACATTCCTCCTGCATCTTCTGCTGATTTCCAGATGACGTTGCCGTCGCGCTTATTCAACTTAAACACGGCTGCACCAGCTTGTACATAGACGTGGTTCCCATCGACCAAAGGCGAGCAAACGAATCCGAAGTCGGGATTCGGCGAACGAAATCGAGTCGGAAAATCGAGCTTCCATACCTCGGTTCCCTTTCTTGCATCGAGACAAACCAAGACATCTTTCATCCCAGCTACGTAGAGTAGCCCATCGTCGTAGGCAGGGGTCGAGCGAATCCAGTCACCGTTCCTACGCGCGAAGAACGGGACCTTCATCGCGCCCTCCCATTTGGCCTCCCAGACCTTCTCGCCGGTTTGACGATTAAATGCGTAGACGATTTCGTATTTCTCATCTCGCGTCTCCGTCGTGTAAACCAGATCCCCCACGACAATCGGACCGGAGTAGCTGGGCCCTAAATCGACATGCCACAGTCGCACTAGATTTGATTCGTCCAAGTTGGGTCCAAACGACGTCATAGGGACCTGCCCATTTCGTTTTGGACCACGCCATTGCGGCCAGTCCGAATTTGTGTCAGTAATCGCACTCAACAGGACGATCAAGCATGAATAAAAAAATGTCGACATCATATTCCTTTACTACGGCGAATTTAGATTATTGAACTATACCTTGGCATTACTCGTTTCAGAATTTGGCAAACATACTTATGGTTGATTCGAATTCAACGTATCTACAAAGGATTCAAGTTGCGTCAGCGTCTCGCAGCTTGCACTAAAACGAATCCTGTTGCGGATTTCTGGAACCAATGCGCGACCACCAACGACTATCAGCACCTCCGGCGGAACAGAAGCTTGAAATTCCAAATATTCCCGTACAAACTGATCACTTTGTGCAATATGAGATAGCGAAATCCAGACCAGCTTCGGCTGCAAATCGACCACAGCCGCTGAGAGCGAATTTAACGGCAGATTCGTTCCCATGTCCCGTGCGCACCAACCTCGTTGCCGCATTACTGTCTCGACAAGAGCGCTGGGCAGCGCGTAGTGGTCGTGTAGCAGCGATCCGCCGATCGCCAACGGACCTCCATCCGGTTGAGAGATCATCATTTGGATCTCATCCACCAATCGTTTAGCAATCTCGCAAGCGCGGCGTTCATGGAAAGTTTCGATTTCGCCACAGCTGGTGAATCGCCCGATACGTTGGAATGTTGGGGCAATGAGTCGATCGCCAATCTCGCTAACGGGCACTTTCTGGAGAAACAAATCGACTACGATTCGCCGTGCTCTGCGTTCGTTGCCCTCTAATAAGGCTGCCAGAAAATTACTGGAAACTTCCTCGATACTGGATGAGGTAGTCGGCTCCAGAGCTAAACCGAGAATTTCCGGTCGGACTATTGGATGCCCGGTTTGGCTGAGAAACTCGATGACCGACGTTGCATAGATGCGGCGATGGCCTCCAGCGGTTTTTCGAAACCGAATGCGCCCTTGATCACACCAACGTTTTAACGACGATTCACTTACGCCAATCGCTTTGGCAACTTGTTTGGGGCTTAAACTTGGCGTTTCTATCGGTTGGGGAAATGTTGAAATCATCGGTCTACTCCAACGTAATAATGGACTTTGGGTTGACTTACCTTTTTGTGTACGGTATCCGTAACAGCCTGGCGTATTCAGGTCGCCATTGTTATTGGCTGGTTGTGAACGATATTCGCAGCAAAACGTTCACTGGATTCTTCAGAGATTTTAATTTTTTGCGAATATGCGAATTGCCATCATTGGGGGCGGGATCTCTGGGTTGACCCTGGCCCATTTTTTGTACCGAGAATACCCAAAACGGCTTCGTGCCAAGCCGAGTCGTGGTTCGCAAAGTGAGCCAGCACACGTCACGACTGATCAACAAAGTGGAACCGTCTATCTCAAGGTCTTCGAGGCCGAAAAGTACCTTGGCGGTCATACCAGGTCAATTCAGGTTGATGATCCCAGTGGCCCACTGAATATCGATATGGGGTTCATTGTCTTTAATCAGCGAACCTACCCTAATTTTTGTGAAATCCTGAAACAGCTCAATGTTGACTCCCAGCCAACAAAAATGAGCTTCAGCGTCCATTGTGAAAAAACGGATTTGCTTTACAGAGGCTTGGACATTGATGGACTATTTGCCCAGCGAAAGAACTTGCTGAACCCACGTTTCGGGAAAATGTTGTTGGATTGGCTTCGTTTCAACAAGTTAGCCCAGCGTCTTTTGCTCGAGGGTTGGAACGAGTTGACCGTCGATGAATTCTTTGCGCGGCATAAATTCGGGAGCTATTTTCGCGACTACTATTTCTACCCGATGGGATCAGCAGTCTGGTCGTCACCCAAAAGCAGTTTTGGGAAATTCCCGATATTCCCGATACTTCAGTTCTATAGAAATCATGGGCTGATCGGCCTAGATCTTCCCCAATGGCGCGTTATTACTGGCGGCTCAAGTAGATATGTCGATAAACTTCGCCGCTCCATTGAACCATTCTTGTCAACAGACACGCGTGTGCACCAGGTTATCCCGTTCAACAACCACGTTCGCGTCGTTCTGGAGTCGGGGATGTACGAGGAATTTGAACACGTCGTGTTCGCCACCCATTCCGACCAGGCGTTAGAACTCTTAGGAGTGAACGCGCCCCCATTGGTGAAGTCGGTGCTTAGCAAGTTTCCCTATGAGCCAAATGTGGTCACGCTTCATAAGGATACACGATTATTGCCCAAGAATAGGCGGGCCTGGGCCTGCTGGAACTATTTTCTCCCAAGGAGTGAATCCGCCAAGGCCACGCTTACGTACAACATGAATAAGTTACAAAACTTGAGGAGCGAAACAACCTATTTGGTGACCCTGAATCGAGAGTCGGAAATCGACACGAATTCAATTTTGAACTCAGTCGTTTTTTCCCATCCGCAATTTACGGCCGATCGGGTAAAGGCTCAATCCGAACATCAACATTTGATTGGTCTGAATGGACTCTCGTTCTGCGGCGCTTATTGGGGGAATGGGTTTCACGAAGATGGAGTCAAGAGCGCACTGCCAGTGCTGGATTACTTGAACGAGAAATTGAAGCATGTTCAGCTGCGTCTATGAAGGTTGGGTACGGCATCGCAGGCATCGTCCGTCGGCTCATCATTTTCGGAAAAACCTGTTTATGCTTTATCTCGACTTGGACGAGGTCGAACAGGCATTGTCGTGCCATTGGTGTTGGTCAACGACATCGCCAAATCTTGCTTGGTTTCGCTTACAAGATCATGCCAATTGGCCTGATCAACGGTCGGCGATCACGCGGGCCACGCAATTGAAAGACGAAGTTCGAGCATTCGTTGAAAGCAATTCGAACAATTCCGTCAGTGGGCCAGTTCGTTTATTGACCGGACTGCGGCACTTTGGCTTCTTGATGAACCCCGTTTCGTTTTACTTTTGTTTTGACCATGCCGAGGAACTTCAGCATGTGATTGCTGAGGTCAATAATACTCCCTGGGGAGAGCGTCATCGGTACTTGCTGCAGCAAACTCATTTTACGAACCAGGCCACGCCGCTGAAAAAGGAGTTCCACGTTTCTCCGTTTATGCATATGGACTTAATGTATCGCTGGTCAATTCATCAGCCCACAATCAATGGTGACCGCCGTCTGATCATCAATATCGAAAATTACGAAGGTCCGCTCGCCAACGGTGGCGAAAGCGCGTTCCCCTCGGTTGAGACTCGTCAAAAACAATCGGTCGAAACGAGTCCACTTTTTGATGTGATGCTCAACATGAAGCGTGTCGAGATTTGTCGAAAAGTACTAAGCCGACTTCTCTTCAAATATCCTTGGCCGAGTATGCAAGTCTACTTAGGCATCTATTGGAATGCGTTAAAGCTTTGGCGAAGGAAGGTTCCATTTTTTCCGCATCCGAAGCATGCGGTGATGAAACCGAAGCGCGAAAACATGTAAGTATCTTTAACAGGAATCAATCAGCAGGCGTCAATGTTCAAACGTATTCTTGAAAAGATGGTGCAGAGAAAGCTCGCAAACTTGCGAAGCGGGCAACTCATTCTTGACCTAGCAGATCGACAAATTCGTTTCGGCAACGAAGGCAGCGTTCCTTCCGTCATAATCCACGTGCACAATGATCGACTATTCCAAAGAATTGCTTGGGGTGGTGATTTAGGTGCCGCTGAGTCCTACATGGATGGCGATTGGGACTGCGACGACCTCGTAAATCTGTTTCGTATTATGATTGCGAATTTGGATACGGCGGACGCACTAAAGCGCGGATCGGGGAGAATTCGCGCGAAGCTGTTGCACTTGGCCCAAATTCTCCGCCCAAACTTACAACGGCGAGCCAAGCAAAATATTTTGCAACACTACGATCTGAGCAACAACTTCTTCGCCAATTTCTTGGATCCAACGTTGAGTTACTCGTCCGCGATTTTTGCTGATCCGCAAGAGTCTTTGGAAAACGCATCGCTCAGAAAACTACAACTGGTATGCGAAAAACTGCAACTTTCTCCTGCACACCACTTGCTAGAGATTGGCACGGGCTGGGGCAGCTTGGCGATCTTCGCAGCCAAAAACTATGGCTGCCGCGTAACGACAACAACGGTTTCGGATCAACAGTTTCGATTAGCGGGTGAACGAATTCGTCAATTTGGGTTGGAATCGCAGATTACCTTGCTAAACAGAGATTATCGTGAACTCAAAGGAACGTTCGATCGGATTGTCTCCATCGAGATGATTGAAGCTGTCGGGCACCGGTTTCTAAAACATTTCTTCTCGTGTTGCAACCGGCTTTTAGATCCATCCGGGCTGATGTTGTTGCAAGGCATCGTGATTCGGGATCAACGCTTCGAATTCCATACCAAAAACATTGATTTCATGCGGAGGTATATTTTCCCCGGCGGTTGTTTGCCCTCAGTCACCGCATTGCTGCATGCTATGACTGAAGGGAGCGAAATGCGGATGTTGCATTTGGAAGACATCGCCGCCCATTATCCGCCAACGCTTTTGAGTTGGTTGAACGCCTTCGATCACAACGAACCTAGCATTCGCGAATTGGGTTTTGACGAACGATTTCTGCGCATGTGGCGGTTTTACTTTTGCTATTGTGCGGCAGCATTTCTCGAACGCCAGGTAAACAACATCCAGGCCTTGTTCGCTGGTCCGCTGTCTCGACATGACGTAACCCAGTTTCAGTGGAATCTGAAAGACTTAGCAGTAAGAAATCTTGCTGCCAGACCGTGCAACGATGTGGACCAAAACGGTAGAGCCGCCGAAATTGCAGATTCAATGCACGCATTCTCTACGGATTCTTACCCAAGATTTAGGCCTGATTCAGTGTCCGTTTCTGGAGAGCTCTGATGACTTGGTATGTGCAAATTCTGCTCGCGCTGGTTTCGGCAACAAGCGCTTTCGCACTAGTTTGGTTTTGGCAATACAAAACAGGCAAGAGCAGTATCGTCGATGTTGTTTGGTCATTTGCCGTCGGTACGTTGGGAATCTTTTTTTGCCTCACATCGATTGGATTACCAGCCCGCCGACTATTGGTTGCTCTTTTAGCCGGATTTTGGTCGGTCCGCTTAGGCGTATACATTATCAATCGGTTGCGCACGATGCCGGAAGATGGCCGATACCTTGAGTTGCAAGAAACTTGGGGCGATCAACATCAACGCAAAATGTTTAGCTTTTACCAGTTCCAAGCAATTGGCGCATTGTTGTTTAGCCTGCCGATGCTGATCGCTTCGCATAACCGAGCCGAACTTGGATTATTGGACCTCATTGGAGCAGCCATCTTCCTATTGGCAATTGCTGGCGAAATGCTTGCCGATTGGCAATTGCACCGATTTCGTATGCGTCCAGAGTCCAAAGGAAAGGTCTGCAAAGTCGGGTTGTGGAGGTATTCCCGCCATCCTAACTATTTCTTTGAATGGGTTCATTGGTGGTCCTACTTATTGTTTGCCCTCAGCGGGTTTGTTCACCCGTGGGGTTGGATCAACATTTTGTTCCCGCTGGCTATGTACTACTTCATTCGGTTCAAAACTGGGATTCCACCGACCGAACAGCAGGCCATCAAGAGTCGCGGTCAAGCTTATATTGATTACCAACGCACGACAAATGCATTCTTCCCCTGGTTTCCCAAAGCCAGTTGAATGACATAAACGCCACGCGAGCGGTTCCACCGACGAATCGCGAACTCATCGACGAGTCAGCGAGCAGCATAAGTAGCAGTCAGCATCGATCATTGTCTTGCATAATTTTCTGGGGAGTAGGCCCAGCCAATGCCTACACCTTCTCTAGTCCATGATTGAAGGCTCACATTCGACAAGACTTTTGGCTTCGTGATTCTCAGCTATTTGTTGTGCGCAATGCGATGCCTATCGTTGTTGCCATCGGAAATTCGATGTGCTCGATTTCTTGCGGCCTTCAATTCCACGAATTAATCTGTCCCACCTCACATGTGCATTCTCGCATTTGCAGGTATATTGACGGGTCCAAATGCACTTAAACTTAATGTGAATACATTCTCGTAAAGGTCGGAGGAAGCATGTTTAAACAACTTCGAGTTCCGCATACGCTTGTCCTTTTGGCTGCCATCATCGTCCTCGCCTTGGTGTCGACTTGGATATTGCCATCTGGCGCGTACCAACGAGAAGGTCGCGCGGTAATTCCTGGATCGTTTGAATTATTAGAGGAAAAAACTCGTCTTTCGCCGCTCACACTGTTGACGATCGTACCTAGGGCAATGGCTGATGCACATGAAATTATCTTTTTTGTGTTTCTGGTTGGCGGAGTCATCGCAATCTTGCGGCATACAGGAGCCATCGACGCAGCCATCGGTGCAGTATTGCAGTATTTCGGACATCGCGTGAATACATTGATCTTTGCCGGAATGTTGATGTTTGGCGTATTTTCGGCAAGTTTTGGTATGGCAACCGAGTACATCGCGTTTGTTGGCGTACTTGTTTCGATGGGGAGTGCGTTGAAGTTCGATAGGATTGCTGCGGTTGGCTTAATGGTCGTCGGTTATGGAATCGGTTACGGATGTTCACTCCTCAACCCGTTCACGGTGATCATTGCCCAAGACATAGCGGGTGTACCGAAAGGGTCCGGCATGTGGTTTCGCGGCGTGACGGCGATTCCATTTTTCTTAGTCGGCTATCACCACGTGCTGAGTTACTTCAAAAAGGTGCAACGCGATCCAGCAATGAGCCTGATGCACGGAGTTGAAGTAGACGATCAACGGTCGGACAGAGGCGACTATCCGCAAATGAATTGGAGACACGCTTTAGTCTTGACAGGCATCATTGCGGCCATCGCGATCTTGATTTATGGAGTGGGTTGGAAGGACTGGTATCTGGTCGAGTTGGGAGCACTATTTCTCGGGCTTGGTCTATTCGCGGCGATCGTCGGCGGAGTTTCCCCCGATCAAGCTGCCAAGTCCTTTGTTTCCGGTGCTTCAGAGTTGACCGGAACCGCGCTTTTGATCGGTTTTGCGCGTGCGATTGCTCTGACGATGGAAGAAGGAAAAATTCTCGACACCGTCGTCCACGGACTAGCAACTCCATTGGGTTATTTGCCAGCCGAGTTATCGGCCATTGGAATGCTCTTGATTCAGAACCTGATGAATTTCTTTATTCCGTCGGGAAGCGGTCAAGCCTATGCGACGATGCCGATTATGGCACCGCTCGGCGACATCGTCGGCGTGAATCGACAGGCGACGGTTCTGGCCTATCAATACGGCGACGGATTTGCAAATATGATTGTTCCCACGAACGCCGTACTCATGGGAATTCTGGGACTAGCGGGTATTCCCTATGACCGTTGGCTGCGTTTTATCTTTCCGTTGATGGTTAAGTTGTTCATCGCCTCATCGATCATGCTAATTATCGCAGTGCGAATCGGCCTGCAATAAGGGAGCACACAACGGCAGTCCAAGCTAACACTGCAATTCTCAGTGGAAACTTGGTGGCCAAGCAAGCGATTACGCGGTCGCTTCTTTTACGTTCACCGCAGTCTTGGACGGAATTTTCTTTCCGCGATTCATCAGCCAATACAAAGTTGGAGCAGCGATGAAAATCGAACTGTATGTACCAACAACCACACCCACGACGAGCGAAAATGCAAAAGCATGAATTGAATCGCCACCGATCGCAAACAGCAGGAACGCCACGATAAACGTCGTCAAGGACGTCAAAATTGTGCGTGATAACGTCTGTGAAATACTGTTGTTAACGATTTCGGGAGTCAAATCAGTGCGTTTGCCGCGAACTTCGCGGATTCGGTCAAAAGTCACGATCGTATCATTGAGCGAATAGCCGATGATGGTCAAAAACGCCGCGATCACTGGCAAGCTGATTTTGAAATTATCGATCAAAGGAATACCGGCGAACCAGAAACTCACTGCGATCGCTCCCAATACGATGACAACGTCATGGACTAGTGCGACTACCGCCGCCAAACCGAATGCGATGTTTTGGAATCGAATCCAGAGATACGCGACAATTCCCAAAAGGCTTGCCAAGATTGCAATCGCCGCTTGCCAACGGGCCTCGCTGGCCACTTGACCGCCGACGGCACTCGTTTCAGGAATAAACGGCGAACCATCAAGTCTTTGTTTAAAGGCCTCAAAAATTCGTCGCGCATCATCCTCTTTGACGACTCGTATGGATGCTTGCCATTCTCGCGATTGACCCGGCGTACCCGTCGGATTTGAAACGCGGATATCTCGGTCGTAATCCAGCCGCACATCTCCGAGAGAATTAGCAGCTTGTACCAAACCTCCGCGGACTGAATCATCGGAGATGGGCCACTCGAATTTTAGCAAGGTGGTAACTTCAAGTTGCTTGAAGGCCACGCTCGGTTGTTGCGGATCATCGACATTGTCGTCAGCTTCAACTTCAGGATTATCCGTGTTTCCATCCAGCTCTTGAACTTCATTGCTGACATTTTCATCCTGAGGCATGTTGGCTGATGATTCGGCCATGATCAATGCATAGAACGGATTCAACATGCCCTGCAACGCCGGTTTCCAACTTTCCAATTTCCAAGCGCGATGCTCATTGTGCTCGCGCCGCGCGATTCGCCGAGACACATCGCCCGCAGGATGATGCTCTGATTGTCCTGGATTAGCCAAGTTCTTAACTTCAAAGCCGCTGTATTCGAGACCCAACATTGCTAACCGGCCAGCAAACTCCTTTGTCAAAATCTTATCCAGCGTAAGAATTTCAGCAGATGCTCCTATTTCTTCCACGCTTAGGGCAGGCAAGTTGGAGTTAATTATAAACGTGCGCGAGTCACCTACGAGCGACGTCACTTCAAACTCAACCTTTTCGTCACGTGGCGGGAACCGATAGTCCGTTTGTCGTAACAGCGAGGCAACCTCACTTGCCGAACTATCTTGGTTCAAGATGATTCTTGCAGTTGTGCCTCCGCGCAAGTCCTTATCAAGGATCGTTCCTCCGCGTTGGAATACAGCAACCATCCCCACCACAATAATCGCGAGCGAAGCCAAAATAGCCAGCCGTTGTTTGGAGAAGAAATCGATCGTCGTTCCGCGCAGCAGCGTCAACATTTTCAATTCGGTAATCCAGCGTCGGCGTTCAGCGATATCGAAGACAATTCTTGAACAGAAAATGGCGGTGAACATACCCATTAGAATTCCCAATACGAGCGTCACCGCGAAACTCTTGATCTGCTCGGTACCAATGAGGTACAAAATGATGGCAGTCAGCAACGTCGTCACATTTGCGTCGATAATTGTCGTGGTCGCGCGGTCAAAACCGTTACGGATCGCCATTCTCAGCGCAGCTCCCCGCTTTAGCTCCTCACGAATTCGCTCGAAAATGAGCACGTTCGCATCGATGCTCATACCAATCGTGAGCACCAATCCCGCCAAACCGGCAAGTGTCAGCGCCTGCTTAACAAGCAAAATCGCTGCCAAGATAAACATTAGGTTGAGCAACAAGGCGAAGCAAGCCACCACACCCGGAAAGCGATAGTAGAAAAGGACAAAGATCATCACTAAGATTAAAGACGAGCCGATAGCGAGGAAACCTTTTCGCTGCATTTCCGCACCTAGCGTTGATTCGACTTGGTCGAAACTCACCCAATTATCTTTGAGGGCGACATCGAGTTTTCCTGACTTGAGAACGTTGACCAAGTCTTCAACCTCGCGTTCCGTAAATCGACCTTGAATGATGCCTGAGTCGGTAATCACGCTGTTAATCCGCGGAGCGCTATTCAAACGGTCATCCAGCACAATTCCCAACAGACGGAACTCTCCGTCTTTTGGCTTATTGCGATTAGTCAGGCGACCCATGCGCTTGCTCCCCTCAGCCGTTGTTCCGAAATGGACGGCTGGATTCGCATTCCCGTCGAAGCCCACGCGAATTTGACTTAAATGCTCCCCTTCGACATTTTCCTTTTCAGGTGGTTGAACCATCAAAATTTCGATATCAACATCGGGGCTGCCAACGACGGCTTCGCACCAGCGAGTAAAAGCAACTTCTGATTCCGACAACAAGACGTTTGCGGGTGGATTTAGAATTGTGCCGTCATCGGCGTTGCGTACCAGATGGGTGGTCAAAGGTGTGAACTTGAAATGCAAGTAGCCTTTCGATTTCTTCGCCTCATCGGAATCCTTTGCAATTCGAGCTAATGAATGCCAACGGCCCAGCACCTCGCCTTGAGGATTATCTGAAGTGGGCTCTGAAAAAACGTTTTTCTCGCGCAGGTTTGTCGTTTCACGCGCCCGGCGAATCAATCGCTCATGGTCGGCGAATCGACCATCGGCAACAATACGGAATTGCAGTTTGCCAGCTTTCGCTAACAACTCCCAAATGCGAACGGCTTCCGCCTGATCGACGTCAGGGATAATGACTTCAATTTGGTACTTTCCACGAGCCCGCAAAACGATCTCGCGCACACCACTGGGGTCGATACGTTTTCTCAGCGTATCAATGATGTCGCGCGCTTGCACACCTTCCGCGTCCGCTTCTTTTTCATCCAAAGCGCCAATAATGTGCACGCCGCCGCGCAAATCGACGCCCATCTTGGGAACTCCACGATTCTCGACGATCACAATAATTGCCCCGGTCAGCACGGCCAAAACCAACGACAGTTTCCAGCCGTGAGTCTCTTGCATTCTGAGGCTACGAGCGATGAACCGCGCAATGAAAATCGCTGCCACGATCGGCAGAATATAGACCAGAATCGCTCGGCCCGCTCCGAGAAGCTGATCCATTGTGGTCACTTCTGAAGATACAGAATCGGCCGCTGTGTCGGCAGCCTGCGCAAGCATCAAACCGAGATCAATTAAGTTCATAAAAGACGTTTCCAAAATGGTTATTTTCTAATGATGAATGAAAGATTGAAGATTGATGTCAGACCACATTGAAATCGCTCGTATCCGACCGATTCAAATTTCAACTTCGACGAAAGTCAATTTACGACGAATTCGCCGTTTCCTCTTTGTCTTTGACAACTCGCACAATTGAAGTATTCAAAACTTGCAACTTTGTTTTTGTCGAGTCGTCCACTCGAATTGTGATGTACTCGTCTTCTTTGCTGACTACGGTACCCAAGATACCGCCGGCCGTCAGGACGCGATCGTTTCGTTTGATGCTATCAATGAACTCTTGTGTTTTTGCCTGTTGCTTCTGTTGAGGCCGACCCGCCAACAACATATAGACAAGAAAGATACCCAAAATCGCTGGCAAAAATAACATCATATTGCCGAAGATACCACCGTCGTTATTCGATGGCGTCTCCGAGCCGCCGCCAGATGGCGTAGCGCCCTGCTGCGCGATCAGATAAATCAAATTTTCTATAATTTCAGACATCGATCCGATTTTTTGGATAGGTTATGCTCGAATTGACCACGGATTTCCAACTACACGGGCCAACGTCTCAAGTCGATAACGGCCTTCTAATGTTCTTTCTATTTCACAGAGATTTCCCACCGCCGCTCCATAAAACCCAAGGTCGCGTCCGTCGCAAGCACTCAAATCAACAGTGTCGGTGTGCTTCTTTGCCGCCCACCAATTGTTGCCTTGGACCAGCGGTCAAATGGGTCTAAACTCTGCCTGGAAAAGGAGTAAGCCAAAATACCATGCAGAATTCAAGAGGGTATGGAGACGACTCGAACTCTAAAACGAGCCGAAATTCTGAAACCAATACTTTCTCAGCAAGAAGGACAGGCAAACCCTGCAGTTCGACCGTGCAGATTCACAAAGCCCATGGGCCTCAGCCAGAAACGACATCATAAATCTTAACGTGCCAATTAACAAGGCCATGTTTAGTGGGTCACAAGGGCAAATTCCACAACTTCTCGGCATTCTCAACGTTCGATCCTCAAGCAGGTTTCCCTGTAAGGCTCCGCGAGCCTCATCAAGCGTTCACCGGTCGCATGGCATCTTCAGGGCAAAAATATTTGCGGAACATGCTTACATTACCCATTTTCACATTTTGCCGAGTTTAATGGGCCAATTTTCTGGAAGAGCACTCCCCCACCCCAGAAACTTATCTCGCACGAAATCCAGATATTCATCAGCCAAAATCGCTGCGCGTGCTCCCCGCATCAATTGTTGATAATATGCCAGATTATGTAATGACAAGACAATTGGCCCCAGCATTTCCCCAGCCATAAATAGATGACGAATGTAGGCGCGGCTATGAAAGCCTAAAGGAACATCTGTGTTTTCCATTAATGGCCGAGGATCATCACGATATTGGCTGTTCCGTAAACGCAACGGTCCGGAGTCGGTAAATGCCATTGCGTTCCGACCGTTTCTCGTCGGCATGACACAGTCAAACATATCGACGCCACCTGCGACACAAATCAACAAATCCTCAGGACGCCCCACCCCCATTAAATAACGTGGTCGGTGCTCCGGTAGAAACGGACATGTCGCATTGACTGTGTTATGCATTTCAGGTGGGGCCTCTCCGACGCTGAGCCCTCCAATCGCGTATCCGGCAAAGCCCATGGAGACTAGTGCCGCTGAGTACTTACGACGGCGTTCAATGCTCAACCCACCCTGCACAATTCCAAACAAAGCTTGTCCGGCCTTTTGTGGAACTTCAAGACACCTTTCCGCCCACAATAACGAACGACGGCACGCTTCATCCAATTCTGTCTCGGAGGCCGGTAACGCAGGTACATGATCCAGCACCATCGCGATGTCGCTCCCCAAGTTTTGCTGAATTTGAATTGATCGTTCCGGACTCAATTCGATGATCGTCCCGTCGATGTGGGAGCGAAATCGGACCGCATTATCATCGATCTTGGCGAGATTCGACAAACTAAATACTTGGAAGCCGCCACTGTCGGTCAGAATCGGTCGGTCCCATCCGATAAATTTATGCAAGCCGCCCAGTTCCGCAATCAGTTGATCACCCGGCCGTAAGGCCAGATGATACGTATTCCCTAAAATGATCTGGGCACCGATTTCTTGCAGTTGATGAACGTTCACTCCCTTGACGCTACCTACGGTGCCCACTGGCATAAAAGCTGGAAGCAATATCTCGCCTCGCGGAGTAATCAACCTCCCCGCGCGCGCTCCACTGTGTTTATCGACGTGTTGCAACTCGAATTGAAAACCAGCCGGCCCAAGTTCTATCATTAGTAACTCAAAATCGTAATCATCGACTTGTTCTACAATTGTTGCGGAAGTAATTTCTGACGCGGTACAGCAATTGCCAATGCAATCCCCTTCGCGTCGCCAACGTCAGATTCGCGTCTTTCGTGAAACTGAATGAAGACGTTACCATTCTGCTGCACAAAGAAGTTTGTCCAGGAACTTCAATCCAGCTTAATCAAGATGCAGAAATCGCGTTGCTTATATTCCGGTTGGCGGACTAAGCAGATGCAGTGGCATAAGTTCGATTACCCCATCACTTCGACAACCGCGCGTACATCGCGGATCTGTATCGCAAATGAATCGGATGCAGGGCCAACGAAAGGATAATCAAGGGTCGCTCGGCAACCAGGCGTCACTTAATTTCTATCACTTTCAGACCTATAAATCCGTCAACCGCGCCTTCAATGACGTGGTACTCACAGTTCTGTTCTGCTTACGAACTGTACGGCTGGGAATTCGGTCTTGGAAAGCCGAGCGATGTGCCTGGCGAACAGGACGGTCTTGAATTCAACCGTCTTCGAGCGAGGGTTGGCATGATCCGTGAGACATTAATCCCCACGCAATTTCATCCCAAAATTTGTCAATTTCTCGCGGATCTCATTGAGACTGGTTACCCCGAAATTCTTGCACTCAAGCAATTCGTCTCCAGACTTCCTCACCAGTTCGCCAAACGTGGTGAGTCCCAAACGCGTCATGCATTTTCGTGCGCGGACCGACAAGTTCAGATCACCGATTGGACGCTCGAACAATGCTTGTTCTTCCTGCGAGAGGTGGCTGAAGTCAACCGGTTCTTCCTTCGTGCTTGATTCCGAAGTCAATTGACCGATCGAAAGTCCCTTTTGCGCCAACATCTCTCGAATTTCCACCAAAGACGTTTCACCAAAATTCTTGCTATTCAGCAACTCTTGTTCAGTCACACGGGCCAAATCGCCAAGGGTGGCAATGCCCATGCGTTGCAAACAATTTCGACTGCGGACCGATAGCTCGAATTGGGCGACGGGGATATTGAGAACCTGTTGCAGACGTTCACGTCGCTGCTCGTCCTCATAGTCATAATGCCCGTCCATCGAGGCCATGGCGTCCAAACGGAAGAGTCGTGCCCGGTCATTCAAAGGATCGTGCTCCAGAATGCGATCATAGCATTGTCGCGCACGATCGTACTGATCATGGTCTTCGTACAAGATTCCAAGATTCAACAAAACGCCGACATTCGTTGGGAACACGGCTGCCGCTCGTTGGTATAATTCGATGGCTCGCTCATCGTTGCCGCGTCGATCATTTTCCAATCCCAAGCCAAATAACGCGCCTGCATGCCGTCCATCAGCCTCAATGGCTCGCTCGTACAAGCGGACAACTTCTTCAGGGTTATTTCCGATCAACGCAATTGTGGCTCCCCGTTGATACAAGTATTCCGCAGTCTGTTCAATCGGTCCAAACATATTGTCGAGAATGGTCATCGCCTCGGTCAATTGTCCTAAGTGCCGTTTGCACTCGGCAATCGACAACGAACACTTATCGTTGTCGTAACCTCCGGTATTGGCTGAGCTAAAGCATTGAATGGCTTCTTCAAAACGATTCAATGAAAAATAAGCTTTCCCCTTGTAGAAATACGCCAAAGCCCCGCTGTCCGAATTGTTTAAAATCTCAATGGCGGAGTCATAATTTCCGAGCAGATAGCGCGCAACTCCCAGCCTCACGTTCGTTGCAGGCGATCGTTCGTGCTGGCTTTCCAATTGGTTCGCCAAGTCGCGCAGTTCATTAAACTGAGTAAAGTCCGTCGTGATCTTGCCGACAATGGTTTCAATTTCTGCTGGCCCAAACGACGAATTCGACAACACAATATCTCGCAATGTCGTATCAACACTAGGCAAACCGTAAGACATTCAAATACTCCATTCGAATTAGAAACGATGTGACCAAAACGGCCCGCAGCCAATCCGCAAGTTCGGATTACGGCAAGACGTTGAAAATATTTTCTTTCATGGAAATTTTCGCAACACCACTCATGTCAGACAAACACGATTGGTTGTCTCAAAAACGGTTACAACAGGCTCATCGAGAGTCAATTTATGCGAGAAAATAGCGGCGAATCGGCCGTTGAAAACAGGCGTTGAAACCGGGCGCTTGAGACTAATTTTCAATTATCATATCGCAAAAAGTATTTTTTACCAAGGGTTGGCCATCGAAACCCACAATTCGTTACCCGGTTAAATTAATGTTTGTGTTCTGAAGATAAATGGAATTGTCTTCTTCACGATGAAAACTTGGCTTTTGAACTGAATCCAGAGAATCTAAGGTCGGTTGTCCCGTCAGGCAACCGTCCGGATGTCACAATATCGGTCAAAATAGCTAAAATCCTGGGCGTTTCACCGTTTCTGCGCCTTAAAGGCGATGGTAATTGGCGGTCTGGAAGGGCGAAAATCTAATCACAGATTCCAAATAAGCGATTTAATTGCTGGAATCGTGATTAATCGTTGGGGGTGTGTCAGGGTACTGACTTGTTGGGCGCTAAGGCTAAAATTGAAAACACTGCACGGCGATAAATGAATTTGAGTCAATGTTCTGGATGCTAGGCCCAGTACAATTTTGGGCAACTCAGGCATTTGTTTTTTGTTCGAAGACGTAAGAAACTTCAGGGCCTCATGATACAAACCAGCAAATTACCCATTAGGCGAGCGACAAACCACCATCACTCTACCAGCTTAAGTAGCTCGACCAACAGATTTCCCTTAATTACGCAGGTTTCTCATCGCCACACGCATTTTCGCGTAACGATTCCCGTGGCCGCTTGGCTCTTCGGCCTATGTTTGTGCCTCACCAGTGTTTCAGGAATTGCCCAGCAATATGAAATTGCCGCGCTGCAGTCGCAAATCTTTCAAGTGATCGAGAAATCCACACCGGCGGTTGTCTCAGTTCAAGGAAGCGGCAGCATGTTCAGTGGTGTGATCGTCAGTCCCCAGGGGCATGTTTTGACGGCTGGCCACACCATTGTTCCTCGACGTTCGTACACGGTCACTCTACCGGATGGGCGTCGATTCAGCGCATCGAGCCTAGGTGCCTCTGAACAGATGCGGGGCGAGCAACTGGATTGTGGCTTGCTCAAGATTACCAACCCCCGAAATCTGCCCCATGTGCCGCTCGGCAATTCGTCCCAACTTTCCGTTCGCCAACCTTGCATTAGCATTAGCTATCCCGGTGGTCAACGTAATCGGCTTGAGCCCATTGTTCGTTTTGGTTACATCTCACGGGCTGGGAACAACAGCAGCATGCTGCAGTCGACCGCATTAATGGAACCAGGTGATTCCGGTGGTCCGTTGTTCGACCTGGAAGGTCGCGTCATTGGAATACATTCGCGCATCGGACGACAAGTCGGCCAGAATTTCGACGTACCCATTGATCTTTTCAAAAAGTACTGGGATCAACTCAACAATCCAGATGTTTTTACAACAGCAGGAGGCAAACCCCTACCTAAATTGGGTTTCGTTGGTGAAGACACGTCGGCTAGAGACGGCATCACGCTTGTCAGCGTCGTAGAAGGTAGCTTAGCTCAGGAACTCGGACTGCGCGCGAACGATAA
Source organism: uncultured Planctomycetaceae bacterium (assembly GCA_937862885.1). Classification (GTDB taxonomy): domain Bacteria; phylum Planctomycetota; class Planctomycetia; order Pirellulales; family Pirellulaceae; genus CALMEE01. The sequence continues at coordinate 108,575 of CALMEE010000009.1, forward strand.
ATTAACCAAAGTGCAGGGTAATCAGCTTGCGCGACTGGATGATCTGCGGCCCCAACTGCAAAAAGCCCTCAGCGAAGATCACGAGAACCTCAGTTTTTCGATTTTGAGAGGTGAGGAACAAATTGAACTGACCATGCCGTTATCCAAACTTAACATCCCCCGCGCAGACCGGATTCAGGGAATGGACGATGCCCCTGCGGAGGATTCAAAGTTGGTCACTCACCTCCCAGATCTTTCCCGACTATTGTCGAGTTCCGAACGGGACTTGGAGAAATATTGCTACCAAATCACAAGCAAGGTCAATGGCGCGGACAGCAAACTCCATGCGACAAAAATTGCCGACAGTCCATATATCATTAGCAAGAATTCTTTGGTGGGAACTGATCCTGAAGCAGTCGTCGATCGGCGGCGCGTCAAATTGCAAGTCATTGCGCGTGACGTCGAAAACGATCTAGTTCTTTTGCAGTTGACTCAGTCGATTGCCAATGGAGTTCGTTTTCCGACCACTGAAGCGACGCCAAGAATTGGCCAACTGATATTGAGCCCAGATCCAGCGGGGCCAGGGGCCTTCAGTGTTGTGGGGACTTCCGGCTTCCAATCCAATCGGCAAGCCAGTCGTGGATATTTGGGAGTGATGCTGCGAGATTTCGAGGCGGGGGGGGGTTGTTTGGGAAGGGCTGTATGGGGGGGAGGTGAAAAAAGGAGGGTCTAGTTGTGTTGGAACGGGTCGATGACGGCGCAGCGAAAAATGCTGGCTTGAAAGCTGGGGATATCATCTTGAAGGTCAACGAACGGAAGATCGAACGGCGCCCCGACATTCTAGGCTTTTTGGGTTCAGTTGATGCTAACACCACCGTCTCAGTCACTGTAAAACGAGAGAGTCAAGAATTCGTCACCGAAATCGTGCTCGGTGAACCGCCAAATCCGACAGAACATGCGGCTGACTTAATGGAGAAGAGTCGACGCCGCGACGGGTTCAGCAAAGTCATTAGTCACGACGCGGACATCTCGCCTGAGAAATGTGGTGGACCAGTGTTTGATCTAGACGGCAACTTCATCGGTATCAATATCGCCCGCAACAGTCGCGTCCGTACCTACATTCTGCCCTCCGAAGTGATCAAAGCATTCATCAACCGCCACGCTAATATTGTGGAAGAGTGACGAAAGACTAAAGGGGCAATTCTCGTGCCGGACGGTATTGCCCCCGTCCCCGTTTGCGTGCATTCGCAATTTAGTGAATGATCTCTTCCCAATTGACTTGGTCGTTGTGGGAATGCGTGAAGCCCATCGCGCGCTCTTGTTTTACGGTTTCTTCGTCACGAAATGCCATCACGTAGGTCTTGCGCCATTCTTTCGCTAGATTGCCGCCCGAACCATGCACGATTCGTTCATCGTGAATCGTAACACCGCCGCGCTTTACCGGAAGGTAAACAATCTCGTCGGTATCGCGCGTCTCAATCACCAACGTATGAGATTCATCGCGATTCACTGACGAACCAGATTGGTCACCGCTAAATTCTTTAGGACGGTGCTTGCGCAATTCAGGCTCTTTGTTCGTGCCAGGACAAACCTGCAAACATCCGTTTACCAAGTCCGAATCGGTCAACGCCAATGAAAATGTCGCTGTCCAGGTGTTGGCGGTCTTAGGCCAATATCCCAAATCCTGATGCATTGCGAATTCCGCTTTATCCTTTTGCGGTTTCTTTGCCAAGAACTGTTCGTAATCCATCATGGCCTTCCCGGTATACAGTTGGTTCGCAACACTTTGAGCTACTTGATGGTAAATGTTATTAACCAATTCCGGTCGATATTTGCTGGGTAACATTGCATTGACCAGCCGAAACTCTTCGAAGGGAGTGCCGTAAGGTTGACTCATGTCACAGAAGTCGCGCTCCATACCCGGCTCGTTACCCATGATGAAATGCTCGAACCATGGATCGAGGGTCGCCAGTTCCTCTTCCGTCAAAAACTCATTGAGGGTCAAATAGCCCAGATCGTTGTATTGTTGGATTTCGTCCGCAGTTAACAAATAAGTATTTCCTTGGCGGCGATGCGCGCCTGAACTCGGGTTCGTCACACACTTCATAAATTTTTCCTACGTAGTTAATAAATCGAAAATCACGTGCCCATGCACGTCCGTCAATCTTCGTTCTGTTCCGTTATGATAAAAGCTCAATCGCTCGTGATCGAGGCCCAGCAAATGCAAAATGGTCGCGTGCAAATCGTACACTGTCGACACATGCTCGACTGCCTTATATCCGAATTCGTCCGTGGCTCCGTAAGAGTATCCGCGTTTGACGCCGGCACCAGCTAACCAGGCCGTAAACCCCGCTGGATTATGATCCCGTCCACTGGCTCCCTCTTGAAACGTTGGCATTCTGCCAAACTCGGTACACCATACAACAAGCGTATCTTTTAACAGGCCGCGCCGCTTAAGGTCGCGTAGCAAGGCAGCCGCTGGTTGGTCTAGAATTTCCCCATGAACTGTATATTGATCTTCGAGATACTTGTGTCCGTCCCAATTGCTGGTCCCTTCACCACCGGTTTGGTATGCGCCATTGAACAGTTGCACAAAACGCACACCTTGTTCGATCAAGCGGCGCGCCAGAATGCAATTCCTTGCGAAAGCAGCCTTCAGCGTATTTTGTGAATCAGCACCATATTCGCGTAAAACGTATTCTGGCTCCGTTGAAAGGTCGCAAACCTGCGGTACGCTCAACTGCATCTTGGCCGCCAATTCGTAGCTGGAGATGCGTGCGGCCAAGGCGGAATCGCCAGGAAATTGCTCCATGTGGCGCTGGTTGAGTCGATGCAGGAACGCGCGCGTCGCCACATCTTCTTCAGCGCTTATGCCGGCAGGACGCGCCAAATTGCGTACAGGAGAACTCGCGTTAAACTCAGTCCCTTGAAAAACAGCCGGTAAAAATCCCGTGCCCCAGTTGTTGACGCTCGACTGCGGAGTCCCGCGCGGGTCAGGGATGGCCACAAACGCGGGCAGGTTTTCATTCTCACTACCCAATGCGTACGAGACCCAAGAGCCGATGCTGGGAAAGCCATCCAAAGTGAACCCCGTCGACATAAAATTTTCACCGGGACCATGGGTATTGGTCTTGCTGGTGAGTGAGTGAACGAAACACATTTCATCGGCCAGTTCGCCAAGTTGATCGACCAACGTCGACACCATTTTGCCCGACTCGCCGCGCGGTTTGAACTCCCATGGGCTGCGTTGCAGGTTTCCTTGACCACCTTGAAACGTAATCACTTTTTCACCGGGCAGCGGTTGCCCATCCAAGCGAATTAACTCCGGCTTGTAATCGAACGTATCGATCTGGCTGCACGCACCGGCACAAAAGATAACTAACACGTTTTTCGCCGCGGCGGGGAAGTGCGGGGCACGCGCACGATTCGGCTGAGTTGGATCAATCTGCGGACGCAACGGTGACTTGTCCGCGATGTCCCGCACATGATCCTGATTTGCCAACAAAAGATTGTGAGAAGCCAACAGATGGGTCAAGGCGATACCACCCAGACCTGTCGCCGATTGCGCTAAAAAGTTTCGCCGATCTAACAAGTAGCTGGCTCGAATTTTGTTCATAGTCCTAACTCACATACAAAAACTCATTGGCATTCAACATCGCGCGGCAAAATGCTGGCAAGCCAAACTCTCGGATGAATTGTACAGCGTCATCCAACTCCTGCGGTACCGGTCGACGTGCAAACAGAATTCGATAGGCAAACTCAACTTGTTCTTCAATGGATGCGCCAGTCTGCGCCTCGATGCGCTCCGTGAAAAACTTGGCTTGCTCTAACATAAACGGGCTGTTTAACAGATTTAGCGACTGTAGAGCGGTCGTGCTTTGATTGCGGTTGGGCATCACTTGACTACCGTCAGGGCAATCGAACTGGCCGAATACGTCATCTTGCTCCTGGCGAATCTTGGTCATATAGATCATGCGTCGAAAATGCTGGGGTTCGAATTCCTCCAGCGGAAAATAATGGTGCACATTTTCTCGATCGATTTTGAATAACAGGAAACCTGGACCGCCCATCGTCAGGTCAAGTTTTCCTGATGCTTGTAAGACGGAATCCCGAATTGCTTCCGCTTCCAACCGGCGCGGCGGAAATCGCCAAAGCAACCGACTTTCCGCATCGACAGAGAACGCTGCGGGGCGAGGTTGAGACGATTGCTGAAACGTGCTCGAGGTTAGAATCAGCCGATGCAGCCATTTCAGTGACCAGTCGTTCTTGATAAATTCGTCGGCCAACCAATCCAACAACTCTGGATGCGACGGGCGATCGCCTTTTGTTCCGAAATCCGATGTCGTCCAAACCAGTCCGCGACCAAAGTGATAATGCCACACGCGATTAACGATCACGCGTGCCGTCAGCGGATTGTCATCGGAACCGATCCATTCAGCAAACTTCAGCCGTCGTTCATGTTCAGGACTCGAACTCGTCAGGCCCAACGAACCCAGCAACGTCAGCGCGCCAGGCGGCACTTCTTCCAACGGAGAAAGGGGATCGCCACGGTGCAGGCGACGAATTGTGGCGGGTTCGCGAAACTCGCCAACATAGGCAAGCGGGATCTGTGCTTCCAATTCCCTTAGCCGCTCTCGTTGATGCTGCACCTGTTCAAGCAACCGGTTGGCTTCAGCAAAAAGTTCCGTTGGCAGGCGATGAATGAAGTCGTCATCGTGTATCGTACCGTCCTGTCCGACAATGGGTCGGCGGCTTTTTGAACTAGAGACTTCTTGCCAGTCCTCGCCATCCACGGATACCTCAATCAAGTAGCGAACCGCGAGCCGATCGTTAAATTCTCCGCTGCGATCACGTCCCCACACAATCCGACGAATCAACTGCGGTTCGGGTAACGCAACCTGTACCCAGGCGGGTGTGCCGGCGGCGATCCAACTCTTATCGTTACCGTAAATGCCGTCGTTAAGATGAGCGAGCTGATGTTTCGGATTGCCTTGATAGTCGCCGCTTGAGCTGACTGTTGCGCCCCGACTGGCGAGCCCGATGTTGGTTTCATCATCCAGGCCATAAATTTCCAATTCGTCCAAACAACCTTCATACAAGTTGGTCTTCAGAATATTGAATCGAACAAAACGAGCTTCAATTGGCTCAAATTCCTCGACGTTCTGCTGGGCGTTGACTTGGGGCAACAACTCGGAAAAGCCGTTTTGGTCCATGGTCAAGCTGCGCAAATGGTTCAAACGTTCTTCGGCGTGCTGAATATCGGCCCCTAATTCTTCTATCGAAGACTTCAGTTCAGGATCAGCTTTCGAGAGCAGCGGTCGTTCGCCATGCTTAACGCCGGAAAATACGGCCTGCATGGCGTAATAGTCGCGTTGTGGAATGGGATCGAATTTGTGATTGTGGCAACGAGCGCAAGCGACCGTTAATCCCAGAAACGCCGTCGACGTTGCGTTCACGAAATCAGCCAACTCGTCCTCGCGTTGCATCAAGGTTAGATTGATGTCAGGACTCTTGACGATATCGTAGGGGCCACCCACCAGGAATCCGGTGGCTTCATCGGCTCCTAACAGGTCCCCTGCGATTTGCTCCATAACGAACTGGCGATACGAAATATCACGATTGAAGGCATCAATTACGTAGTCGCGATAAAAATAAGCATTGGCTCGATCTCGATTCACTTCGTAGCCAGTTGACTCACCGAACCGAACCACGTCCAACCAATGCCGCGCCCAACGCTCACCGTAGCGAGGACTAGCCAGCGCATCATCGACAATCCGTTCATAGTTTTCGCGGGATGGATTTGCCCTGAATCCATCAACTAATTCCGGATCGGGCAACAAGCCGTGCAAATTCAGATACAAACGGCGAATCAACGTCTCCGGTGCAGCGAGTGGTGACGGAGCGAGTTGACGGTCCGCCAACGTTGCATGTATGTACCGATCGATGTCGTTGATGAATGGGAAATTTGCAGGCTCAGGCAACTCTAGCGGTGGAACGACATGCAGTGGCTGGAAAGACCAATGGTCTGATTCTAATTCAACGAAGTGATCGCCTGAAAACTCATCGGGCCAATCGGCCCCCTCATCGATCCAACGACGTAGCTTGTCGATATGCTCAGGTAGCAATGGCTGAGTTGTTCCAGCGGGAGGCATCAGCAAATCCCCCTCACCAGTTACAAACTGGTAGAGTAGGCTCCCCGCGCTGTTGCCTGGATCGATAACAGGCTCTCCCCAATCGGCGACCCCGATGGCAGACTCTCTCACGTCGAAACGCAGGCTGCTCTCCTGACGAAGTGGGCCGTGACAGGAAATGCAATGCTGGTCAAGAATCGGCAGGATATCACGGGCAAAATCGACGGGATCATCTGTTCTACGAGCATCACCGTGAACCGAATTTGACGACTCTTGGTCTTGGACGAAACCTCCTCGCTCGCCGCCGTAACTGGAAATGCAGATCAGTGTTTCCAGCCAAAACATGCAAACGAACAACCAAGCGATCCAACCTGCGTGATACGAATTGCGGTTCATCCAATCTAACAACCTCAATATCTCAGACTCGGAATAGGATTAGCTGCCGACACAAACCGGACAATGTCGCTTCAGATAGTTTTGCTTCATTCCACGCTTTCAGCATAGTCTTCAATACTCCGACTGAATAGCTCTAGCCGTCAGTCCAATAGACATTTGACCATCAGCCTACCCCATGATCGGGCGTGTTGCCCCCGGAAGTTGGCCGCTCCACATGTGGATCTCGCGGGCCTGCAGCACATCAAGGGTTGTCGCAAATTGCACAATCACGGGAATGCATCGCAAAACTATGCGATCTATTAGAACTTAGTGCAGCTGAACTTTCAACCAAATGAGTTGAATTTGTAATCCGCTTCGCGTCCCACATGAGCTGAATAAATGTTTGTTGAATATGTTCTTCGTTTTCGCCATCAACGGCGTGATATCTGTCTGGTCAGAAGGGTGTTCGTCAACGCGAGAATTGGAGGTACGGACAGCGTGATGCAAGTCGCAATTGATAGTAGAGTATTTCAAGAACATTTTTTGTTGCGAAAGAATTTTGGGGAGTTATTCGAAAATACGAGTCGAGCACCTGCCAAAAAATTTGCGAATCGCTATAACAGCAAGATCGAAAATCGTAAGACAAACGAGCGTGTCGGCATGGAGAGAATCGTGGATTTAGCGATTGACAATTACATAGGACAGGTCCACCAAGCGGACTGTATTGAGGGACTGCGTAGATTACCAGATAATTTTGCGCAATTAGCATTTGCAGATCCTCCATTTAACATTGGTTACGAATACGATGAATACGATGATCGGCTGGCAACCGAAGATTATCTGCAATGGTCAATTCGATGGATGTCCGAAGTGCATCGCGTGCTCGACGACCGCGGAGCGTTCTGGCTGGCGATCGGCGACGAATACGCAGCCGAGTTGAAAATCGAAGCACAAAGAATCGGATTTCACACGCGGAGTTGGGTTGTCTGGTACTACACCTTTGGCGTTCATTGCAGAACAAAATTCACCCGTTCCCATGCGCACCTCTTTCATTTCGTGAAAGATCCTAAACGGTTTGTGTTCAACGTTCACGAGATCGCCGTCCCTTCCGCCCGACAACTCGTCTATGCCGACAAACGAGCCAATCCCGCTGGTCGAACGCCCGATGACACCTGGATATTGAGACCCCAAGATTGCATTGATGGATTTACGCCGTCTGAAGATACATGGTATTTTCCACGCGTGGCGGGAACGTTTAAGGAACGAGCTGGATTTCACGGTTGCCAGATGCCTGAACAACTGCTCGGTCGTATCATTTCAAGTTGTTCGAACGTTGGCGATATCGTGTTAGATCCGTTCGCAGGTAGTTGTACGACATTGGCCGTCGCCAAGAAGAAAGGTCGGCGGTTTCTAGGCTTTGAACTTTCGAAAGAATACGCCAAACTTGGCCGTAAGCGCATTGATGCCGTCTGTGAGGGTGATGAATTAGAAGGATCGCCCGAGCCAAAAGTTAGCGCGCCCGCGACGACTTCTCCGAAGGCACGGCAGCGAGCCAAATCCCCGGTAGTGCAAAGGGGATTTCGAAAATCTATTGACCATGGCGAACTTGAGAAAGCCGCTGACGATGTGATCAAAGCGTTTGCCGAGTCAAATCGCGGCTATTCCGTGGATCGCGTCGTAGCCGACCCGCAGCATAACCTGGAATTTCAACAGCAATGCGATCGCCTCGGTTTGCCCGGAAGTGCGGCTGAGCGCAATCGCTTTTTGTTTCGCCTGCGTTCTACGGGAAAACTGAAGCGGTCAGATGTCGAGGCGAGTCGATTGACCTTGTTTGATTGGGAACACCTGGATCCAATTTTGTTCGCGGCAGAGATTGCGTGGCGTAGCGTCAGCGAATTGTACTGCGATGCCAATCTCGACGAAATATTTTGTGATCCGCTCAAAGCGGCACAGTTTGACGAATTCGCAAGATTCAGCACCGTTGATTACTCAGCCCTTGAGTATCGCTGGGCAGCACTCAAGTTGCGCAAACAGATCACCGTCGCGCGAAAAAGGATGGTGGGCCTGACGGTTCATCAGTTTGCTGATTCTGATTGGCACCCAATTCATGCTCTTAACGTCTCTTCGCTTGCCACCACCCAGGCTCTCTATGCAATTCGGCATGGAAATCAAGTTCTTTACGCTGGCGAAACTTCGGACTTGAGTACCAGGCTCGGTTTACAGCTTACAGCAACTGCACAGCAGTCCTGGCCGCTAACGGAACAACATCCCGGCGAATTATCGATCGCGATTCACGAATTACCAACCATAAGTGACGCACGTTTGGCCAGACAATGCCTACTCATCGATTGCTACCAGCCTGCCTGGAACTTCATCGCGTTATTTTCGGGCTCAGTATAACACAGGCCCCGGCGATCAGCCTCAAGGAAAAATTTTCGTCGATCTGCGGCTTTGTCGTGTTTGTCGAATCGTAGAAATCACAGCGCAGACGCTAATTTTTTTTCGGCGTAACGTGGCCATCGGCAATAAGTAGCGTTCCAGCAAAGAGGCCTTTAATGACGTCCGTCATGTGATCGGTCTCGATAAGGGCGACTTCATCAGAAGGTTGGTGGTAGTCGCTATGCAGCGAACCGGCCGAGAAGCTGTGTGCAATGACACCTTTTTGAACAAACGAGAAATTATCGCTGGCGCGATACAACATGGCGCTGAAACGCGGATGTTGAAAGATCTCAATGTCGGCCCGGATGCTGCCTAGAGCCATTAAGGTTCCCAGGTCGGATTGGTCCCAGCCCGTCATCCAACTCTTGCGCTGTGCACCTGGCTCTGGCCGACCGACCATCTCGATGTTGATATTGGCCACGATTTTGTCGAGAGGCCAAAGCGGGTTCTCGACAAAATATTTGGACCCCATCAATCCTCGCTCTTCACCCCAAAAGGTCATGAAGATCATGGAGCGTTTGGGGGGCTCTGGTAGGCTGGCAAATGCGTCAGCTAACATTAAGACTGCGGTACAGCCGGTTGCATTATCGTCCGCTCCATTGAAAATCCGATCGTCACCTGTCCCGCCGATCCCCAAGTGATCCAGATGTGCAGTGACGATGATTGCCTCGTTGGCAAGCTCTGGATCACTCCCTCGCAGCAGGCCAATCGTATTGCGAACGGCAACATCGGCTCGAATCTGTGGCGGCACGACTAATTCGAATTCTTCGACACTGAAATCGATCTTCTGCGAGGAACCTGTCTCAATCAAGATGACGGGTAACGAAATCCGCGACTGCCGATTCTCCAAAGCTGGTCTGCTTGCGTCTCTGGCAGAAAGCACTAGTTGGCTGTCCGCCGCACATTGCACTATCATGGCCGTGGCACCGCGCGATTTCAATTGATTGGCGAGTCTGGCAATCTGGCTCAATTGCCGAAACCGTGGTTGCGACTCATCGGGCAACGTATCGATAAAGACTGGTCCAGCAAACGTTTGGTCTTCAAATCCTGCATCGAACTTTACGGTTTGCAATTTCCCGGAGTAGGTCAAGTGGTCTTCACCACCGCAAAGCAATCCCAACAAATCAAGGGGGCCGCCATTAGCGCGGCGTACCACAATTCCGTCAGTCGGCGTTTGCACAGCTGGAACCGTTGCTGTTTGAAAGTAACCGCCGTCTTCGCCCAGTCCTTCGAGCCCGGCGGCGGCAAATTGAGTCGCCACATAATCGCAGGCGATATCAAATCCACGTGAAGGCGTGCCGCGCCCTTCCAAAGCGTCTGAGGCCAAAAAAAACAACCGGCTGCGGACCGAAATTTCGCTGATCGAGTCCATCGCTTTCCGCTGTACATCAGTCAACGACGGTACATCTTGAGCTGAGCAATCCTTTGCCGAAAAAGTGAGCAATAAAGGCACATGCAACAGCACAATACCTAATAGACGCAGAAGGTTCCGGCCAGCGATGTCGTGGCTTCCAAAATGTAAGTCAAATCGTTTCAACATTATTCCTACTATGAATTTTCTTGGTTTAAGTCAGCGGGTGGGAATCCATGATCGATTAATGCCCGGTAGTTTTGCGAAAGTGCGCGTAACTCGTAACCCAGAGGCTGAAGCAACTTCTCAGCCAACATGGCACGCACGCCCGATTCGCAATGGCAATAAATGATCTTATTCTTGTCGAGTTCGTCTAGCTCCTCCGAATTACTTAAGCGTTGTTCGAGTTCATCGATCGGGATATTCACGGCATCCTGAAGGTGGCCTTTGTCCCATTCCTTCAGTGTTCGCACATCCAGCAAAATGGCCTTGCCTTCACGAATGTCCTGCAGCACCGTTTTCAGCGGACCAGAGGAATCGCGATTCGAGTTGCCGATTAAAAAAGATGACCAATCAACCATCGCTTCATTCTTACCTGTGATGAGATCAATTTCGAAATTAGGCTCCACATTGTAACACGCGACATCCATCAAGGGTACCTGATTCAAGAAGCGATTCACTCCCCTTTTCAAACGCTTGTATTAACTCACGAGTTCATTGTTCATGCGGATCGTTGATCTCTATGGATTGAGATCGAAGTAAATGCAATTATGCAGTAATATCAAAAGCTCCCCTTGTTCAGCAATGTTGTCCCGTTCTAATGGTAAGGTTGATCTGATTCTTAAGCGTGCAAAAGCGCATGGGATTTCACAGTATCAATCTTTACAGAGCAAACTCGACTGGGTCTCATTGAGATTCCTCGGTCAATAAAACGAAAGAGCAAAGACCATGGACCGCAAAAGCATGTCACGCATGATTTCGTTTTGGCTGTTGATAGCCGTCATCATTTTGTTGGTGATCGTATTTTTTCGCGTGATGGCGAACTTCCTATTGCCATTGTTTCTGGCGGTTGTTTTGGGCGTCGTTTTCAATCCATTGCATAATTGGATTTTGACGCGAGTTCGCGGCTATCGAACACTGGCGGCTGCATTGACAACCATTAGCGTTTTAGCGATCGTCCTGGTGCCGCTTGGGACGTTTGTCACTTTTGCAGTCCTCGAAGCGAAAAACCTTACGAAACGAATCTCGGGTACCCAAGTCTCTGCCCAGCTGATCGAATTGCGAAGACAGGTTGGGTTGGATATGCCGCACGCGGAGTCGATTCGCGCCATGGAACAGCAAATTACTTCGCTTGTGAACCGTACGATGCAGGCGACGCAACTCGGTGGTGACCTGGAATATGTCTCCATGGATCTATTTCAATTGGAGCGCAAAGCACAGATATTCGCGCGCGAGCTAAATCTTCCGTGGGTGGATGAAGTAGTTACTGAAATGGCTCATGATGCTCTAGGTGTCGAGTCTTGGTCCCGCTTCGCAAATGCGGTTCGAAACGCACAAGAATTAATGCGTGACCAACCTCGCGATTCCGACACTACTGAACGACTAATGCGGTTTGTCTCCGCGGCATCAGATTGGTTCCACCGTTACAAAATCGAATCTTTGGGCGGCGGCGTACGAGCCGCTGCGGTGGAGCTAGTGAACCCGTCTCCCGAGGAATTCGCCAAATACACCAGTGAAATTATCGAGTGGTTAAAGAGCAAGGCGGTCGCGTGGGGCAGCGCCACGATTGAGTTCTCCGCGAAATTTCTCATCGGCACTGTCATCATGATGATTTCGCTCTTCTTTTTTCTCTACGACGGTCCAAATTTGTTCGAGTCCATCAAGGCTCTGGTCCCAATGGATAATGACTATCTGGATGAGCTGGTTCATGAATTTGAACAGGTCAGTCGCGCTGTCGTCGTGGCCTCACTCGTGACGGCAACCGTTCAAGGACTATTGGCTGGTGTCGGCTATTGGTTTGCAGGCTTGGATTCTCTGTTTTTGCTGACGGTACTGACAACTCTATTCGCGCTGATCCCATTTCTGGGTACTCCCGTGGTTTGGATTCCCTGTTGCCTGTACATCTATTTCTTCGAAGGGCGATTGGCTGCAGCGATTGTTTTGGGAATCTATTGCTTGGTCGTCGTTTCACAGATCGACAACGTAATTCGCCCTTGGTTGCTCCACGGTCAATCAAAGCTTCACCCGTTGTTAGCCTTGCTGAGCATTTTGGGTGGCGTCACGTTGCTCGGACCGATCGGCATTCTGGTCGGCCCTATGGTCGTCGTGTTTTTGCAAACCCTGCTCAAGATTTTGCAACGTGTGCTGATTCAACTCGACCAAACGTAGTACCGCAAATCCTGATCCGGCTTTTTTCGCATAGCTCAATGGTAACAGAACAAAGCGACTCAGCTCACTGCGAATCGCTGCGGCCAAAAGTGAACTGATTGTTGGCTCACTTGGATCTTGTGGTGCCAGTATGAACCGAGCCCGTGACACCTATTGATCGGCCATGCGAAGTCAGCTCGATGCCATGGGTAACGTTTACGGAACTTGTCGGTTCGAAAGTCCTTGGCTCGTTTCGACAACTCGGAACGCGACTTTGGTCACTCGAGCCGCAATCACGGTTGGATCCTGTATTAGGTTCTCGGTCGCGGCAAGAAGATGTCGACTAACGTAGTCACCGCGAACACCGCTAGCGTCCCGACCGAACACATCACAGCAACAAGAGCGAAGATCGCCAATACGGGTGCCAACCAAGGTAGAAGATAGGTGCTCACATCGATCTCGCTAGGCAATAACACGCCTGCGATCATGACTGTGACCAAGGCGATCAAAATTAACCACAACGCACCTTTCCATGCGCCTTGGTAATCCGACCAACTAGGCGCCATATGGGTTCCGATGCAAAGCACAAAATAGATGAAGAGTATAGTTTTCCAATGCGCAGCGCCTGGTGACAATATCCGTTCAAATAGCTTGGCGGAAATCGCGAAGAGTTGTTCACCGAGGCTCGATGCTTCGGAAGAAATCACCAACGACTCAGAAATTGCTCCAGGAAAAAAAACACGCAACAATAAGAGTAATGAAAGCGTACCGCCAATCAGTGGGGCAATTCCGATGAAAACGTTTCCAATTTCTTGAAACCAACTCCGTTTTTCATAGGCATGCCTGACGTAACCAAGTCTTCCAGATTCCAAATCTGGCTGAAACAAGGCCATCTCTTCAATGCGGTGGCGGAAAACGACGCACATGATGGCATGACTGAACTCGTGCACGGGCGTACCCAGCCAACCAGTCCACAACACACTCTTCCATCCAAAACGACTAACCATGCGCGCCAGGGTCAGCCGTTCTAAACTATGCAACACCACCATAAAAAGAGCGGCCGGTAATAGCAACCACAGGCAGCACTGCCAAGCCAAATTCAAGCTCGTTGATAGATTTGCAATCAATCGGGGCCTCATTCAACAACTACAGATCACGAAGCTAGATCTCGCCGGACCTATTCAACGACAGACGTTTTTGTTAGTCTTGCGACAAGTCGACGCCGTTGTGGCATGTCGAGACAATTTGCCCTGAAACGACGGTAATTGCTTTTGACGACGGCCACCTTGGTTTATCGAACCAATTCATCACTGGCTTGTTTGTGTCGGAAATTGCCGGACAAACGGGCAATAGAAGGCATTGTTAAAAGCGACGGAAACCGTTTTATTTTAAGTGTCGGTTATCGGGTCTCAGATCAATAGCAGTTTCTTCGTCGAAAACCGTGTGAAATTGTAAGATTTTTTTGCGAAAGGAGCGGATGGCGAGCCAGTTCCGAAAACCCAAACGAATCGTTATCAAACGCGAGGACCTGCCAGAGGGTGATTGTCTGTGCAATCATTGCGACGCTAAATGCTGTCGATACTTCGCTTTGCCCATCGATCGTCCCAAGAGCATACGTGACTTCGAGTTTATTCGTTGGTTTATCCTGCATGATCGAGTGAGCTTGTTCGTGGAAGATCAGACTTGGTATTTGATGGTGCATACGCCATGCACCAAGTTGCTCCCCGACAATCGATGTGGCATTTACCAAAATCGTCCGACCATTTGCCACGAATATTCGACTGACGACTGTGAGTTCGAGGCGAATTTCACGTTTGAGCGATATTTTGAGACGGCGGAACAAATCGCGGAGTTTTGCGAGGCGATCTTTAACAAATCACCTGAAAGCAAATTTCGTTCTCCGCGTCCCAACCCGCTCCCGATACTCGCATAAGGCGAGTGCCAATCACTAGGCCGCACAAGTGGCGTTTGAATATCGCGATGATTATGAACGAGTCAGCCAAATCATTACTCTGTGAACACAATTGCTAAAGATATGTCCGAGATCATCAAACCGAGAACGCTCAGTGGGTTTCGAGATTTTCTGCCTGATGCCATGATCATGCGCGAGTGGCTAATCGACACTACCAAGCAAGTTTACCGTTCCTACGGCTACGCACCCATTGATACGCCGGCGTTAGAGTACTTCGAGATCTTGGCCGGCAAAGGGAGCGAAGAAACAGACCGGCAGATGTACCAATTTCGAGACCAGGGAGATCGGCATGTTGGCATGCGATTCGACTTGACCGTTCCTCTGGCCCGCTACTGCGCCCAACACATAAATGAACTGGGCACACCCTTCAAACGCTATCACATCGCCACGGTATGGCGCGGTGAGAAGGCACAAACTGGCCGCTATCGCGAGTTCATGCAATGCGATTTCGATACGATCGGCACAACCTCAATCCAGAGCGATATTGAAACTGGACTCGTTATTTATGATTTGATGCGGGCGATTGGTTTCGACCGATTCAAGATCCGAGTCAATAATCGCAAGGTGCTGAACGGATTCTTGGATAAACATGGTTTGGCTTCAGCGTCAGTTGCCGTGCTGCGGGCAATCGACAAATTCGAGAAAGTTGGCAAAGAATCGGTGGCCGCTGAAATTCAAAAAAACTGTGGAGCAACGGAATCACAAATCGAACAGGTTTTCGCTCTGGTCGAAAAGCAGCCGGACAATCTTTCGACGCTGGAACGGCTTAAGTCGCTGATCAGTGGTAACGAACTCGGTGAGCAGGGTGTTGCTGAACTCGAGCACCTGATTCTGGCGATGGAAGCTGTCGGCATTCGCGAGCAATCTTTAGCAATTGACGTCTCGATAGCGCGCGGCCTGGATTACTATACTGGGACGATTTTTGAAACGAACTTGCTCGATCTGCCGTCGATTGGAAGTGTGTGTAGCGGAGGGCGTTACGATAATTTGGTGCTTCCTTGGGACTGGACCGCCTGCTCGCGGCCATGGAAACATTAGGGATGACGCGATCAAATCGGACTCAGGCTCTCGTTTTGATCGCGATGTTTGATGAGCGGTACTTGCACGATTACCTCAGGCTGGCTGCTGGCCTGCGAGCCGCCGGTATCGGAACAGAGGTTTACCCGGAACCGAAGAAGGTCGGTGTACAGCTAAAGTATGCGGACAAAAAGGGCTATCGATTTGCGATCATCGCGGGCGAAGACGAGTTTAACAGAAACATCGTCCAAATCAAACATTTGCCCACCTCTGAACAATGCGAGGTTCCATTTGAACAAAATGTCGACTCGATATTGGGCCAACTTCGAGTTTGGCAGGAATAATGACTTGGAGAATTTCCACCCAGTCAAGTGACACTGCCAAAAGTTTTCGGTACACTATTGAATGAGCATGAATGATCCCGGAACATTCGCAGTGGCGAGTTGTTTTGCGGGAGGTTCATTTGGTTGCGGACTCCTTGACCTATGCCCCATGTACAACGGTTGGCTTCCCATCCTGCGTGCTGGCGGTTATCGCGGAAACTTGGCCCGCAGGCGACAATGTTTTTTCTTAGGGCGATCTGAAGATGGATTCGGAACCTGGAAACAGAACTGAAGTGGTTGAAAATTGGATCGCCCAGATGAAAAGCGGCAACGATGCCGCTCGTGCGAGCTTGATTGACAGCGCGTGCGAACGCCTGTTGGCCCTCACGCGATCAATCAAAAAGAGTTTTAATCAGGTAAACCGCTGGGAACAAACGGAAGATATCTTTCAGCGAGCAACCATGCGGTTGTTTCAGTCGCTGTCGGAAGTTGAGTTGAACGATGCTAGGCATTTTTTTCGACTAGCTGCCTTACAGATTCGCCGCGAACTTCTGGACTTGGCCCGACACTACGGCGGACCCGAGGGCATGGGCGCCAACTATGCAACTCAATTTGTGCAACGTGATATGAGTCACGCCCCGCATGCCGCTTACGACCTAGCTGATCAGACTGGCAATCCGGAAAGTGCACTGCACTGGGGTGAATTTCACAATATAATTGAAACGCTGCCGGAAGAACAAAAGGAGGTGGTCGAATTGCTGTTCTATCATGGATTGTCGCAAGAGGAAGCGGCCAAGGTTATGAATATCAGTGTGAGAACTGTTAAACGCTATTGGCGCGCGGCGCGACTTGCCATTCATGATAAACTCAAAGGCGACTTTCCCACACTCCAGTAATTCATTGATGAACGACTAAAAAGCGTTGCTTAGTTCGACGAGCATGATCACTGATTCAAATAAATCTAATCCCCTTCACGTCTCACAATGAATCGAGAACGAGGCGCAATTATTGAGCAACTCTTGGATCGTTGGGAAGACGCGTTTGAGCAAGGAGTAGAAATTTCTCCTGAAGAATTGTGTCGTGACCACCCGTCCATGCTGGCGGATGTCAAAGATCAGATTGCCATTCTGCAGACGATGAATCGCTGCCTCAAACCAGAAAATAACAAGCGTGTCGAATTGGATATCGACGCCAAAAATCTATCTGACGATTCTTTTCGCGTTCAATCCAAGTTTGGCGACTTTGAGACGATAGGCTCCGGAGGCCTGGGGGTCGTGTATCGGGCCGTTGACTTCGAACTCAATCGTGACGTTGCGATCAAGTTTCTCCGAGAAACGCACCAAACAGAGTATTTTTTAAAGCAATTCAAGCAAGAGGCCGAAATTACCGGTCGCCTAGATCATCCCGGCGTTGTGCCTGTTTACGGCATGGGTCGATCTGCGCAAGGCGAGCTTTTTTACACCATGCGGCTGGTTCGCGGCGAAACCCTCGATCAACGTGTCAAAGAGTTTCACGGCTCCAACACATTCGAAAATGAAGGCGAGCGATGGCTTGCCATGCGCGACTTGTTGCAGCGATTTGTCTCCGTTTGCAAGACGATCGCTTACGCACATACGCGGGGCATTTTGCACCGCGATATCAAACCGCACAATGTCATGCTCGGCAAATATGGCGAGACATTAGTTGTGGATTGGGGGTTGGCAATCCCTTTCCAACGCGAGGCCAAACACCGAGTCGTCGACGAAAAGACGCTTCTGCCGCGAACCAGCGATGGAATTGCGGTGCCTGACGGACACGGAACGCCCGCGTATATGAGTCCGGAACAAGCCGCTGGTACTCAACAGCTAGATGCGACTTCCGACATCTTTGCTCTGGGGTCGACCTTGTACAAAATACTCACCGGCGAGATTCCTTTTCCTGGCCGCAATAGCGTCGAGGTCAAACGCCGAATCATGGACGGTAAATTCACACCGCCGCATTTGATTGACTCACGTGTATCCAAAGTCCTCAGTGCGATTTGTTGCAAAGCATTGGCACACCGACCTACCGATCGTTATCACACTGCCATGGAATTGGCGATGGATATTGAGCGATACCTGGCAAATGAACCGGTTAGCGTCTATCGCGAATCATTCAGTCGCCGCGTCGCTCGTTGGGCTCAGCGTAATCGTGTCCTGGCCCAACTGGGGACGGTATTGTTGGTTGCTGCGTTGCTCGGCGTAATTTCCTTATGGTTTATCCAGACCCTAACCGTAATTGAGCAGGCACGAATTCGTGAGCAACTCAATGTTTCCTTGCAACAATCCCTGGAGGCACGGAGGAATGGTGCCACGTTAACGACGACACTCATCGCACGCAGCATTGAATTTGACCTGCAAAATCGCTTTTCCAGATTGGAACAGGTAGGTAAACTAATCGAGTACTATAGCGCAGCGGCAAGAACTGGAGGGATTTTAGGAGTGCCGCAGAAATCGCTCTTGATCACCGACGACGAGTGGCACTCAATTTTAGAGCAGAGTCGCTTCGAGGCAGACTGTGTTGCCCCATCGATTGCTTGGTTTGTTGTCGACGAAAAACTCCAGCCGATAGTTGTTTCTTTGGATGAAGACAGCGACATGTTGGTCGGATCGGCCATGCAGGCGTTGCGCGGCAACCTAAGTGACGGCTCTGGAGACGAGAGCCTTGATTTCTCTTCAAGCCTAGCTGTTCCTCAAATCGCTGAGTTCGTGGCGGACGACAATTTGGCCAATTCATTCGTCGTTATGCTCTCACCCTTGCAGGTTGCGCAAAATCAAATCCCCAATACGAATGACGACCAGCCTGATGCAAGCGAGGAAAATTCACACACACACCATGCGCGTGCTGTCGGCATGATCTTTCGCACAGCGGCATTTGCCAAACTAGCCGACGTGGAGATGGAGCGGAGTTCAATAAAGAAAATTCATTTGGTCAATCATTTTGCTCCCGACCTGTTGAATGAGTTCTTTCGTGACCCCTTAAGTTCAACCAACGACCCCGCTACGGAAAGCGATTCGGAAGAATTGGCCGATGCAAGTGAATCAATCCGTCGCGTGCTAGAGAGGGTTGACTTGGAACAACCACTGTTGATTGGCGACGAATTGGAAAACTTTTCGGCGGTCGTTCCGTTATCAATCAAGAACGGGCAACTGACTCCAGTCAAGCGGCGTTGGCTCTTGTTGATTGACTTCAAATAGTTCCTCAGAATGCGCTTGTTTTGGGGTGAGTATGCGGGGAATTGTAGACAGTATTGTATCTATAGAGTAAATTGCTGGATCAATTGAGGGGCGAGCCGTCCCACATCTTGCGTCAAGAAATTGATTACGCAGTACAAGAGCGAACCAATCATCCAGCACAAAGACGTCGAAAGCGAGTTGCCGTGATAATTCAAGATTTTCCGCCGATGGGAGTGTACGAAACACTGTTCAAGTTCTTGGATGCGACTGGGCAGTATATGGGTACAGAAGGCACCCATCCATGGGCACAGGGTTTTCCGCTGACGACACAACTTCCAAATGGTCCCGAGATTCTTGCGAACGTAGAGTTCTCATCCAGCGATTTGAAATACCCGCAAGCGGCCGGCAACGACGAATTGCGTGAGACGATCGCCAACTATTACAACCATTTTTACGGCAGTCGAATCCAAGCGGCAAACGTCGCTGTGTTCGCCGGCGGCCGCCCAGGAATCCTCGCAATCTTGGCGTTTTTGCAAGCCGGCACGCAGGTGCTGATCGAAGAGACCGAATATACGCCTTACTGGGATATGCTGAAATTGTTCCAGATCGAACATCGGCTGGTTCCCAGTAACCCTGCGAATGAATTCAGGCCCAGCCTAGCCGACTATCGCCAGCTAGAAAATTCGCTTCCCGGAAAATCGCTGATAATCAAAAGCAATCCATGTAACCCAACTGGCGTTACGTGGCGAGGACCACAATTGCAGGAGTTCGTTGAATATTGCTCAGCAGAAAATCGAGGTGCCGTAATTGATGAGGCCTACGAATTCTTTAACGCTCAAGGTGCTGAAAGCGCTTTGCGATACATCCGTACCATCGACGACACGAATTTGTTTGTGATCGGTGCAGCCACCAAAGGACTCCAGGCACCTGGTATTCGCATCGGTTGGGTCGTTGCCGCAAAGGATCACATCCGCATCTTCCGAAATTTCTCGTCCATTGCTATGGGTGGCGTCTCTCGGCTCTCTCAAATCGTTGCAAACCGACTGCTGGAACTACAACGCGTCACGCAAGCGCGGCAAGCTGTCCAAAATTATTACGACGCTCAACGTAAACGTTATGAAACGGGTTTGAGCGAGTTGGGGCTCGAGTTATTCACAGGCGATGGTGGATTTTATCATTGGGGACGACTTCCCAACGCAATGACGGCGGAACAATTTAATCAACGATTGTTCCAACATAAGGCAGCCATACTTCCCGGCACGCTCTGCGATATGCTACGTCGCGGTGATCAATCGCCAATGGCTAACTTCATTCGCTTTTCTTTTGGTCCCGTCTTAGCAGAGTCCTACGAAGGGAATATTGAAATCATCCAAAACTGTTTGAACTTGGCTGCTCAACCTGCCTGAGGACCGTTCTCGAAATCGCTTTTTCAAACGTGTCGGCTTTCGAGTTCGGATCAGTGCAATTGATCCACAGTGAGCGCATGCACCAGCCCGCTCGTCGATTGGCGGTTTCGGCCTATTGCTCAATTAAATCCAAGATTCGTCGCAACTCTTGAATTTTTCGCAAGCGTTTTCTCTTCACGCAGCGACTCCATATCTTTTGGCTCTGAAGTCGTAACCAAATTCCGGATGCCACAGTTTTGCTTGGAATAATGCTGGGTAAACAGTTACGCTGGTAACGGTTGTCGTGATCATCGGGGCTGGAAAAGAAAGGTAAACTTTTCCGAAACATTTTCCGATTCTTCTGATTGCTGCAAGAAGCATGAAAACTCGCGTCTAGGTTGTGCTAGGCGAGTCGTCAGGATGGTTGCTTCTCCCAACGGCCGGTTCATGGAATGGCGAACACCGGCCTGAAACTTTTTCAGGTGTATCCATGAACAACAAACATTTGGCAACGATTTTGGTGATCGACCCCGATTCACTAGCTTTGACGGCAATCTCAGCGACCCTGCATGCGGCAGGATATTCCGTTTCGATTGCACAAGATGCGAATGCTGCGCTTCAGGCGGCGCAAACGGAACTGCTCGACTTGGTCATTTGTGATGAGCGAGTGGACGATTCAGATGGAGTCGAAACGATTATGTCGATTCGCTCGCAGAAAAACTGTTGGGATATTCCGATCATGTATTTGTCGCGCCACCAAGCGGTCGATGTGATTCATCGCTCACACGATTTTGGTGCAGCGTACCATTTGCGGAAACCCGTTGACCCTCAAGCATTGCTGGATTTGGTTGATACAGCATTGTGGCAGCTACCTCTGATTAATGAGCAAGTGCGGCAACAAAAACTGCGCCAACCGCACTTTGCCATCCCTGTGGCGAGAGTAGTTGATCAACCAGCCGGTGCATTGCTTTAGGAGAGAACGTCTAACGCCTCAAAACGGAGTCGTGCGTTCCATGCACGTGCTCGTGCGGTCGCTGGGAAGAAGGTCCGCACGATTCAGCCGTTTACCTCCGAACCGCGCGCAGCATCGCCCATGCTTTCGTCCACGTCTCCTCGTATTCTAAGTCGATATCCGACTGAGCGACGATTCCGCCGCCGACTTGAATTTGCCACCAACCGTTGCTTGCCGTTATTGTCCGGATCAAGATGTTGAAATCGGCGGATCCATCGAAACCAATGTAACCCAAGGATCCACAATACGCCCCACGCGTGGTGGGTTCTAACTCGCTGATGATTTCCATCGCTCGAATCTTTGGGGCTCCGGTGATCGAACCACCTGGAAACATGGCAGCCAAAACATCAATGGCATCAAAACCAGGTTGCAATTCTCCTTCGACAGCGGAAACCAGATGCAACACTGATGCGTACGCTTCGACATCGCACAGTTGACTGACTCGAACGGAATCGTCCGTACACACACGGGATAGATCATTCCGCAGCAAATCAACGATCATCACATTTTCGGCGCGATCCTTTTCACTTGCTAATAATTCCGCCGTGCGGGCGAGGTCAACTTGTGGATGACCGGTGCGCCTCCGAGTTCCTTTAATCGGCCGCGTTTCGACTTGTCGCCCACGCAATGTTACAAGGCGCTCAGGCGAACAACTCACGATTTGCGTGTCCCCCAAATCAAACCAAGCGGCAAACGGCGCTGGGTTCACCTCGACCAGATGAGCATAAAGCTCAATCGATTCGCTGCGTGCAGGAAACAATAGACGTTGCGCAAGATTTACTTGATAGACATCGCCTGCGTAAATGTACTCGATGGCTCGGGACACCATTTCCCTGTATTCCGAAGCAGACAAATTTGAACTGGCGCCCGGGAATTCCTCCAACGGAAACGGCGAATAGGGATCGAAGCATGTTTGTTGCTCGCGGGCAGCTTGCGATTCGGTTTGTGGCTCGTTGTCGCTCTGCAATTGTGCTAAGAACCGCGTGGCCCGAGCTTGCGCTCGCGTGCGCCGTGCGCCGTGATCGGTTTCTGGGTACCCATGGGAAATTAGCCACGTCTTTCCAGTCTTATGATCCCAGGCAATCACCACATCATAGATTCCGAAAGCCACGTTCGGCAACTGAAAATCGTAGTGGCGCGCTGGCGGAATCTGCTCTAAAGCTCTGTTGAAATCGTACGCCAAGAAGCCCGCTGCACCCCCTTGAAACGGCGGCAGGCCATCTATGGGAGCCTCGTTGTACCGTGACAACTGTTCTCGCAAGTTGACCAACGTGGAGAAATTGCTGTGGTCACTTTCGATCCACGCGAATGGTTCGGCCACCAAGAACGAAAAACGTCCCAGATCGGGTGCACCACCTGTCGAGAATAACTTTTGCGAGCTATGCAACAACAACGACCTGTCAAGCGATTGCAAGCGTCTCAAAGCTTGAAATGGTGTTAACTGCGGGTCTAACTCGTGAACGACGCCGGGCCAATGCATGCGTCCGTGATTATGAGGCGCCACGGTTTCAGGGCTAGATGACACTCAAGTCTTACTCCGGCGAATGTTGCTAGGGTTGACGGAGCAACCTTGTTTATTCACTAAACACTCGAAATTTGTGTACCGTTCGCTGATGAAAGGTTTCGCCTGGCTTGAGCAAAGTCGAAGGAAAGTTTGGATGATTAGGCGTGTCAGGGTAATGCTGGGTTTCGAGGCAAAACCCCGTGTATTGTTGATAGCCTCCGCTCCCAGGTGAACCATCTAGGAAGTTGCCAGTATAAAATTGCAACCCCGGTTGAGTCGACCAAATTTCTAGCATTCTTCCTGTTGCTTCATGCTTGACCGTCGCGGCCAAGTTCAACGATCCATCTTGTTTGTCGATCGCGAAGCAGAGATCAAACCCGCGCGGGTCATCACCAACCTCGTTGATGCGGTCACCCATCTTGCGAAACTTTGTAAAATCAAAAACCGTATCCTTTACGTCTAATATTTTACCCGTCGGAATTAAGGTCTCATCGGCGTCTATGAATTTGCTGGCCTCCACCTTCATTTCATGATTCAAAATCGTCTCCGCACCGGCACCAGCGAGATTCCAATAGTTGTGATTGGTCAGGTTGACATGGGTCGCTTGGTCAGATTTTGCCTTGAGGTCAACGATAATTTCATCTTGATTGTTTAAGATATAATCAGCAGTCACGCTCAATTTTCCGGGATATCCTTCCTCGCCATCTGCACTCACGTAGGTGAAACGAACTCCGACATACGAGTCGCCGCGAATCGGTTCAGCGTCCCAGACCACTTTGTCAAACCCGACGTCCCCACCATGTAGATGATGAGCACCATTGTTCGTCGCAAGTTGAAACTCCTTACCATCGATTGAGAATCGCCCGAATGCTATGCGGTTACAATAACGCCCAACCGTTGATCCAAAATAAGAACGGCAAGCCTCAAACCCAGCAAGATCGGGGCATGTCAAGATAATGTTCTGGTTTTCAGAGGATTGCTTGCTGGGTACTTCCAAAGACGTCATGGTTGCTCCATAGTTAATCAGCCGCATCACTATCCCATTTCGATTCGTGCATACGAATTCTTGGACCGGTGCGCCAGAACTTAGATTCCCATAATGACTCTGCCTCACATCCATTGGATTCTCTGTTGCCAATGCATCTCCTTGCGTCGAGCTAGGTTGATGAACGTCTGCGATCGTAATTGGTCTCTGGCTAAACATCAGGATCGATAAGCCTAGCAAAAAAGTCGCCACACAAAGCAGAATCTTCATTGTCGTGCACCCATTTCCTTGATTAATCGAAGTTTTGTTGGCTAATAGCGCCCGATCATTGAAGCCAAGCGTCTAAGTTGCATCATCTCAACCCAAACGCTATAGGGTGAATGTGCGAAGCTCTTGACGAACCAATTCCGCCAACAGCCCTAGCTCGATTCGGCACGAGACTCTGAGCTTCAAAGTTGATCATTGTTCGGCCAGACGGACGATCCGCGTCCTTAAGATTAATGCGTCTTTACATTAATATGGTGAATCGCTAGCGTTGTGTCCAGCAGTCCGATCGTTAACGGACTAATTTACCATACTAACTGAACGTACATTTCCTTACGCAACGCCGAGGCTTGGTCCAAAAACGCGAATGGATCCATAATTCCCGACAACAACATCGAAAAGTTTGCACTAGTCGCGTGGAAATCTCAGTTCGCTGGGGAGAAATCGTGTCTTGGCACGCGGTCGGAAATCGCCGTGGAGTTTGATCATTGAAACCGAAAAACTCATTTCGGGGTTGGAGAGATATAATCGGTGAGACCAACGGATTAAACCGTAAATACCAAAATACACCCGAGTGGGTTCGAACCACTAACCTTCGGTTCCGTAGACCGATGCTCTATCCAATTGAGCTACGGGTGCTCTTTTGTCAGTTTATTGTTACCGTTTCAACCAGTTTTGCAAGGGCAATTTTCCAAAACGAACCAGTGTGGAAGCCGCTCGCAAACTCGAACGCCAACGAAAACGACACACATTTTATCGCACATTTCCAATCTTTATGAGACCAAACCTGCGCGTTCAAAGAGATGTCAACCAGCGGGCTGCCGACAGTAGAATTGGGAGAGGCTTTACAATTTGTCTCCCAGATCAAATTGGTTGCTTAGAATTATCTGGTCTGACGAGCAAATCGACCGGAACGTCCTGTTTTCACTTCGCTTTGGCTGAAGCATAACCATTGCGTCGTCTGCAATAGCACCAGCAGTTTCTGTCGAGTATGCAAGTGCCATCGAAATCCAGATCTTCAGCACGCCTGCTTGGTTCAGCTAGTCAACGTCGTGACATCATCGAAAAAAAATAGTTCATCTGATTGGCTAAAGCCTTGAGTACCTTAACCATTCCGCCCTCTTGCTGGACTTGAATCTTTACGTGCTCGCCGTCAGCTTGCGCGGTTGCATTACCAAATACTTCACTTAGAGCAACAACAAGGTTTATTCCTCCTGATTCATCCCCCCATCGTTCCAATTCTTCTTTAAGCTCTTGAAGAGTAACGAGGACGTCGGTAAAGGTATCTTTCATAGTCTTCGCAATGGTTTCCGCGTCATCCTCAGAATTGGCGGAAAGCACAACTTCAAGGCACTCCTTCGATTTCGCTTCAACGCGAAAATAGCCACTTTTTATAAGCCGAATTGCGGCGAAAAATTTATCGTTGGCAAACGGAGCCCCTCCAAAAACCTCACGCAATGCCGATTCAGTCTCATCAACATGAGATTCGAAATTGAAGGAGCCAGCGATTTCGAAGTAATTCTGAATCCAGTCATATTGCGCTGGCGGAGTTTCCTTCGACATTCGGTCAATCATTGCCTTGTTGCCAGATTCAAAACTTAACGATGCAGTGTACTCGTCAGGAAAACAGAGCGACGGTCCCGTTTCGTCCGTAACAAACAACTCAATACCATTGTAGGTTTCTTTCGTCATTGCTCCTCCACGAACTTCGGACCATAGTTTTCCGGTCATGACGGTTTCCGTATCAATTGGCTCATTAGTTTGCCAATTGAGCGTGAACATAGGCACGGAACTATGGGGAATTGCACCCAGAACGAAATCCTGCTGAACATAGAACTTCTCCGTCTGCTCCAGATCCACACCCCACAATTCAAGAAACCCACTGCTAAGTCCGCTTATGATTTCGTCATCGGAAACGACTTCACGAATTCGTTCGACCATGAATACCGCCGAGAACATCGGTTTGGACGTAGAAAATCTTATTTCACCGTAGTCATTGGACTGCCCCGAAACAGTCGACCTCATCAAGCACAACGATAAGCACGCGAATATCAAGGTACGAGTCAACACTAGTTTTCTCCCAATGCAAATAAAAATTTCAGGACATGACCAAGCGATACAACGCGAGAAACGACCACGGCCTAGACGGAATCCCCTAATACAGGCATTCCCGTCGCGCAGGCCTACACGTGTGAATTTCGGCTATTCGCGATTCGAGCAAACTACTTGCAAGAAAATTTATCCAAAACCATAAGAAATCGCAAACTGGACCGCGTTCATTTGGGAACGGTGCCGAAGTATGTCAGCGATTGTAACGAATGCCCATTAAATAGGTAGCACGTTAGTCCATGCGGATCAAAAAATATGTCGTTCTTGACACTGAATTAAGTAAATTCAAACTTCCAGGCACGGAAGATGCCAACGATTTTGAGACAACGTTTGACAGATAATTAGTGTAGCTGA